>DATGCX010000131.1:0-42580 GCA_035311445.1 Xanthobacteraceae bacterium | reverse complement strand
CGCACCGGAGCCGAGATTACCTTGCGGACCCGCCCCCTTGATCCGCGCGATTTCCTGCGTGGCGACTACATGGCTCTAAGCTACGACATTTCGAGTGTGCCGGCTGATGCGCTGAAGGATGAGCGCTCAGCCGGACAGGGTACGCCGGTCTTCGTAAAGCTCGCGCCCAACCGCGACGGCTTCCATGAGGCGATTTCGGTGCATGCGGCTCCTGTCGATGTGGTGAGCCCCGAGGTGCTGATCCGCGGCCGCGTCGTCAGCGGGACCGATTGCGGCAAGGATGGCCGCACCTTCTGCGGCATACTGCAAGTGCACTATGGCATTGAGCGCTATTTCGTCCCTGAGGAGGAAGGCACGCGAAGTTGGGTTGAAAGCGCCCGCAACCAACGCAAGCTTACGGTCGTCGCAGCCGTTGTGCCGACGGGGCGCGCCGCGATCAAGCGCCTGCTGATCGATGGCGAGCCAGTCTACGACGAGCCGTGGTTTTAATATTGCATGGGCGGCGACAGGACGGACGCCCTCTCCCCACTCACTCCTCCTTATACCCGTATTGCGGAACATTGCCGCTCGCGCCGTAGTATTTGTACGGCAGGAACTTGCCCGACATGGTGATCTTGACGCGGTCGCCACGCGGATCCGGCTGGCGTTCCATTTGCAGGTCGAAATCGATCGCGGACATAATGCCGTCGCCGAATTCTTCCTCCATCAACGCCTTCCACGCCGGGCCGTTCACCATCACCAGCTCGTAGAACCGGTAGATCAGTGGATCGGTCGGCGGCATCGGCGTGCCGCGGTGGGGAACCTCGTTGAGCATCGCCTGCTCGATGTTGCTCAATCCGAACAGCTCGGCCGCTTTGGCGGCTTGCGGCTTGGTCAATTTCATCTGCCCGAGCAGTGCGCCCGCGATCAGTACCGGCGACATCCCGCCGATCTGTTCGCAGATGTGCTTCCACGTCCAGCCCTTCTCGCGCTTGATATCGAGGATTTTTTCGGTGAGGTCGCTGCGGTTCACGGCAGGGGACTCCTTGTTGGCGCTTCATCGGTGGGCGTTTCTGCCAGACATCTGATGCAATTCACATGCCGACGGCACGTCGTCCTTACCTTCTCCCGTACCCGATGCAAGGTACCATCAACAAGCGCACCGGCACCGATGGTTTCCCATATCGCATCGCTATCGTGGCGGTGCCCATCCGTAAGGTGCCAACTCGAAGCCGGTGAATTCGACTCCCGGCGCCACGGTACAGCCGACCAGCGTCCAGTCGCCAAGGCTCTCGGCGGCTTGCCAGACCCGACGTGGCACCACCGCTTGAGGGCGCTCTCCGGCCGAAAGGTCAATGCCAAGGCGGATACGGCGGATCGGCCCCGGATTCGTGTCGGCAACTTCCAAAGCCAAGGGCGCACCCGCGTAGTAATGCCAGACTTCGGCTGCATCGATCCGATGCCAATGCGAGCGCTCACCGCGCGCCAGGAGAAAATAGATCGACGTAGACGCGGCGCGCTCCTTCCCGCCCCGGGCACGGTGGTCGAAGGCCTCATCCCGGAACGTCTCACGGAAATGGCCGCCTTCGGGATGGGGTTTAAGGTCGAGAAGTTCGATGATCTAGGCGGCAGTCATTAAGGCCAGCCGGGCGCGTCGATCTTTTTCTATTCAGCCGAGGCAGTGGGGCGGATTTTCGTTCGCTTTGAATCAATTTACCCGTCGTCGCCGGGCTTGTCCCGGCGACCCCGAATTCTTGAACACGGGGCATCGCAATCGAGGTAGCCGGGGACAAGACCGGCCCCGACTCGAGAGGGAGAGGCAGGTCTTCAAACCTTCAGGGGAGTCCCGCACAACTCCTTCAGAACCTGTTCTTGCGCGCCCGCACCTCGGCGAATACCTCCGCCGGCGGTTTGCCCGCAAGACCGACGGCCGCTGCGACAGCAGGATCGTCGGCGCGCAAGAACACGTTGGCGCGTTTCTCTTCGCCCATGAGCGTCGGGATGGTCGGCGCGCCGGCCGCGATCTGGCGTTTGACTTCGGCGGCGCGCGCCGCCAACGCCGGATTGTTCGGCTCGATGGTCAACGCGAAGCGAATGTTGGCAGCCGTGTATTCGTGGCCGCAAAACAACTTCGTATCGTCCGGCAACGCCCGCAGCTTGAGCAGCGACTGCCACATCATGTCGGGAGCACCTTCGATCACCCGCCCGCAGCCGATCGAGAACAAGGTGTCGCCCGCAAACAGCAACTTGGCGTCTGGGAAAAAATAGTTGATCTGGCCGAGCGTATGCCCGGGCGTCTCGATGACGCGGGCCGCCAGCGTCCCGACCATGACGGTGTCCCCTTCGCTGACGGTCTCGTCCACATCCGGGATCTTCGCCGCCTCCCCGCGGGGCGCCACGACCCGGGCGCGGTGGCGCCGTTTCAATTCGGCGATTCCGGCGGTGTGGTCGCCGTGATGATGAGTGACCAGAATGTCGGACAAGTTCCAGCCGGACTCAGTCAATGCTGCCTCGACGGGCGCTCCTTCTGGCGCGTCGATGGTCGCGGTGGCGCCGCTCGCCGGATCGTGGACGAGGACGCCGTAATTGTCCTTGAGGCAGAGAAACAGCCGTGTCTCGGCGTTCGAGAGCGCATCGCTTCTGGTATTCATGGGGACAGCCACTATTTGTTGACGAAAATCTGTAGCTTGGCGGGGGTTAGCCGTGCACCTTTCGGCCTTCCTCGGCGCTCGTGGTATCTTATCGCATGGACGTCGTCGATCTGCGCAATTTTTACGCTCATCCGCTCGGCACCGTGGCGCGACGTTTCATTGGGCGCGGCGTTCGCCGGCTGTGGACCGGGTGCACCGGGCTGCGGGTGCTCGGCATTGGCTATTCGACGCCATATCTCGGCCTGTTTCGCGAGGAGGCTGAGCGCTGCCTCGCCTTCATGCCCGCGGCCCAGGGCGTGGTGAAATGGCCCTCGGCGCGACCGACGCTCACCGCCCTGGTTGACGAATGTGAACTGCCGCTTCCCGATGCGGCGGTTGATCGCATCCTCCTGGTGCACGCCCTTGAATCGAGCCACGACGTTGCTGCGCTGCTGCGCGAGGTATGGCGCGTGCTGGCGGCCGGAGGCCGAATACTCGCGGTGGTACCCAATCGGCGTGGCCTGTGGGCCCGCATGGACACAACGCCATTCGGTTACGGGCGACCCTATTCACGCTCACAGATCACACACCTGTTGCGGGAGACGTGGTTCACGCCGACCGCATGGGGCGATGCGCTGTATGTGCCGCCGATTGATCGCCGCTGGTTTCTGCGTTCGGCATTCGCCTGGGAACGCACCGGCGCGACCGTATCGGCTCCGTTTGCGGGGGTGCATCTCGTCGAGGCGACCAAGCAAGTCTACCGCGCCGTTCCGGTTCAGAAGAAGAAGCTGGTGCCAGCCCTTAAGCCCGTGCTGGATCCTGTCTTGGCGCCGTCTCCCGGTGGCGCTGCCCGGAGCGCGTGACGCCGGCCACGCGCCCCGGCGGCTGCAGAATGCGCCTTTTGGCAATCCGTCGCCGGCACTTCACCCGATCCGATCGCAGGCCGTATTCTGGAGCCGGAATTAATCCCCGCTCTGGCGCGGACTTTGCGGAAGATCGTCGCTATCGCCCTGTCCCCCTTGCGCCAAATCGCCGCGCGGACCGCGATGACGCCGGCGCCGTCGATGTAGCGGGAAACGGTCGCTCTGCCCCTCGAAGCCATTCTGACCGTAACCCTGGTGCGCCGGCTGTGGTGCGATTTGCGGTGCCGGCGCGCCGCCAGTGATGAAGGAAGGCAGGCGCTCCACATTGCCGTCGTCATCGCTAGCCCTGGATGCACCATGCTGGGAATGGCGACCACCGAAAGTTTGCTGCTCGCGAGGCTGGAAGAACTGCGCGTCGCGAGGCAAATAGGGCTGCGGGTCCCGAGGACCGAAGGACGGTTGCTCGCCGGCTCCTGGCAGCCCGGCCGGCTCGTCATCCCCGTCGTCGCTGATGTCGTCTCGCGGCTCGTCTCGCCCATCCATGCCGGCTTCACCGCGATAGAAGGGCGTGGCCTGCCGGAACTGTTCCTGCGCCGCGGCAATCAGGCGGAAATAATGCTCAGCGTGCTGGAGGTAGTTCTCGGCGGAAACCGGATCTCCCGCAGATTGCGCATCACGCGCAAGTTGCAGATACTTCTCCGCAACATGGGACGCGGTGCCGCGTATTTTGACATCCGGCCCGTTTGATTCGTACACCCGCGTGAGCGGATTGTGACTCTTGCGGTTACGCCCCCGCATACGCTTGTTTTGTTGGTTTCTCATGGCTAGCGTCTTTGCCAATCCTTGGTTTAGGCGGCTGCGCCGCCTGTTGCCTCACATCCCGGCCGTATTCCCGAAAGAATGGCAGCCAGCCCCAAAGCTCTCGCGTTCAAGCAAGAGCAACCCCGGCATTCGGCTAGGAACGCCAGCATAATAGGTATTAGTCGCAGCTTAGACCTTGCCCGCGGCATAAGCGCGGCGTTGCCCACCTTCCATCACGACTGCCGCGAGACCATTGCAAACCGCGGCAATGCGCTCAACCGATGAAGCATCTCCAACCCAAGTTTCTCGATTTCAAGTATCTCGAATTCGAGACTTCCGCCATCGAAAGAGGAACCGGCAACCAGCCATATAGATTTCCGGCACCCGTCTCAGTTGACGCCCACCGCCTCGCCGAGCCGAGCTCCAGGCCGTCTATGTGGCATCAATTAAACTTAGGTCGATTCCGTGCCTCAAAGGTAGTCGGTCTTGGCCGATAATCCAAGTATTTTTTTCTGCTTTTTTGCGACCGCACTCCGCGCCAGGGTCATGGGTTACGGCTTGCCACTACGACCCTCGGTATACCGGCGAGGTCCGGTACGATCTTCATGCTACCAAAACCTGCAGCGCCGAACAACGCCACGACGGCATCACTCTGCCCCTTGCCGATTTCGGCTATCAGATGCGCGCCTGGAGCAAGGATGCGTTGTCCGTCGACCGCGATAGTGCGGTAGGCCGCAACGCCATCAAGGCCGCCGTCGAGTGCGCGGCGAGGATCAAATTCGCCCACCTCCGGTTCGAGTTTGGCGATTTCGTCAGTGCGAATGTAGGGAGGATTGGTGACGACGAGGTCGTAGCCGGGCGCCAGCCCAGCGCCGAAATTGCAGGCGACAAATCCGGCGCGCGTCGCAACGCCTAGACGTCGTGCATTCTCGCGTGCAACCGCGAGGGCTGCAGGATCGAGATCTGTCCCGATCGCGCACGCGTCTGACAATTCGGTCAGTAGCGCAATCATAATGGCGCCCGAGCCGACGCCGAGGTCGGCGATGCGTAAAGCGCCTGAGCGCGCGCCTGTTTGGTCGAGCGTTGCGAGCGCCTGCTCGATTACGGTCTCGGTTTCCGGACGCGGCACCAGCACGGCAGGCGTAACCTTGAGCGGCAGCCCCCAGAATTCCTTGATACCGGTGATGCGTGCGACCGGCTCGCGGGCAAGCCGCCGCACAGCAAGCATCTCGATCCTAGCGATCTCGGCGGCCTGGAGCCGTCGATCTCCCGCGCACATGAGAGCGGTGTGACTGAGCCCGAGCGCATGGCCGACCAGGATACGGGCATCGAGATCCGGGGTGTCTATTCCGTGATCACGGAACCGGCGTGCGATGTCGCGCCGCAGCCCGTTGACGCTGAGTGCCGCGCTGCTCACGCGCGCGTGCCGGCCTGAGCTCGGTCCTGCGCGGCCAACAGCGAGGCTTGGTGCTCCGTCACCAGGGCGTCGATGATCTCATCCAATGCCTCGCCTTCGATGACCTGGGGCAGCTTGTAAAGCGTGAGGTTGATACGGTGATCCGTGACGCGTCCCTGAGGGAAATTGTAGGTGCGGATACGCTCCGAGCGATCGCCAGTGCCAACCTGGCCGCGACGTTCGGCCGCGCGTGCAGCGTCGAGGCGCTGCCGCTCCGCGTCATAGAGTTTGGCGCGAAGCAGACCCATGGCCTTGGCCCGGTTACGATGCTGGGACCGCTCCTCCTGCATCATCACCACGATGCCTGACGGCAGGTGGGTAATGCGTATCGCGGACTCGGTCTTGTTGACGTGCTGGCCGCCGGCGCCCTGCGACCGCATCGTCTCGATACGCAGGTCCTTGTCGTCGATGCCGACATCGACGTCCTCGACCTCGGGCAGCACCGCGACGGTGGCGGCCGAAGTATGAATCCTGCCCGAGGCCTCTGTGTCAGGCACGCGCTGGACGCGATGCGCACCGGATTCGAATTTCAGACGCGCGAATGCGCCGCGTCCGTTGATCTCGGCAATGATCTCCTTAAAGCCGCCCTTGGTGCCTTCACTCGCGGACAGGATCTCGGTCTTCCAGCCATGTTTCGCCGCATAGCGCTCGTACATCCGGAACAGGTCCCCGGCGAACAGCGCGGCCTCGTCGCCGCCGGTGCCGGCGCGAATTTCCAGGATGACGTTCTTGCCGTCCATCGCGTCCTTGGGGATAAGCGCCAGCCGGATATCGTGCTCGAGCGCAACCCGCCGGGCTTCGAGAACGGGTTTCTCCTCGGCCGCGACGGCGCGCAGGTCCGGCTCGGTCGCCGGATCGGCGATGATCGCATCGAGATCGGCGAGATCGGCGACGGCGCTCCGATACGCCTTCACCTTTTCCACCACCGGGGCGATCTCGGCGAGTTCCCGGGTGAGCTTCACGTATGGGTCGGCACCCAGCGGCCGGGAGAGTTCCGCTTCCAATGACGCGTGGCGCGCCAGCATAATGTCGAGTTTCGCGTCGGGCAGCATCGAAACCGTGTGGGTTACAACGGAATGCCTTCGGCTTCCGCGAAAGCGATCAGCTTCTCGCGAAGCGAACGGGCGTTGTTTTTGCGCGCGATCAGCGAATCGACCAGCATGCCCGCCTTGCCGGCATTGAGCTCCAACGCCATCGCCTTGACGGGACCGACCGCAGAAGGGACGAGCGACAATTTCCGGTATCCAAGCGCGAGCAGGGCGAGCGCACCAACGGTCTTCGAAGCCATCTCGCCGCACAGCGTTACGGGTTTGCCGTGGGCTTCACCACGTGCCGCAATCTCCTTCAAGGCACGCAGCATCGGGATCGACAGTTCGTCAAATCGCGTGCTGACACGCGGATTGCCGCGGTCGGCGGCAAACAGGAACTGGGCGAGATCGTTCGAGCCGACCGATAGAAAATCCACCCGATCGAGTAGCTCGTCGAGTTGATAGAGCAATGACGGCACTTCCAGCATGGTGCCGACCTCGACGCGCTCGGGAAGTTTATGATTGTGTCGGCGCAAATACGTCAATTCCCGCTCCACGAGATCTCTGGCTTCATCGAACTCATGCACGGTCGCGACCATCGGGAACATCAATCTGAGGTCCCGCCCGGAGGCGGCGCGCAACAAGGCTCGAATCTGGCTGCGCAACAACGCGGGACGATCGAGTCCGAGTCTGATGGCGCGCCAGCCGAGGGCGGGATTTTCTTCCTCCACATTGCGCATATACGGCAGCACCTTGTCGCCGCCGACATCCAGGGTTCGGAAAGTGACCGGACGGCCCGCAGCGGCATCAAGCACCGAGCGATAGAGCGAAAGCTGCTCGCCGGTGCGGGGAAACTGAGCGGCCACCATGAACTGCAGTTCGGTACGGAATAACCCGATTCCGGCGGCACCGGTTTCACCAATATGCGGCAGATCGACAAGCAGGCCGGCATTAAGGAACAGCGAGATTTCGGCGCCGTCTCGCGTCACGCACGGCTTGTCGCGCAGCGCCAGATACTGTTGCTGACGGCGCGCCCGCACCCGCACCCGCTCCACATAAGAGGCTTCGAGATCGGGTGATGGACGGAGATGCACCTCGCCCGTGGTCCCATCCACGATGATAGCGTCGCCTGAATCAACGAGGCCGATCGCGTTGTTGACCTCACCGACTGCAGCAATGCCGAGGGCGCGAGCGATAATCGCCACATGGGAGGTTGGCCCACCTTCCTCCAGTACAAGGGCACGCAAGCGCTTGCGATCGTAGTCGAGCAGCGCAGCGGGTCCCATCGAGCGCGCCACGATGACGGCATTTTCCGGCAGGTGCGCATGGGCGGGCGCACGCTCGTGGCCGAGCAGTCGCCGCAACAGGCGATTTGCGAGATCATCGAGATCGTGCAGACGTTCGCGCAGATAAGGGTCCGTCTGGCGCAGCATGCGGGCCCGGGTGTCGGACTGCACCCGTTCCACGGCGGCCTCGGCGGTGAGGCCGGTCAGGACGGCTTCCTCAAGCTTGTGCACCCACCCACGGTCATGGGCGAACATGCGATACGCTTCGAGTACTTCGCGGTGCTCGCCACCCTCCGCCACATCCCCGTGCTCGAGCATGGCGTCGAGGTCGGCGCGCAGTGCCGTGATCGCGCTCTCCAGGCGAGCGCGCTCCTTCGACACATCGTCGGCGATAAAATTCGTGATGACGACACGCGGCTCGTGCAGCACCACGTGACCGAGCGCAATGCCGTCATTGAGCACGGAGCCTTGAAGCCGGAGGCTGTGGCGCACAGCGGGTTCGGCGCCCGGCTGAGCAAGCGCTGAAAGCTCGCCCGACGCGATCATTTCGGCCAGCACCATCGCGGTGGTCTGGAGCGCCTCGACCTCTTCCTCCGAATACGTCCGGCGGGCACGGTTCTGCACCACCAGCACACCGAGGGTGTTGCCAGCGCGCAAGATCGGAACGCCCAGGAAAGAGTGGTAGATTTCTTCGCCGGTTTCCGGCCGATAAGCGTAGGCCGGATGCGCCTGAGCATCCGACAGGTTGATGGCATTGGCTTCGCTCGCCACCAAGCCAACCAGGCCCTCGTCGGATCGCATCACGGTCTGGTGGACGGCCTCCCGGTTGAGGCCCTCGGTGGCATAGAGTTCAAGGGTGGCATCGACCCGCAACACGTAGACGGAGCACACCTCCGCCACCATGTTGGCAGCGATCAGCACCACGATCTTGTCGAGGCGTTCCTGCGCGCTGACCGGTTCCGCCATCACTTCGCGAAGCCGGCGCAGCAGCACACGCGGACCGCCCAGCGCGCCGCGCATGGCGTGAGGTCCCTCAGGCCGAATATCCAAGCCGGGCTCGCCCCTAACCAGGCTCACGTGAAATAGGAAATGACGCACGCTCCGTCAGCGCCGCCCCGATAAGGCTATAGCGAATGAAATGTGCGCGCCGCAAGGTGAAAGGCGATGTTGCGATGCATCATAACCTATGATTTATCGAGTCCGTACAATGAGTGCAGAGTTCGGACTGCCAATTCCGTGTAGGCCGCGTCAATCAGCAGGGAAAACTTGATTTCCGAAGTCGTAATGGCGCGAATATTTATACCGCGGTCGGCCAGAGACCGAAATGCCCTGGCCGCGACGCCCGCATGGCTGCGCATCCCGATGCCGATAACCGAAATTTTGGTGACGTCCGTTGCGCCGTCGAGGCGTGCATAGCCGATCTGCGCTCTTGCATTGGATATCGTGTCCTTGGCACGCTCGAAGTCGGCGGCCGGCACCGTAAACGTGAGGTCGGTGGTAGCGCCATCCGCCGACACGTTCTGGACGATCATGTCTACATTGATGTTGGCGTCAGCCAGAGGGCCGAAAATGTTGGCTGCGACGCCGGGCTTGTCCTGGACATTGCGGATCGAAATCTGCGCTTCGTCCTTGGAGAATGCGATTCCGGTAACAACCTGCTGTTCCACGATGTCCTCCTCATCGCAAATCAAGGTTCCGGGCGGGTTCTTGTGCGGATCGATGCTTTCCGGCGGATCGAAGCTCGATCTCACGAATATGCTCACCCGGCGGACCATGCCGAGTTCGACCGAGCGCACTTGAAGCACCTTGGCTCCCAGCGAAGCAAGTTCAAGCATTTCTTCGAATGCGATTCGATCAAGCCGGCGCGCCTTAGGGACCACGCGCGGGTCGGTCGTATAGACACCGTCGACATCGGTGTAGATATCGCAACGGTCGGCCTTGATGGCCGCCGCGATCGCCACCGCCGACGTGTCGGAGCCGCCGCGGCCCAGCGTGGTCACTCGCCCGGTATCCGGGTGAATTCCCTGGAACCCGGAAATGACCGCGACCTCCTTGCGTTCGCGAATACGCTTGATCAGTTCGTCGCCATTGACGTCGAGGATGCGAGCGGACGCGTGGGCGTCGGACGTGACGATCGGCAATTGCCAGCCCTGCCACGAGCGCGCAGCGATCCCGATCGCTTGCAGCGCGATGGCAAGCAAACCCGACGTGACCTGTTCGCCGGACGCCACCACGGTATCGTATTCGCGCGAATCATGCAGGGCCGATGTTTCGCGGCACCATTCCACAAGCCGGTTGGTCGCCCCTGACATGGCCGAGACCACAACGGCGACCTCATGACCGGCGTCAAACTCGCGCTTGACGTGGCGGGCCGCGTTGCGGATCCGTTCGATATCGGCCACTGAGGTGCCGCCGAACTTCATGACCAGTCGAGCCATGATGAAAACTCAAATCCTCCTGTCGGGACGTGGCGAATTTGCGCAAGCGCCGACGCAAGATGGCGCGTATACATAACGGCGAGGTAACGTTGCCGCAACCGCAGCGCTTATCTCCGCGAATGCGGTCCTTTTCCTCACAAGGCGAAAATCGTTAACATGTCGGATAAAACGATGCGTTCAGACGTCTTCACCGACGCCACCGTCGATACCGCGGAAGTCGGCCGTTTCTCCCGCCTCGCAGGCGAGTGGTGGGATCCCCGTGGCAAGATGGCGGTGCTGCACAAATTCAACCCGGTTCGCCTCGCCTATATCCGTGACACCGCATGCCGGCAGTTCGGCCGCGACGCCCGGCGCCCACCCTGCCTCGCAGGCGTCCGTGTTCTCGACATCGGCTGTGGTGGCGGCATCCTGTGTGAGCCGCTCGCACGCCTTGGTGCCACGATGGTCGGGGCTGATCCGTCGCCCGACAACATCGCGGCTGCGAAGCTCCATGCGGACCATAGCGGCCTTACGGTCGACTATCGGGTGACTGCCGTCGAAGCGCTCGCCGAAGCCGGCGAGCACTTCGACATGGTGTTGGCCATGGAGGTGGTCGAGCACGTCACTGATGTTGGTCGGTTCGTGCGCCGTTGCGCCGATATGGTGAAGCCTGGCGGCCTGATGGTGGCGGCGACCATCAACCGCACCATCAAGAGCTTTGCGCTTGCCATTGTGGGTGCCGAATACGTGCTGCGCTGGCTGCCTCGGGGCACGCACCAATGGGATAAGTTCGTCACCCCCAATGAGCTCGAAATCGCCGTGGTGCACGCCGGTCTGCAGGTCACCGCCGAAACCGGCGTGATCTACAATCCTTTGATCGATGAATGGCGGCTGTCGTCCGACATGGATGTGAACTACGTGCTGACGGCTGAAAAGGCGCCGGCGGATCCAAGGTGATCGATTCAAGCTGGCTTTGGGCTGTCTTCACACTGATCGCGGCGGCGGCCCAAACTGTGCGCAACGCCGCCCAACGGGAGCTGACCGGCAAGCTGGGTACTGTCGGGGCAACCCACGTGCGGTTCCTGTTCGGCTGCCCGTTTGCGTTGATCTTCCTGCTGGCGCTGCTTGCGACCGGCGGGACGCTGCCGCGCCCCTCAACGAGCTTCTGGCCATGGCTTCTCGACGGCGCTCTCGCCCAGGTCGGCGCCACCGCGCTCATGTTGGCTGCCATGGAGGAGCGATCCTTTGTGGTCGCCATCGCATATATCAAGACCGAGCCCGTGCAGGTGGCCCTGTTTGGCCTCCTGTTTCTGGGTGACGCCGTAACGCCCATGATGGCGGCCGCCATCGTCATTGCGACCACCGGCGTCGTCGTGATGTCGCTGAAGGCCGGCACTTTGGGTAGCGTATCAGTTGGTGGATGGCGATCGACTGTGCTCGGGCTATCGGCCGGTGCATGCTTTGCCTTGTCAGCCATCGGATTTCGTGGCGCCATTCTCAGTCTGCACGACCCGAGCTACGTCATGGCGGCGACATTTACGATGGTGGCCGGCCTGGTGCTCCAGGCGGCGCTGATGACGCTCTATCTCGCCTTGCGTGATCGTGCAGTGTTGGGGGCGATCGCTAGGGCCTGGCGGCCTTCGCTGTTCGCCGGATTCATGGGCGCGCTCGCTTCGCAGTTCTGGTTCCTGGCCTTCGCGCTGGCGACCGCCGCCAGCGTGCGAACCCTCGCGTTGGTCGAGGTGCTGTTCGCGCAGGCGATCTCGCATTTCGTGTTCCGGCAGCCGGTGTCGCCGCGGGAAGGCACCGGTATCGTCGTGATCGTGATCGGTGTTGTGCTGCTGATCTGGGCGTATTGAGCGATTCGGATGGGGACGCGTACGCATATGTAGGATGGGCTAAGCGCAGCGAAACCGATCAGCGGCCGGGCAACAAGATTAGGCCCAGGATGGATTTCGCTCTGCTCAACCCATCCTACACGACTGAGCTCTAATTGCGCTCGTCCGGCAGCACGGGAAGCGGCGAGAACTCGATGCCTTCCTCGTGTAATTCCTTGGCGTCTTCGGGCGACGCAATGCCGTAGATCGAGCGATGCTCGGCCTCGCCGTAGTGCATCTTGCGGGCTTCCTCGGGAAATCGCGGCCCGACGTTCTCGGCGTTTTTGACAAGATGGTCGCGCAGCTCGCGAAGCTTCCGACGGAACTCCCGCTCGTGCGGCGAGATCATGGCGACCGGCGTCGAAGTCTGCACGGCGGGCGCAGCCTCCGTGGGCGACGGGGCCGCTTGTGGCGCCGGCACCTCCTTTCGGCTCGAAACTGTATCAACGCGGGCGAGGCGGGGGGTCATCAGAGCCTTTTCGACCTTTGCACTGCCGCACAAAGGACACGTAATGAGGCCGCGTTTTGCCTGCTTGTCATAGGCGGCCGAATTCGTGAACCAGCTTTCGAATTCGTGTCGTTTGCTGCAGACGAGCGTGTACCTGATCATATCGAAGCACTCATACAACGTGGAGATGCGCCGGCTTCGCCATCGGCACGATCATCTCGAAGCGCCTGCCGTGTTGGAGCGAGGGAATGCGGGCGCGGGCGGCGTCGACCGCAGCCGGATCCACCGCCGCCATTACGACTGCGGGTTCCACGTCCCCCTCGGCGAGCACGCGACCCCAAGGGTCGATCACCATCGAGTGGCCGAACGTGTCGCGGCCGTTCTCATGGCTGCCGCCCTGCGCCGCCGCAAAAATATAGCAGCCATTCTCGATCGCGCGCGCGCGGTTGAGCACGTGCCAATGGGCTTCGCCAGTCTGCTTAGTGAACGATGAAGGAATCGCCAGAAACATGCTGCCGGCCTCTGCGAGTGCGCGGTAAAGCGCCGGAAAACGCAGGTCATAGCAGATCGAGAGACCGAGCCGGCCCCACGGCAGATCAGCTGTCACCGCATGTTCGCCAGGCACGTAACTGCGCGACTCTCGATAGCTCTCGCCATTGGCGAGGTCGACGTCGAACATGTGGATCTTATCGTAACGTGCCGCGATCTCACCCTGCGGGTCGATCAAAAAACCGCGGTTCACGGCCCGATCCGGCGAAACCTTCAGGGCAAGCGAGCCCACGTGGAGCCATAGCCCGTGCAGCCGCGCGAGATCGCGAAATGCAGCAAGCGAGGGATCCTCATCTTCTGGCTTGATTGCTGCCATCAGGGCATCGCGCCGGGCCTCCAGGATGTTCGTCATCTCGGGCGTCTGCACATAGTCGGCACCGCCCGCCTTCGCCTCGCAGATAAGCTTCGCCGCTGCATCAACATTGGCGGCCGGCGTGCGACCGGAACGCATCTGGATGAGGGCGACCCGGAAAGTGGCAGCAGCTGTCGTCATAGGCCTCTCGTTTTCAACCGGCTAACAGCGGATCGAGCTTGCCGGCTCCGTCGAGGGCATGAAGCTCGTCGCAGCCGCCGACGTGGTTCGATCCAATGAAAATTTGCGGCACCGTGGTAAGCCCGTTGGCGCGCTTCACCATTTCGGCGCGCCGCTCGGGGGCGCCCGCTACGTTAATTTCGGTGAATTCAACGCCCTTGTGCCGGAGCAGAGCTTTCGCGGAGATGCAATAAGAACAGTAGGGGGTTGTGTAGACGACAACGGGCGCCATTCTCATTAGCCTTTGTGGCCGCTGCGGCGGCCCTCACTCACTATATGGGAACGCGCGCCAGCGCGACAACCCGAGCAAACACAAGCACGTCTACATTGCGAGCACCAGCACGCAGCAGCGTTCTCGCGCAGGCGTCGACGGTCGCGCCTGAGGTCAGCACATCATCGACCAGGACGAGCCGCTTACCATGAACCGCGGCCTTGCCGTCCTGCGTTACGGCAAATGCGCCCTGGACGTTGTCGGCTCGTGCGCTGCGCGATAATCCAACCTGCTGAGGGGTCGCGCGAATGCGCCTGAGGATCCCGGTAAGAACCGGGACTCCGCTCTGTGAAGCCGCCGCCTTGGCCAGTGCCGCCGCCTGATTAAACCGCCGCCCCCACAGCCTCCTCCAGTGCAGCGGTACCGGCACGAGCGCGTCTGCGTCCTCAAGCAGTTCCCGGCCGGCGCGTGCCATCCACCGTCCCATCGAGGTGGCGAGGTCGAGGCGATCGCCATATTTAAGCCGGTGAACGAGATCGCGGGCGACGTCTTCATAGCGCACGACGGCGCGCGCCCGTCCATAGGACGGCGGATCGGCGATCGCCTCCATGGAAAGAATTCCGGGACCCGGATCATAGGTAAATGGGATGCCAAGGCGCTCGCAATAGGGTGGCGCAATGAAGGATACGCGCGACCAGCACGTCGGACACAACCCTCCGGCGTTGCCGAGCGGCGTGCGGCAGGACGCACACAAGGGCGGCAGTGCCGTGTCGAGCGCGATGCCCAGGGTGGCGCGGCCGAATTGCGCTATTCGGGCGACGATGGACCGCTGGTCCGCGTGGGGAGCAGAAGAATCGGTCTCGGACATGCCTCGAGGTTAACGCCTCGTTAACAGCGGAGCCAGATGTAAACAGGCTGATGATGCGATGACACCTCCGCTTATATTCGATCGATCGCTGGTGCGCGCGCGCCGCCAGCGGGGACTGCGGCTCGGCGCTGAAACGTTTCTGCTGGATAGGGTAGCGGAGGATTTTGCCGACCGGCTCCGGGCGGTCGTGCGCCGGTTCGAGCTTGCGGTCGATATCGGCACGCCGACCGCCGTGGTGCGGGCGGCGCTTTTGCGCAACGGCACGATCGGAACCATGATCGCGCTCGACCAGATGACCGACGCGCCGCGCTACCTGTCGGGCGATCACGCCGCAGCCGTTGCATTGCGTGTCATCGCCGACGAGGAGGCGTTGCCGTTTGCCGACAATACGCTTGATCTGGCCGTGTCTGCCCTTGCCTTGCAGGCGGTCAATGATCTGCCGGGTGTGCTGGCGCAGATCCGTCGCGCTTTGAAACCGGATGGACTGTTTCTTGCCGCGCTCCTCGGCGGCGACACGCTCATCGAGTTGCGCCAGAGCTTTGCGATGGCGGAGAGCGAACTTGACGGTGGAGTATCGCCCCGCGTGGCGCCGTTTGCGGACCTGCGCGATATGGGCGGGCTGTTGCAGCGGGCCGGCTTCGCGCTGCCGGTAACCGACGTCGATCGTATCACGGCACGCTATGCGACGCCGTTCGCACTGCTGCGCGATCTGCGTCGTATGGGGGCCGCGAACCCGCTGGTCGAGCGCCGCCGGGTGCCGCTGCGCCGCGCCACCCTGATGCGGGCCATGGAGATCTACGCGGCGCGCTTTGCGGATCCGGACGGCAAGGTGCGGGCGAGTTTCGATGTCATCTGGCTGTCGGGCTGGTCACCGCACCATAGCCAGCAACAGCCGTTGCGGCCGGGCTCCGCCATTACGAGGCTTGCCGACGCGCTGGGCACCACTGAAATTTCTACCGGAGAGAAGCCGGAGAGATGAAGCTATTTGGACATGCTCGCCAGCGTGTCACCGATCTGATCGTACAGCGAGGTTTTAATCGCCTGGCCGGTGGCGCTGATCGTGCCCATGATCGCAAGGCCGAGCAGCGCTGCCATCAGCCCATATTCGACGGCTGTCGCACCATCTTCCTCTGCGGGAAAGCTGTGCCATGCGCCAGCGTGAGGCTGTGAATTCGATTGGCGTATCATGCTGTCCCGCAATTTACGAAATGCAATCACAACAGCGCTGCGAGATGGGATATCAGCGGCACGTCAGCGGGCGGCATCTCATAATCCCGCAGACGGTTTGCTCTGACCCAGGCAAGTTTCTGTCCCTCCCGCGGGGTCACGATGCCTTCCCATCGGCGGCAGACATAAAGCGGCATGAGAAGATGGAAGTCCGGATATCCGTGGCTCGCGAAGGTGAGCGGAGCGATACAGAGCTCTTCCACGGTAATTCCCAATTCCTCCTTGAGCTCTCGCTGGATCGTTTGTTCCGGCCGCTCGCCCACTTCCACCTTTCCACCTGGAAACTCCCATAATCCGGCCATCGCGCGTCCGGCTGGACGTTGCGCAAGCAAAACCCGCCCGTCGGCATCGATCAGCGCGCATGCGGCCACCAACACGAGCTTCACGCCGCCGAACCTTCGGGCGCCATGATGGGCGGGAGATCGTTAACTTCGACAGACCGAATTCGTTCGAATCGTAACTTCATCATTCGCCCCTTACGCGATGGCTAACGGGCAGTTAACGGAAATCACAGTCACGACCGGTAGTCGCCATTGATGGCGACATAGTCCTTGGTGAGATCGCAGGTGAGCACCCGGTCGCGGCCGCGACCGATGCCCAATCCCACCTTGAGTTCGATGACCTGCTTCTTCATTTCGCTGGACACCTCAGCTTCATCATAGTCCGGATCGCGCGTGCCCTTGTGGGCGACTCGAATTCCATTGAACCAGATGGACAGCCGGTCGCGGTCGGCCGGCTCCCCGGCCTTGCCGACCGCCATGACGACGCGCCCCCAGTTGGCGTCCTCGCCGGCAATGGCCGTCTTGACCAGCGGCGAATTGGCGATCGACATCGCAATGCGTCGCGCCGACTTGGCTGAGGCCGCGCCTTCGACGATAACCTCGACGAGCTTGCGGGCACCTTCGCCGTCGCGCGCCACCAGTTCGGCCAACGACTTGAGTACCGTATCGAGCGCCCTGGCGAAATCCTTAAGCCGCGGATCGGCCGCACGCGAAATCATCGGCGCCCCACGGGCGGCCGCCGCTCCGGTCGCGAAGGCGAGCAGGGTGTCCGAGGTCGAGGTATCGCCGTCGATCGTCACGGCATTGAAGCTGTCAAGGACGCCTTTCGCCAACAGTGCCTGCAAAGCCGACGCTGCGATCGGCGCATCGGTAAACACGAAGGACAGCATGGTCGCCATGTCGGGCGCGATCATTCCGGCCCCCTTGGCGATACCGCAGATCGTGACCGTTGCGGCGCCGAGCTTGGCGGTCTCGGTTGCGCCCTTCGGAAACGTATCGGTGGTCATGATCGCCCTGGCGGCCGCTTCGAAGTTGCCGGGCTTTGCGGCGGCTACGAGATCATCCATCACGCGGTCGAAGGCGCGGGCATCGAGCGGTTCGCCGATGACGCCCGTGGAGGCGAGAAGCACCTCGCCCGGCTTGCATTTGGTCGACCGGCTGGCGCTCGCGGCCGTGTATCTGGCGGCTTCCCGGCCGGTGCGGCCCGTGAAGGCATTGGCGTTGCCGGAGTTGACTACGAGCATCCGGGCTTTGCCGGCCTTGATCTTGTCGCGGCACCAATCCACCGCCGCCGATGGGCATTTCGATCTGGTGAACACGCCCGCGACCGTGGTGCCCTTGTCGAGCAGGGCCACCAAAACGTCGGTGCGCCCCTGGTAGCGAATTCCGGCGGCGCCGGTCGCCATGCAGACGCCGGCAATCTCCGGCATGTCCGGAAAATTCGAGGGCGCAAGCGGAGACACCGCTGGTGCCATGGGGATCCTCCAGGTGGTTTCGAGATGATTTGAACGGCAGCTGAATTATCACTCTTCGCTCAAGGCGCCGACGCCATCGGCGCACCCAGCACGGCGCGACAGAATGCATTCTGCCGATGCGGTCGCCAATTCCCTGAGAGCAGGGAATTTAACAGGGAAATTGCAAAAATTTCGCCTGCTTTTGCTGTCTTTGACATCCGATTGACGCAAGATTCAATGAACGGTCAATCGCTTGCAGCCGGATTCCCAGTTCAAACGAAAGCAGGGAATTTATATGGTCCGAGCAGGGAATCCGTCTGCCGGAACAGAGAATCTGCGTATCGATCGGATTCATGTCAAAGCCGCATCGCGTCCCAGCGTCGATCGATGGCCGGCGGGTGCCTACCATAGATACAGAAGGGCAGGTGGGGACCGGAATCATCACAACGGGCCTGTAGCCAACTCCAGGACTGAAACGAGGATGAGAGAGCACGCCGCAGGAGCTCCCGCGGTCGGGCATTCGTTGGGAAAGTCCAGGACCCATGAAACGCGGGTACCGTGGCAATCGTCCAGTTTCGGGCAATCCTGATAGGAATTATCATACGAGCCTATTCCTATCACGTCAAGCATTCTCGCCCCCATCTCCCCTGCCAACATCCCACAAACCTAAAATCATGTGAGCGATTCTTCGGCCCTCAACGTCAGGCAGATTGACGCCCGCGCCACGGTCCGCTTCCCCGCCGATCGCTAACCCGCTGCCCGGCAGCCAATGACGAGATGGGCCAACAAGAGACGTTTCCCCTCCGTTTGCGGCACGTAAGGCTGGCCTACCTCACTTCAATGGACCATGCTAATTTTTGCGCACCTCGAACTCGGCTCTCATTGAAGCTACCGGCGAGGTGATGCTGATGATCAGACGGCGCGAGTTTTCACGCTACTCGGGCAGCGCAGCTGCTGCGTGGCTCCCCGCAGAACACCCAAGCTGCCTAACGAAAAAGAGGCGGCCTGTTTCCCCGGGATCGCCTCATGGAGGCCAGCAAAAATATACCAGCCAGAACCACGATCCCCCCCACGATTGAATAGCCCAACATGTCCACGACCAAGCCACTAACCAGAAGCGCAATGCCAAGGAAGATCATAGAGACCGCGCCAACAATCCACACCATTAGTCACCTCTAGCTGGGTCTGCTATCCGGGTGAACGGCCGCCCCGGCCACTTGCCGAGGCGTCGCTGCTCACCCAACTAGGATATAAGCCTGCGGAGCGGCAGAGCTACAATTGCTCTTGGGTTTACGCCCTATTCAGTGCCTCATCGTCATGCACCGCCACGGCCCCGCTCGTACGACGTATGCGGGAGCTGCGCATTGACTATTATCAAACGGCCCCAGCTCTAACGAAACGGGCAGAGCGGCAAAGCGCGACTCTAATGCGTCAGGACAATGACATGATAGTCATCCCCGCCGCCGCGGTGCGCCGACCCTGCTCGCGATCGCTGATGACGCGATCGAGTAACAGACGCTCCTCCACCGCGCCAGCGGGTGATAGAGTAAGCGTGCTAAATTGTGTCCCTGACTCTTACAACTCGATCTCCGGGCGGACAGCCGCCGTGGGTCAAGCGCCGCTGTCGTGCGTGAGCCCACCGACGTTCCGGTGATGTGGACATGATGGACAACGCAAGAGCGTTGCCCACATGCCCGCAGCCCCAACAACAGCAGCAGACAGACTTCCTTGCAGCATGATATCAAGAGATCGGAACGGCAAGATTTCCAATTAAGAACGCGGTCCCGGTGGTCCTACCGACGGGGTCCACTTCACTGTTGAGATACTTCCCTATGACGAATTGAAGAAGAAGAAGAAATAGCTCCATGGGGTTCTAACATGGCTAAGGTTCCTACTAAATCAGATGCAAGTCAGCTCCCTAGGTCTAGCTCTGAACACATCAAGAGCAGGGGAGTTAGGAAGCGTACCGCCAAATACGCTGAACAGAAAAGCAAGACCACTCCACCTGAGAGCAGAGTGCTAACGCAGTCTGAGAAGTCCATTCCACGTAGAGCTGGTAGAATGTCTTATGAGGCAACCAGAGGATTTCTCCTTATTCAGTCGCAATCAGAGAAAAACGCCCTTGCGGCGCTCCACGATGAGTAGGATCATGATTTCCTCGCGAGCGGCCGATTCAAATGGGGATCCCATGCCCAACATTCGAAGCTATCTGACGCATGCTGCCGTCGCCGGTCTTGCGGCGGCATCAGCGGGGCTTTCAACGTACCTGGTGCTGGTCGGTCGAATGCAGATGCTGGAACCGGCGACCGCCCAAGCGCAGACCGGCCAAAGAAGCATCGATGTGATGACACAACCCATGCCCGACATCGGCCGCGAGATGCGCATCAGCGTGACTGAACGCGATCCGGGCAATGGCAGCGCGGCGCATCGGCATCCGGGTCACCACACCTTCGGGTATATCCTCGAAGGCACCTACGAGGTCAAAATCGGCGACGGTCCAGTGCGCCAACTCAAGTCCGGCGAATCGTTTTATGAGTCGCCGGGCGCGCTTCATGCGGTCTCGCGCAACCCGAGCCCCGATAAAACGCTCAGGTATCTCGTCATCCAGGTGGGCGACCCGACCAAACCGCGCACCGTTCCTGAACAATAGCGCCTATCCTATCACTGCATGTATATAGGCAGGTGACGTTGCTCGATTTTCACCGCGGATTTTGTCGAACGGCGGCTCGCGGATGCCGCGTCCTCCATATTGAGCATTGCGAGCCGAACTGCGTCTTGAACCGCGCCGCCGGCCTCACGGAATGTACGTGGAATAGACGTAATCCTGATCCTTTTTGGGCTCGTGGCACTCGAAGCATTGCTTGGCAGCATCCGTCACAATGGGCTTCTTCGGATCACCGCCGGCCCAAAGCTGAAAGCCCCAGCCGCCGGTCGATGCATATTTCTTCGAGTCCTTCACCATGACCGCCAACGCCTTGCGGGGGCCCTCCACGTAGGACCCGTCGGACACCGTGAACTCGTGGAGGTCGGTCGTGAATACGCTCCGGTTGGGGTAAGGGCCGCCTTTTTTGAGCGCTGCCTCGCCCACCGAGTTGACATAGATGTTATGCATTCCGCCGAGCGCCTCGAACAGCGGGCTCGCCTTGTCGACGATCAGCGTGTTGACGTGAAACCAGTGCCGATAACCCGTCGGCTGCTGGATATTGTCGGCAGGTTCCGCGGCTGTCGACAAGATGGCAAGCAGGGCGAGCGTTGCGGGAATCAAACTGACCTTCTGCAGCATGACGGAGATGCTCCAATGGTTGCAAACCTGCGCGTCTCGCGCAGCCGCCAATTTAGTGGAGCGCCTCTAACGCCGCAACCGTCTGGCGCAGCGCTGGTCCGCTCTCCTGGCGGGTCCTTCGGCAGGAGCTCAGGGGCCTTTCCCCCGGCATGGGCCATGAACAGCCACGCTCATGTGCCCCTCCCGCAACGGAAGAGGCGGATGCTGTAGCCAAAAGCAAAATCGGCGTAACTATGACGCCCGTTTCCCCGATCGCTGACCGTTACTTCTTTGGCTCGGCGGGCTTGTCGAGGCGCTCGATCTTGGCGTCGGCGCGTAGCTTGGTGACGAGATCCACCTGCGCCTTGCGCGACGCGTATTGCTCGATCTCGCCGCGGACGTTTTCGAAAGGCGGCGGCTCGCGCATGCGCTTGTCCTCAACCTTGAGCACGTGCCAGCCGAACGGGGTCTTGACCGGTCCGGAGACCTGGCCCTTTTCCAGCTTGAAGGCGACCTCGGAAAATTCCGGCACCATCTGGTCGCGGGTGAAGTAGCCGAGGTCACCGCCGTCCTGCTTGCCGGACGGATCCTCGGTGAGGGCCTTGGCGAGCGTGGCGAAGTCTTCGCCCTTCTTGATGCGCTCGATGGTGTTTTTCACTTTGTCCTCGGCGGCCTTGCTGGCTGCCTGATCGTTCGGATCGTTGACCCTGAACAGGATATGGCGAGCATGGACTTCCTGCTGGCCGCCCATGTTCTTGGTGGCATCCTCGTAAATCTTGCGCAACGCCGGCTCGGTCGCGGCGGCCTTGGATTCCTGCCCCAGCACGGTTTCCATCAATGCCTTGTTGCGGACGAAGGCGAGACGCTTTTTGAAGTCCGCAGTATCGGGAATTTTCTTTGCTTCCGCCGCCTTGGCGATCAGCAGCAGGTCGGTGAGGTAGTTGACGAGATAGTCACGCTTGCCGGCCTCGTCATTCGCCGGCATGTCCCGGCCAATGTCCTCCTCGGCGAGGTTGAGATCGCTTTGGCGGATTTCAACGCCATCAACCTTTGCGACCACGGGATCTGACGCCGGCGCCTGCGCGAACGCGACGGCTGACATGACGATCAATGCCGCAAAGCTGACCGCGCATATGGCCGGAAGGCGGCGCGGTGCCACGGCCGGCAAAACCGAGGCAAGGTAACGGAGCGGAGAAGCCATATGTAAATCCTTGATTATTGGCGCGAGCAACGCGGGGAGCCCGACACTCGCCCAATCGGACATCATTAGCAACAGACGGCTGCTGTCTGCGCGATAACGTGATCAGTAACAGAAGGTTGCTGTTTACGCGCCAACGGAGGCGCGATTGCGGCCAATCAGGGGCCTCTGCCGATTGACAAGAGTCCTACCCCCTCCTATCTCTCCACAGCCTGCCGGTCCGCTCATCGGGGCATTCGCAGTCGCGCCCTGACGCGCGAAAAACACCGCAATTCGAATGCTTTGAGGACGATTGCCGGTCGAGCGTTCAGTGGTCAGGCGGCACGCCCCGCAGCGGACGAGAAAGGAACTCCGGCATGTTAGGCGCCGTAGCCCGCAAAATTTTTGGTTCTTCCAACGAAAGGCGCATCCGTTCCTACCGGCCTCGCGTCGACGCGATCAACCGCCTCGAAAAAGAACTTGAACGCCTCTCTGATGACGCCCTGCGCGCGCGCACCGAGGCGTTCCGCCAAGAGTTGGCAGACGGGAAGGAACTCGACGACATCCTGGTGCCGGCCTTCGCCACCGTACGCGAGGCCGCCAAGCGCACCCTCGGCCAGCGCCACTTCGATGTGCAGTTGATCGGTGGCATGGTGCTGCACGAAGGCCGTATTTCGGAAATGAAGACCGGCGAGGGCAAGACGCTGGTGGCGACCCTTCCGGTCTATCTCAACGCGCTTGCCGGCCGCGGCGTGCACGTGGTGACGGTCAATGACTATCTCGCCCGCCGCGACGCCGAATGGATGGGCCAGATTTACAACTTCCTTGGGCTGACGGTCGGGGTCATCGTGCACGGGCTCGATGATAACCAGCGCAAGGCCGCCTATGACTGCGACGTGACCTACGGGACCAATAACGAGCTTGGCTTCGATTATCTGCGCGACAACATGAAGTACCGGCTGGAGGACATGGTCCAGCGCGGCCATATCTACGCGATCGTTGACGAGGTGGACTCGATCCTGATCGACGAGGCGCGGACGCCGCTGATCATTTCCGGACCGCTTGAGGACCGTTCGGATTTCTACAACACCATCGATGCCTTTATCCCGAAGCTCGACAAGGTCGACTACGAGATGGACGAGAAGCAGCGCACCGTCAATCTCACTGAAGTCGGGATGGAGAGAATGGAGCGCATGCTCAAGGAGGCAGACCTCCTCAAATCAGACTCGCTCTATGACGTGGAGAACGTCTCCACTGTGCACCATGTCAATCAGGCGCTGCGCGCCCACAAGCTGTTCCAGCGCGACAAGGACTATATTGTGCGCAACGGCGAGGTCGTCATCATCGACGAGTTCACCGGCCGTATGATGCCGGGACGACGCTATTCCGAGGGGCTTCACCAGGCGCTCGAGGCGAAGGAACACCAGACCGTACAGCCCGAGAACCAGACGCTCGCGTCGATCACGTTCCAGAACTATTTCCGCATGTACGAAAAGCTCGCCGGGATGACCGGCACGGCGTTGACCGAGGCGGACGAATTCCTTGACATCTACAATCTCGAAGTGCTCGACATCCCGACCAACATGCCGCTCATCCGCCTGGATGATGATGACGAGGTGTACCGTACCGCGGCGGAGAAATACCGCGCCATCCTTTCATTGATCGAGGATTGCAAGCAGCGCGGCCAGCCTGTCCTGGTCGGCACCACATCGATCGAGAAATCTGAGCAACTCGCCGAGATGCTGCGCAAGCAGGGCTGGGAGCAGCACGACTTCACCGACCCCAACGCCTTCTCGGCGCTCTACTCGGGGGACGAAGGCGCCTCGAAGGCGAAGGTGTTCGCGATTCTCAATGCGCGCTATCACGAACAGGAAGCCTATATCGTGGCTCAGGCCGGCGTGCCGGGCGCCATCACGATCGCTACCAACATGGCAGGGCGCGGCACTGACATCCAGCTCGGCGGCAATGCCGACATGCGCATCCGCCAGGAGCTTAACGACGTTACCGATGAAGCCGAACGCACGCGGCGCAGCGAAGCGATCCGCAGCCAGGTCGCCCGCCTGAAAGAAAAGGCGCTGGCAGCCGGCGGCCTCTATGTACTCGGCACCGAGCGCCATGAATCGCGCCGTATCGACAATCAGCTACGCGGGCGATCCGGCCGCCAGGGCGATCCGGGCCACTCTAAGTTTTTCCTGTCGCTGCAGGACGACCTGATGCGCATTTTCGGGTCGGACAAGCTCGACGGCATGCTCCAGAAGCTCGGCCTCCAGGAGAATGAGGCGATCGTCCACCCGTGGATCAATAAGGCACTGGAAAAGGCACAGCAGAAGGTGGAAGCGCGCAACTTCGACCTCCGCAAGAACGTGCTTAAGTTCGATAATGTGATGAACGATCAGCGCAAGGTCATCTTCGACCAGCGCATCGAGCTGATGAAGGACGAGAACGTCGCCGAGACCGTGGCGGACATGCGCAAGGACGTGGTGGACTCCTTGGTTGCCAAATTTGTTCCCGAGAACGCCTATCCGGAGCAATGGGATACCAAAGGCCTCAAGGAGGAACTCAATCGCGTTCTCGGCCTCGACTTGCCGGTCGATGAATGGGCAAAAGAGGAAGGCATTGCGGACGAGGAACTGATTGCCCGCGTCGAGCGGCGTGCCGACGAGCACATGGCCGCCAAGGTGGCGCAATGGGGTCCGGATGTGATGCGCTACGTCGAGAAATCGATCCTCCTGCAGTCGCTCGATCACCTGTGGCGCGAACATCTGCTGATGCTGGAGCATTTACGCCAGGTGATCGGTCTGCGCGGTTTTGGGCAACGCGATCCGTTGAACGAATACAAGTCGGAAGCTTTCCAGCTATTCGAGACATTGCTTTCCCGCCTGCGCGAGGCGGTAACGGCACAGCTCATGCGGGTCGAGATCATGCAGGCGCCGCCACCCGAAGCGCCGCAGAACCTTCCTTTCATGGAGGCGCACCATATCAATCCGGCGACCGGCGAGGACGATATGGCGATGTCGGATGCGGTCGCAACGCTCGCCCGCAATGCAGGGGCGGCCGTGAGTTCCGCAGTCGCCCGCAACCCCAAGGATCCAACCACATGGGGCAAGGTCGGACGCAACGAGACATGCCCGTGCGGCTCGGGAAAGAAGTTCAAGCATTGCCACGGGCGGTTTGCCTGAAGCGGCGGCTTCCGGCGCTTCATACTCGTGGGAGTCATTCCGGGGGCGCGGCGAGCCGGGAAATCCATAACCACTGATCGAGGGTTATAGATTCCAGGCTCCCTCGCTGCGCTCGGGATCCGGAATGACAGACATAAGTGCTCGTGACAGCCCTACCGAGCTGCGTTCCAACGTCCCTCGAAACCGCCCGCCGGCACGACCGGACTTGCGCCCGCAATCAGGTCAGGTGACGTGGCGACTGGGGCGGGCGGGGGCGCTGCCTGCTGCGGGGGCGGTGGGTGCGGCGAGCCACCTTGCGGCAATGCCCCCTGGGGCGGAGCCTGGGCGACTTCGGCCTGTGACTTCGGCTGTGGCTTGCTGGCTGGCAGCGGAGCGGGCTTCGGTGCGGCCGCAGTCTGTGTCGGGCCGGGCTTGGGTTTCGCGGCCGGTGCTGCCGCCGTAGTCGCGGGTGGTGCGGTGGGTTCGCTGCTCCCAAAACCAAACCACCTGCCGATCATCTGCAGATTCGATTCGGTTGGCTGCGTAGTCTTGTCGGTTGGCTGCGTCGCCTTATTCGACGCTGTCGCCATTTCGGGCTCCGGCGTGCGCGGCGGATTGACGTTTGCTGGCAGCGGGCCTGGGGGCGCTTTAACCTCCCGGCTTCCCGTCTGGAAATCAATCACCGATTTCGACTGCAGCTTCGCCAGGAATGCCGGATGCATGCCGCCGTCGCTACCGGTCTTGACCGCGACTGTGGCGACACCGCGGTTGACGTATTCCGTGAAGGCCCGTTCATCGCTGGCCTCCTTTGCCTTCACACCGCTCGCGATTTCCTCGGGAATCTGGTAGGGCGGGCACTTCTCGCGCGGATGGAAGGTGGCGTTGGCGGGCGCGCGGGCGTCGAAGACATAGCGTTTCTCGCACACATCGACACGTGGCTCGGCTCTGCTCACCTCAAAATGATCGCTGCCTTCCTTGATCATCCGCCAGAACGCCATGTGCGGACTGTTGCGGTGCTTGGCCAGGTTGAGCGGCGTCATCCGGAACGGATAGGCTTGTACCTGGAAGGATTTTTGTCCACCAAGGAAAGAGTCCCGGCCGAGCGCGTAGATCTCCTGAATCTGCTCGTCCGTCATGGCATAGCAACCGGCCGACGAGCAGTCGCCATGCACCATAAGGAAGGCGCCGGTCCGATCGTTCGCCTTGTCGTAGGCGTTGGGAAAGCCGAGATTGAAGGCCAAGTAGTAGTTGGAATTGGGATTCATCTGGCCCGGCATGATCGTGTAGAAGCCCTCCGGCGCCTGTCGGTCTCCTTCCTTGACCTTGGGGCCAAGCTCGCCGGACCAACGACAGATGGGATAGGTCTTGAGCAGGGCGAATTTCCCCTCGGCATCCTGCTTCCAGACCTCCAGTTCCGCTTCTTCCTTGAAGATGCGAACCAGGATCGGGGACTCGCGCGGCATGTTTCGTTTGTCGATCTCAGCCGCCAACGCTGCCGGTAGCGGCCTCAAGGCGCGCGCGCCAGCTTGGCTGAGGTCGTCGGTCTCGCAGCCGCACAGGGTCGCGGCAGCCGCGACCACGATCGATGCCGCCGATAACTTGGCGAGTCGATGAAAACGTTGCAACGCGCCCGTCCCCAAATACCTGCCGAAAGAATGCTGGTCTCCGGCTCGTCCCGCAGCTGCCGGTCCCCAACCGCGATTCTGCAAATCTACCGCTAAGATGAGGTGTAAGCAAGGCAGCTGCTGGCATACAGCAGCGCGGTCGAAGAATGCTTAACAGCTTATGAACTCACAACATCACCATAGCTGGGCCGCATTTCCAGGGCTATGTGATTGTGGATATCCATAAAAACAATCTTTAGCTGTGAGATTCGGCGGAGATGCCACTCACGGCTGATCCGTTCCGCTCATGTCGGGGCCCGCCCGATGGCCAGAAATTTGTCTCGGCGGTGCCCCCGGATGGCATCCCGCCCCATATGGAGCAGCGATTGGAAGGCTGTGGTTACGGCATCGCCCACGGCGCGGAGGGCCGACTTGGGATCACGATGGGCGCCGCCCTTCGGCTCGCGGACGATCTCGTCGATCACACCGAGACGCAACAGATCGTCTGCCGTGATCTTCATGTTGGTAGCGGCCTCCTGGGCCTTGGCGGTATCCCGCCACAGGATCGAAGCCGCTCCTTCCGGTGAGATCACGCTATAGATCGCATGCTCCAGCATCAGGACGCGGTTGGCGGCAGCGATCGCGATGGCGCCCCCGGAGCCGCCCTCGCCGAGAATCACCGCCACATTAGGCACGCCGAGCGCAAGACAGGCGTCCGTCGATCGGGCGATCGCCTCGGCTTGGCCGCGCTCCTCGGCCTCGATGCCCGGGTAGGCGCCGGCAGTGTCGACCAGCGCCAGCACCGGAATGTCGAAGCGGTCGGCCATCTCCATGAGCCGGACCGCCTTACGATAGCCTTCCGGTCGCGCCATGCCGAAATTATGTTTGATGCGGCCTTCGGTGGTCGAGCCCTTCTCATGACCGATCACGCAGATGCTTTCGCCGTTGAAGCGTCCGAACCCGCCGATGATGGCCTCGTCGTCAGCAAATTTGCGGTCCCCCGCCAAAGGCACGAAATCCGTTATGAGGGCCGCCACATAGTCGAGACAATGCGGCCGCTGCGGATGTCGTGCAACCTGGGTTTTTTGCCACGGCGTCAGCCCCGCGTAGAGTTCTTCGAGCGCGGCCGTTGCTTTCGCTTCGAGCCGCAAGATCTCCTCTCCGACGGCGACCGCGTTACCGGTCTCCTGGAGTGCCCGCAGCTCTTCGACCTTGGCCTCGAGCTCGGCAACCGGCTTTTCGAAATCGAGATAGCTGCGCATCATTGCTCACTCAGCGGATGCAGATCGCGCACCAGGCTTTTGAGCCGCTCGTCCAATACGTGGGCATAAATCTGCGTGGTCGAGATATCTGCATGGCCGAGTAGTGTCTGCACAACGCGCAGATCGGCGCCATTGTGCAGCAAATGGCTCGCAAACGCGTGGCGCAGCACATGGGGGCTTACCTGCTCGGGACGCAGGCCGGCAGCGACAGCCAGCTCTTTCAATTCACGCGCCGCATGCTGCCGGGTCAAGTGGCCCGCCTCGCTAAACGATGCGAACAACCATTTCGATTGAGGCGCACAGTCTTCTTGTCGGCACCATTGAACGAGTGCAGCCCGGTATTCGCGCATTGCGGACTTGGCGGCGCCGTTGAGCGGAACCAGCCGTTCCTTGCCGCCTTTGCCACGCACGATCAGCATGTCGTCGTCGCGACGTGCCGCCGAGGCCGGCAGCGCGATCAGTTCGGAAATGCGCAAACCCGTTGCATAAAGGAGTTCAAGAAGGCACAACAGCCGCAACGCCCGCAAGCGCCCCAGTTCCGACGCCCTCGCGCCCTCAACCGCCTGTCGCGCCGCCGCGATTAACCGGTCGACCTCCGCGACCGAGAGCACCTTCGGCAGCGGACGTCCGCGCTTCGGGCCCTCAATGATGGCGGCCGGATCGTCGGCGCGGTGCCCTTCCGCACAGAGAAAGCGATACAGCTGGCGGATTGCGGAAAGTCGCCGCGCCACCGACGACGCCGCAAAGCCGCGGTCCGCGAGCACGACCAAATACCCCCTCAGATCCGCCGTCGTGGCGGATGAAACAGTGTGCTTGCGGGTCGCCAGATAGGCGGCTAGGTCGTCGAGATCGCGCAAATAGGCCTCAAGCGTATTGGCGGCGCCGCCGCGCTCGGCCGCTACCATGTCGAGAAACAAGGAAATCAGTCGCTGTCGCGGCGCTTGGACGGGAGCCATCCCGGTCAACGCTGCTGTTTGACGAAGCGGTCAGGCGGTACCGTGACCACCATTTCCCGCGTCTTCGGATCGACCAAGCTAGCAAGCGCGAACATCGCTGCGTATCCTAGCGCTGCTACGACTCCAACGACCGCCAGCAACTTGAACAAGCTCGGCATAGTTGCCTATCCGTGCCGCCTGCTCGGCGCACCCTGCTTAAAGTGAGTACGATCATTTTCGTTCCGCCATGGCAAGAGCGAATTTTAGCGGCCAATAATTATCATCAGCGTAGGGCAGGTCAGGCCGGAAGGCGTAACCCCCTCGTGACCGAGCCACCGGCGGGTTACGCTGTGTTCATCCGCCTAGGTCAACTCTCAATGAACCGGTAGCATGATAACGATGCAGCTTTGAGCATCTGGGCGCGCCATCACCACAGCGTCACCTCCGTGCAGCCGGGCGATTTGGCGCGCCAGCGCAAGGCCGAGGCCAGCACCCTTACGGTTACCGCTCAGCCTGTAGAACGGCAGGAAGACGTCCTCGCGTTTGGACGGCGGAATACCCTCGCCTGCGTCGATGACGGACAACGACGCCTGCGGCCCGACGCGTCGCAGGTCGACCCGAATAGGCGGCTTGCCGTGGCGCTGCGCATTGTCGAGAAGATTGCGCACGAGCCGGCGCAGCAGCCGGGAGTCGCCGCGGAGCACAATGAGTTCCCCGTCCAGGGTGCAACCGTCGTAATGGGCGCATTCCTCCGCCACCAGGGCCAACAGATCGATCTCCTCCGTGGCCACTGGCGCAGGGGCGACGTCGAGTCGGCTTGCCAGCAGGATTTCCTCAATCAGATCGTCGAGTTCGGCGATATCGCGGGCGATATCGGCCTTGATCTTGGGGTCGGGCTTCGTCTCGAAAAGCTCAAGACCAAGCCTTATGCGCGACAGCGGCGTGCGCAATTCATGCGACGCATTGGCCAGCAGCAACCGGTGCGCGCCGACCAATTCTTCGATGCGCGACGCAGCGCGATTAAAGCTTGCCGCAAGGTGGGCGACCTCGTCGCGTCCTTCGACGGCGACTCGGGTCGCCAAGTTCCCGGCTCCGAGCGTTTCGACGCCCGTCTGCAGACGCTCGATGCGCCGGGTCAGTCCACGCACCACTGGATACGCGAATATCGCAATGGCGATTGCCATGGCGGCTAGGAAGAATACGAGGCCAAGAAGCGGCCCTGCCGACCGCAACGGCGTCCGTGCGACAAGCCAGCGCCCATCCGGTAATCGAAAGCTCCACGCCGGCCCGCCGCGGCCGCGCAGCCAGACGCCGCTTTCGCCGAACAAGGGCGGCTGCGGCAGCGGCCGACCGATCGCCGCGATCGGAGCGCGGTTCTGATCAAACAGCGCGATATCGATGCGCAACCGCCGGCTGAGTCGCTCGACTGCCTGCTGCTGCACCTGACGGGAAGCGTCCAAGGGCGGCAATGCCGCCATTGCGAGTTCGCCGGCGAGTTCAAGGACCTCGCCATGGGGGAGGTTCGCTTGTCCGACGCGCCAGGACAGCCCGCTGATCACCACGACGGCAATGAGGCTCGCCAGGAACACCAGGTAGATCTTCTGGTAGAGGCGCTGCATTGCCTAGTCTTGCGACTTTGCGAATACGTAGCCGGCACCCCTGACCGTGATGATGCGGCGCGGATTCTTCGGATCGTCTTCGATGGCGGCGCGGATACGCGAGATATGGACGTCGATCGATCGATCGAACGCCTCAAGACGTTCGTTCTTGACGATATCCATCAGCGTGTCGCGGGACATCACCCGTCCGGCATACCGGGCCAGCCCCAATAATAACGCGAACTGATAACTCGTCAGCGCGCGAGATTCGCCGCCGAGCCGCGCCTCGCGGGCTCCGACATCGATCTCCAGCCGCCCAAACCGCAGCACATCGGGCTTGTGATCGCGCTTGGTGCGGCGGAGGATGGAACGCAATCGCGCCAATAGCTCGCGCGGTTCGAACGGTTTGGCCAGATAATCGTCGGCGCCCATTTCAAGGCCTACCACGCGATCCATGGCGTCGCCGCGCGCCGTCAGCATCAGGATTCGTGCCTGGCCGTCGGCACGAATTTGGCGGCAGACCTCGAGCCCGTCCATATCTGGCAGCATCAGATCGAGAATGAGAGCGTCGAAGGCCTCTCGACGGTAGAGTGCGATGCCGGAGCCGCCACTGTGGGCGGCAGTTACTGCGAAGCCGAACTCGCCGAGATAGTTCTTCACCATCTCGGCGAGGCGTTTGTCGTCCTCAATGAGCAGAATGCGATCTGTCACGGGATCATCATTGTCGCCGCATCGGTTCAGCTATCAGTTCCGCCCAAAGCTGCCCCAGTGTCCCCAAGAGCCGCGGCCCCAGGGACCGCCGCTCCAGGGACCGCCGCGGGGCGGCAGCATGGAACTGAGCTTACGCCGCTGTTCGGGTGTAAGCACGTCTGCAGCGTCGGCGACTGCCTGAACGAGCCGCTTACTTGCCGCATCGTGGATCGCAATCTGATCAGCGCGCAGCTTTTCTATTGCGCCGCGATCGATCGTCTGCTGAGTCAGGAGTTCTCGCGCAGTGGTCCGCGCCGCCAGGACCTTTTCACGCACCGGAAGCAAATCTTTCACAGCGCCGCGCATAATCTCGCGAAGCTTGTCCTGCTGGTCGGACGTCGCATCGATTTCGATTGCGAGATGCCGGATCATGCGATCCGCATGGGCTTCGACGATCGTCTCGATGGCGCCATTGAAAAGGCCACTTTGCCAATCGCCAGCGAAACCTCCAAATCCGCCCTCGAACGGTGCAGCGGCGGCCGCCATGCCGGGCACGCTCGCCAAAATACGGTGCCCCAATCCCTGGCCCAGGGATGAAACGGCAAATGCCCCAATGAGGGCCGCAGTCCCAATGGCGGCCGCAATATAGGTTCGGTTCCGTCGCTGGGACGCACTTGCGGACGCCGGCGCCGGCACTTCATTGATGGGATCGTGGTTGCTCATTTGGCTCTCTTTCCTAATTGTCGCCCACGACGGAAAATGTGAAGGAGCCGAATTTCCGCGGTTTGTCCGGTATGTAAAGTTTTGTAAAGAGACCCCAATCGGGGCAGCGTTCGGCTTGCGAGCCCTCGCGGGGCAAGCGGCCATGGTTATGCCCGCTTGGTTAATACAAAGAGTACCGTCCGTGATGTTGCCCGGCTTGGTCGATTGTGGGAGGTTGCCCGCGATTTCGAGATCGTCCAATGAGCGAAGCTGCCATTCCACATCATCTGGGTCCCGCACCGCGCGATGCGGCGATCGTGGCCGCGCTCGGGCGAGGCACCATCGTGCTGGTCGGCATGATGGGCGCCGGCAAGTCCTCGATTGGTCGACGGCTTGCAGCCCGGCTCGGCATTCCCTTCGCGGATGCAGATGCCGAGATCGAACAGGCCGCCGGCATGTCGATCGAGGATATCTTCGAGGCTCATGGCGAGCCGGCGTTCCGCTCCGGGGAGGCCCGCGTGATTGCGCGATTGCTTGAGCACGGGCCCCAGGTGCTGGCCACCGGCGGGGGCGCTTTCATGAACTCTCAGACCCGCGCCAATATCCATCACAACGGGATATCCGTGTGGCTGAAGGCTGAACCCGACGTGCTGGCGCGGCGGCTGCGCCGGCGCAGCGACCGGCCTCTGCTCAAGACAGCCGATCCGATGGCGACGCTGGCGAATCTTCTCGCCGAGCGCAATCCGATCTATGGTGAAGCCAATCTTATCGTCGTGTCGCGCGATGTTTCCCACGAGATCATCGTAGAGGAGATCGTGACGGCGTTGCGCCGCAAACTTGGCATTGCCGACGCATGATCCCGGGCGCAACGAAAGGCCCCGCCATGACGGCGCCTCCGCAGCCCGGCGACCCCACCATCGTCAACGTCGCGCTAGGCGAACGCGCCTATGACATCGTGATCGGGCGCAATCAGATGGTGACCCTCGGCGCGCGCGTGGCGATGCTCAAACCGGGAGCAAAAGTTGCGATCGTAAGCGACGATACCGTAGCGGGTCTCCACCTTGCAGCGGCCGAGGCGGCGCTCGCGACGGGCGGGCTGTCAACGAGTCGCGTTGTGGTCCGACCCGGCGAAGGTACGAAAAGCTTTGCGGGTCTCGAACGCGTCTGCGAAGCCCTGATCGCCGCAAGGGTCGAGCGCGGCGATGTCGTGGTGGCCGTCGGCGGCGGCATGGTCGGGGACCTCGCCGGATTTGCGGCTGCGGTGGTGCGCCGCGGCCTCGACTACATCCAGGTGCCGACTACGTTACTGGCGCAGGTCGATTCATCGGTCGGTGGCAAAACAGCGATCAACTCGCCCCAGGGCAAAAACCTGGTCGGCGCATTCTATCAGCCGATCCTAGTGCTGGCCGATACGGCCGTGCTCGACACCCTGCCGCCGCGCCAGTTTCGCGCGGGCTATGCCGAAATCGTCAAATATGGCCTGCTCGGCGATGCCGGGTTCTTCGCCTGGCTCGACGCCAATGTGAAGGACGTGTTCGCCGGTGGCGCAGCGCGCGAGCACGCGATCGCAACAAGTTGTCGGATGAAGGCCACAATCGTCGCCCGCGATGAGCGCGAGACCGGCGATCGCGCCCTGCTCAATCTCGGCCATACCTTCGGGCACGCCCTGGAAGCGGCGGCCGGATTTTCCGATCGGCTTCTTCATGGCGAAGCGATCGCGCTGGGCATGGCGCTCGCCGCGGAGTTTTCCGCCCGGCTCGGAGCTCTGGCACCGGAACAGGCCGTGCGGGTGACACATCATTTGGCTGCGGTCGGTCTGCCGGTCAGCCTTGTCGGGGTGGCGGGCGGCGTACCGAGCGCGGATCAGCTGATGTTATTGATGGGGCAGGACAAGAAGGTCAAGCGCGGAAAGCTCACATTCGTCCTTCTGCGCGATATCGGGGCTGCCTATATTGCGCCTGATGTCGATCCGGCGCAGCTGCGCGCCTTCCTTGTCGAGAAGCTCGAAGAACAATGATGCTTTCGAACTGGCTGATCGTTCTGGCCGTCCTGTTGTTCCTGTTCATGGCGTTTTTCTTCTCCGGAAGTGAAACCGCCGTCACAACGTCCTCGCGCGGCACTATGTTGCGGCTCGCCAAAGGCGGCAATCCCAATGCGGCGACTATCACGCGGCTCCTAGACGAAAAACAGCGGCTGATCGGCGCGCTGCTGATCGGCAACAACGTGGCGACCATCGTGTCGTCCTCGCTCGCCACCGTCCTGCTGCATGACTGGTTCGGCGATATCGGCGTCGTCTACGCCAGCGTCGCGATGACGGTGCTGGTGATCCTGTTTTGCGAAATGCTGCCAAAGACAGCTGCCATCAACACGCCCGACCGCTACGCCCTGTTGATCGCCCGTCCACTGGATCGCGTGATACGTATTCTCGGGCCCGTACTCGATGCCGCGGATTGGTTGGTCCGTCGAATGTTGGTGATGATGGGCATCGCCGCCGGCGCTGGCGAGCCACTGCTGCCCGGCCACGAGCGACTGCGCGGCGCCCTCGATCTGTTGCACCGGGAAGGGAGTGTCGAGAAGCAGGACCGCGACATGCTGAGCGGCCTCCTTAACCTGCGCGATTTGACGGTGGCGGATGTCATGATCCACCGCACCGAGGTGATCACGGCCGATGCCGGCGAGCCGCCCGAAAAGGTCGTCGAGGTTCTGCTCAAGGAGCTGGTGACTCGCGTTCCGCTGTGGCTGGGCACGCCGGAAAACATCGTCGGCATCCTGCATGTGAAGGATCTGTTGCGTGCGATCCAGGAAGCCGGCGGCGATCCCAAGAAGGTCGATATCGTGGCGATCGCCCGGCCGGCCTGGTTTGTGCCGGAAATCCGGCCGCTGACGGAGCAGCTCAAGGCGTTTCGCCGGCGTCGCTCGCCGCTCGCCATCGTGGTGGACGAATACGGGGAGTTCATGGGGATCGTCACGTTGGAGGACATTCTCGAAGAGATCGTCGGCGACATCAGCGACGAGCACGACGTAGAAGTGCCGGGTGTACGCCCGCAACCGGACGGGTCGGTCAATGTCGATGGGGCGGTGCCGATCCGTGACCTAAACCGCGCCATGGACTGGAACCTGCCGGACACCGAGGCGACCACCATCGCGGGCCTCGTCATTCACGAGGCGCGCTCAATCCCCGAACCCGGCCAGAGCTTCACGTTCCACGGCTTCCGTTTCCAGGTGTTGCGGCGTAACCGCAATCGGCTGGAGGCGCTGCGGATCACGCCGGTGGCACAGAAGGCTACAGCGAAGGTGTCGTAGAAAGTCTGTTTCAGTTTGACCTCTGCACTGCGCGTTCAAGTGCCATGCGAATAAAACGCTGATACGGAATACCCGCATCGTGCGCCCGACGGCGCACAGCTTCCAGAAGCTGCTCAGTAAGCGAAGATTTATCCTCGATCCGGAAGTTGGCGTCGCTGATTTTCGCGAAGCCCTTCGCCCACAAGCAAGAGAGAGAATGCTTGAGGGCACCCAATTGTAACTGCTCCGCAGTAGGCTGATTTTCGAAGTTTTATCGATTTATCAGCGCCTTCTGCGCAAGATTCGTGCTTCCAACTCACGAATTTAGGTTTATAGATTTATCCTTGCGCTTCATCTCAAAGCGCATCACCTGGCCGCCAGACAGATCATATTCTGTGAGGTCTGCCGTGGCGACAAAGTCTTCGGCTTCCTTGTCCGTCTTAAAGGTCGGGATAGTCTTCATCACTCAACCGTAATCTTCGCCGAGGCGGTCTCGATCTGACCGTTGTCGTCGGTCCATTGGAATTGCAGGGTCCCGCTCTCGGTCGCCACCGTGTGGAAGCTGATGAACGGGTTCGCCGCGATTGCCTGATGCAGGTCGGCGCGGAAGATTTCGGTGCCGTTGTAGGTACACGTGAACAGATTGATGATATCGCGCGGGATCGGGGCGCCGCTTTCGTTGCGCCGATATCCGGTCTCCATGATATGCGAGATCAGCGTCTTGATCTCGATGACCTGTCCGCGCTTGGCCTTGGGCGGAACGTTGACGAGGGTGCGGGCCATGGTCAGTTGTACTCCAGGCAGGCCGCGATAGTGACGATCACTTCGGCTGTGTCGGACCACAGCGAGCCGTCGCTCAATTCCGCGATGGCAACGACGTTCTGCGAATCCGCCAGGCGGATGCGGGTCGAGAACGCGGCCTTGCCGGCGCGCGGACCGAGATGCACCGAGATGATGTCGGGCTGCGGGTTCTTCTCGTTGAAGATGTGGATCGCCTTGACATAGTCGTTCTCGATCATCGGACTGTCGACCGAAACCGACATCGCAATGGTATTGCCGTTTTCGACCAGCGGCGGGATGTCGAGCGTGACCTTGCCTTTGCGCACCGGCGACTCGCCGATCACCCGGTGGATCGCGGCCTTCATGGTCTCAGGCGTTGCCTCGGCGCGGCGAACCAGGAGAGGCACCGTTGCGAGCGCCGTTGCACCGGCGACTCCGGCCAGCACCACCCGGCGCGTGTACGACTCAGTTTCGCCCGTCATCGCATCCTCTTCAGTCGTGCAGAGTCATCAGGAAAGCTACGACGTCTTCGATTTGTTCCGCCGTCAATACGGTCTTGCCGCGAAACGCCGGCGCGACCCGTTCAAGTCCATCCAGGCGGTAATAGGCCGGCATGATGGTGTCAGGATTAGATATGCGCGGATCGACGATCCGCAACCTCAACTCGCCTTCCGTATACCGCGCGCCGATACCCTTGAGGCCGGGCCCGATGGTGCCCTGGAACTTCTCCTCCGGCAACGGCGCCGAGTGACATAGCAGGCACAGCCCGGTTTGCCGGCTCGCCACAATGGCTTTTCCACGCGCCGGATCGCCGGGGGCGCCGGTGAGCGATGCCGGTATTGCGTCTCCTATTACCGCGTAGGGCCGTATCGCAGCGTCAGCCTTGAGCGGCGCGACGGCTGAGATCGGGGCGGCTGCAATTCCGATAGCGATCGCGAAATGACAGTGTGCAGGCAAGCGCTTTCTTCTCCCTCCCCGCCTTCGGGGAGGGTCGGGGTGGGGCCGATTCCACGGCACCGACTCGCGGCCCGCCCCCCACCCTGCCCTCCCCCGCAAGCGGGGGAGGGAGAAGAGGCCGTCCTCACCCGAATATCTCGGACGTGATCGTGTTGAACCAGCCATTGGCAAACTTCGCTTCCTGGCTTCGGAATGCGCGAGACGCATCCACCGGGCTGATGCCGCCGGCGCCTTCGACTTCCAGCCACTGCCCGCTTACCGGCTGATACACGCCGGCAATCGAAAAGCCGTAATCGGGCGCCACCAGGCTGTAGCAGGTATTGACGAATTTCGGCGTCGCCGGCATCTCGCCGCGAACCAGCTTGGCGACTGCCGCAGCGCAGATCTTGGCGGCCGCGTTGCTTGCGAAGGCCGATTTAGGCACCGCACCCGCAATCGCCGCATCACCCAGAACATGGATGCCGGGAACGAGACGGGATTCGAAAGTGACCGGTTCGACGGGGCACCAGCCCGTGCGATCGGCGGTCCCGGCCAGCTCTGCGATGCGGCCGGCTTTTTGGGGCGGAATGATATTGGCGACGTCTGCCTTGTAGGTGTCGAAATCCGACGAGACCGTCATCGCCCCTACATCCACCCCGTTGGGATTGCCACCCGCAGACGCCGGCATCCATTCGAGGTTGGGATAGAGTTCTTTCCACGCGTTTTCGAACAAGCGTTGCATGGAGAACGTATCCTTGGCATCGAGGACCACGAGTTTGGAACGCGGTTTCTTGGTCTTGAGATAGTACGCGATCAGACTCGCCCGTTCGTAGGAGGCCGGCGGACAGCGATAGGGCAACGCCGGTAACGACATCACCACGGTGCCGCCGTCCTCCATGGCCTCAAGCTGGCGCCGCAGCAACATGGTTTGGGCGCCCGCTTTCCAGGCGTGGGGCATTCGCTCAGATGCGGCCTCATCATAGCCCGGCAGTGCGTCGAACCGTGGATCGGAGCCGGGGGCCAGCACCAACCTGTCGTAGTTCAGCTTCGCGCCATTGCCGAGCGTGACAATATGCGCCTGGCCATCAACAGCGGCCGCGGCCTGATGCACCACGGCGACGCCATCGCCAGCGATGCGGTCGTAGCGGAACAGCTGGGCGCGCATGTCGCGCAGCCCTGCGATCACCTCATTGCTGAACGGGCACGCCGTGAAAATCGGATTTGGCTCGACCAGCGTAACGTCGAGGCGCGCATCCGTCCGTTTCAAAAAGCGTGCCGCCGTCGCGCCTGCGAACCCGCCGCCGATGACGACGACGCGCGGCTGTGCGCCCTGAGCGATGAGCGGGCGGGGAAACATCGCGCAGGCGCCCACAGCAGCGGCGAGGAATTGACGACGGCTGGGGCGCAATCCGGTCATGGCGGCATCCGAATCAGGGTTGGGCGCCGAACCAGGCCGCAATGGCCTTGATCTCATCGTCGGAGAAGCCCTTGGCGATTCGGTCCATGACAGTTGCCGATCGGCGGCCGTCCCGGAACGCGTGCAGAGCGGCGGCGATGGCCATTGCGTCCTGTCCGGCGAGACGGGGCATGGCCGTGTCGACATTCGGTTTCGCGGCGTGGCATCCGGAACAGGATGCAGCACCGGGCGGAGCTTCGTTGGCAAGCCCCGGCACTATTGTAGCGCCAAGTATAAGACCCGCTGCGAAAGTTTGAACGGCCCTCATTCCGGGTGATTCCAGCGAAGGCTTTTCAGGAAAGCGGGCGGCGGCTTGCCTGACCGCCGCCCGCCGGCGGTTATACGAGCGTCAAGCCCTGGTTCTTCAGTGGGAAGCTACGGTAGCGCTTCCCGGTAGCCGCCGTGATGGCGTTGAGCACCGCAGGCGCAGCCACACAGATGGTCGGTTCGCCGACGCCACCCCACACGCCGCTGTGGGAGGGCATCACGATCGATTCCACCTTCGGCATCTGGCTGATGCGCATCATGTCGTAGCTGTCGAAGTTGGTTTGCTCGATGGCGCCGTCCTTGACGGTGCATTCGCCCAAGAACAGCGCCGTCAGTCCGTACACGAACGAGCCGGCAATCTGCCGCTCGATCTGCGCCGGATTGACCGCGTAGCCCGGATCGGTCGCTCCGACAATACGGTGGATTTTCACCTTGTTGCCGTCAACCGAGACTTCGGCACAGGCTGCCACATAGCTGCCGAACGCCATATGCTGGGCGAGACCGCGATAAACGCCAGACGCGGCCGGCTTGCCCCAGCCCGCCTTCTCGGCGACGGCATTGAGCACCGCAAGGTGCTGCGGGTGGTTCGCCATCAGCTTGCGGCGAAACTCCAGCGGATCGACTCCCGCTTCCTTGGCGAGTTCGTCCATGAAGCTTTCGATGTAAATGGCATTGTGGTTGATGTTCACGCCCCGCCAGAACCCCGGCGGCACATGCGGGTTGCGCATCGAGTGGTCGATCAGGAGGTTCGGCACGTCATAACCAAACGTGGCCTCGGCGCCGCCCCTATAGAAGCCAGAGAAGGTCGCCGGGTCCATGCCGTTCTGCAGTCGGCCCGGCGCAACTGTCGCAAGGATCGACTGGCCGGAAATGCGCACGTGCAGGGCAGTCAGGTTCTTCTTGTCGTCGAACCCCGCCGTCATCTTGCATTGGGTGATCGGGTGATACCAGCCGTGCGTCATGTCTTCTTCGCGCGACCAGATCATCTTCACCGGCGTCCCGGGCATTTCCTTGGCGATGGCGACGGCCTGGCGGACGTAGTCCACAGAGGTCGACCGACGGCCGAAGCCGCCGCCCAGGAAGGTCTTGTAGAACTCGCACTTGGCGACCGGCAGGCCGGCGGCCTCGGAAGTCGCCGCCAATCCCTGCTCGCCATCCTGCACGGAGGCCCACACCTCGCACTTCTCGGGCGTGTAGCGCGCGGTTGCGTTCTGCGGCTCCATGGTGGCGTGGTGCTGGTACGGGTAGCTGTAGACCGCTTCCACCTTCTTGGCAGCGCCGGCGAGCGCGGCTTTGACGTCGCCGCCCTGGTTGCCGACGATCGCCTGCTCGACATCGAGGCCCGCCTTGAGGAACTCGGCAATAGAGGCGCTGGAGACTTTGTCGTTGGGGCTCGATTCCCATTCCACCGGCAGCGCTTCCAGAGCCGTCTTGGCGTTCCACCAGGTGTCGGCAATCACCGCAACGGCATTGTCCTCCACCCTCACAACCTTCTTCACGCCGCGCATCGAGGCGACCTTGGCGGCATCGAAGCTTTTCAGCTTGGCGCCAAAGACTGGGGCCGCCTTGATGGCGGCGCTCTGCATGCCGGGCATCGTGACGTCGATGCCGTAGATGGCATGGCCCTGTACCTTGGCGACGGTGTCGAGGCGCTTGACGCCCTTGCCGATGATCTTCCAGTCCTTCGGGTCCTTGAGCTTGATGTCGGTCGGCGGCTCGATCTTGGATGCGGCCGCGGCGATCTTGCCGAACGTGGTCTTGCGCCCGGAGGCCGTATGCGTGATGACGCCGTTCGCAGCGGTGCATTCGGCAGCCGGCACCTTCCATTCGTTGGCGGTGGCCTGGACCAGCATCATGCGGGCCGCAGCGCCGCCCTTGCGGACGACCTCCTGGGACGCCCGGATGCCGCGGCTGCCCGCGGTAAAGAAATCGCCCCAAACCCGCTTGCGGGCGACATTCTGGCCCGCAGTCGGGAATTCATAGGCGACCTTCGACCATTCGCATTCGAGTTCTTCGGCGACCATCTGGCACAGGCCCGTAAGGGTGCCCTGGCCCATCTCGGACCGCGCCACGCGGATGGTGACGTTCTCGTCGGGATGCACGACCACCCAGGCATTCACCTCGGGTCCGGCCACTTGCGCTTCGGCTTCACCGGAGAACGGGATGTGGAATCCGACCGAGAGCCCGGCGGCGGTCGATCCGACCAGGAAAGTGCGACGATCGAGTTTCGGCATGTAGTTCATCGTTGCCTCCCTCACGCGTTCGCAGCTTCGTGGATCGCGGCGCGCACCTGCTGGTAGGTGCCGCAACGACAGATGTTGGTGATTGCCGCATCGATGTCAGCGTCGGTCGGCTTCGGCTTTTCCTTGAGCAGCGCCGACACGGCCATGATCATGCCGCTCTGGCAGTAGCCGCACTGCGGCACATCATTGTTGATCCACGCCTGCTGGACCTTGGTGAGGCTGCCATTACTGGCAAGCCCTTCGATGGTGACGATTTGCTTGCCTTCAGCGGCGCTCGCCGGGAACGAGCACGAGCGTGTCGCAACACCGTCGATATGAACCGTGCAGGCGCCGCATTGCGCGATGCCGCAGCCATATTTGGTGCCAGTCAGGCCGATATTCTCCCGGATCGCCCACAACAGCGGGGTGTCGGGACCGACATCCACGTCGTAGGTCTTTCCGTTTACATTGAAACGAGCCATTCGCAGTTCTCCTCTATGAGACGGTACTCGAAGGAATTTCCGGACTTAGAGCGTTCCGCTGACATTCATCCGATGTCATTGCCGGGCTTGAGCGGGCAATCCATCCCACCCTACCCTCCCCCGCAAGCGGGGGAGGGTAGGGTGGGGGATGGATCCGCTGGGTCAGCAAGATGATTGACAAAGGGTGGATCAACTTCATCGAGACAGGCTCTAAGTTCAGCCCCCAGGTTACACGTCCCGGGCGTCACGGAATTGGCGGCACATTAACGCTCTTTCAAACAACTCCAAAACGATCTCGCGATCCGTCTTCGGCAGCGCCGTTCACAGTCACGTGAGTACGTTTGCATTAATTAAGGGCCTGTTATGCCAAACACGGCAGCGGCAAATTGCGGATAAACCTTAGCTAGCTGCGGCCCCACAACTTGCCGCAGCAATCTTAGCGTCTCGTTACTGGGTGCTGGCGTTATCTTGACAATTTCTGGGCAGTCGTACGCGAAGCCCGTGTTCTCGGCGATCTCCGCGGCACTATGACCCGGGTGGACGCTTGCCAGCCGGAACCGCTGGCGCTCGCGATCGAAGCCGAACAGGCAGCGATTAGTCACCAGCGCGATCGGTCCGCCGGGGCGGTAGATATTGGGAGCGCTGCCGCCCGGCGCGCTGATGAACGAGACCCGGGACACCAGGGTGCGCCGTGAGTGTTCGGTGCGAAACAAGACAACCTTGGGCACCACATAGTAGAGATACGCCGATCCGAACGAACCCGGGAAGCGCACCCGCGGCCTGTCGTGCTCGCCGATACCGACAAGGTTGATATTGCCGACGCCGTCGATCTCGCCGCCGGACAAAAAGAAAACGTCGAT
>DATGCX010000130.1:0-5133 GCA_035311445.1 Xanthobacteraceae bacterium | reverse complement strand
ATCGGAGACAAAAATATCGCCATTGGGCGCCACCGCGACACCGGTCGGACGATCGAAAGTATCCGTGCCGCTGCCGCCGACCCCCATCTTGCCAAGCATCATCAAGACTTTGCCGTTCTGGTCGAGCTTGAGGACTTCCTGTCCAAGCACGACGCCGGCAGCATTGCGTGCCGGCATGCCGAGCACGGTGTCGCTGTCATTAACGTCGCTGACCCACAGATTGCCGTCGTGGTCCACCGTAAAGCCGTGCGGATAGCCAAACATGCCGGCGCCGAAAGCTTTGAGCAGCTTGCCGGAGGGATCAAACTGCAAGATTGGTGGGTTGGCCTCGCCGCGCCCGATGCAGGTGGCGCTGCCGGGCGGCACGGTGTTGAAACAGCGATGGAAAATCCAGATGTTGCCGTCGCTATGGACATGCACACGGATGACTTCGCCCCATCGGCCGCCATTCATGTTTGGGGGCAGCGTCGGCCAGTCCTCCACAAGGCGATAGGGATTGGGGAGCTCGCTCGGTTTGGGATATTGCGGCTGCTGTGCCCATGCAGCTGTTGCCAAACCGGCCATGAGCATCCCTGCCAATAAGACCATTCCGGATCGCGCTGCAGATACCATAGCGAACCTCCCTGTAAGCCGGGCAGCCGTTGTACCGCCATTGTAGAGCAAATTTCCCGACATCGAGTTCGGGCAATGGCTGCACGGTCGGCCGCTGCTAGGGCGTGTGCTTATAAGCGGACATGGGCCATACAGGGCGGCGGTCTATTTTAGGCATCACCCACCCTCCGCATTTGTTTCGACCATAACGAGATTCACGGCTGCCCGCCGGCAGCTTGTCGATGCATGGCGTCGCTAATTGCTTTGAAGATGGCGCGCCGCACGAGCGACGCCTATCATTGTACCGCCGCTCCATTGAGTGTCTCTTGTGGGTCACCCCGCCCAAATTCGGTCGCACCAAGAATTGGCGCGGGCTCGCCGCTTGTGCTACAATGTGTAACGTTACCTCCGACTGATCCGCAAACGAGCGAGACATGCAAAGCGAAAACATGCCGGACCTGAGCAACCTCGAGCGCGAAGTGATGCAGCTGATCTGGGCCGGCGGCCCGCTCACGGCAGAATTTGTACGCGAGAGACTGGGGCGGCGCCTGAAGGAATCGACGGTTCGCACCGTGCTGCGGCGACTGGAGGAGAAGGGTTACGTCAAGCACACCGTCAACGGGCGGACCTACGTCTACCAGGCGACCCATCCCCGCGGGAAGGTTGCCGCCAAGGCGGTCCAGCGGATCATCGATCTGCTTTGCAACGGATCGGTCGAGGAGGTTCTGGTCGGCATGGTCGACAGTGCCATGGTCGATCAACGGCAGCTGCGCAGCTTGGCCGACAAAGTTGCGAAGGCGAAGGGAGGGAAGCGGTGATGTTGGACCTGCTCCTCGAATCGGCGTTGCGATCGCTGGCGCTCGGCGTCGCCGTGTGGCTCGGCCTTGCGCTCCTGCGCGTGCGCAACCCGCGGACGCAAATGACCGCGTGGACCGTCGTGCTGGTCGCCTCCCTGGCAATGCCGGCCCTGATGCATCGTCTGACCGTGACCATACCGGCCGCCGCGCCACCTTTGCGCGTGGTCGAGTCCCTGTCGTCGAGCCTCTCAGCCCCGCGCTCGGAACCGGCCGAGATACCGGCGGTTCGGACACCGGGCCCACCTGCCCTGCCGCCCGCGACGGAGCGCAGCGCCATGCCCCATCCGTCGCAGCCGGTGGTACCCGTTCCGGCCGATCGGCGCGGGGCTGGTTGGCCAGGCTCCGATTGGCGCGTGCTGCCTGCAGCCGTCTACCTCGTCGTTGCCACCTTCATGCTTCTGCGGCTGCTCACGGGACTCCTGTTGAGCGCCCGGATGGCCCGTGCCGCGCAGCCGATTCATGAAGGCTGGGCCGCAGGCGTGAACGTGCGCACAAGCGACGATGTCGCGATGCCGGTTACCTTTGGCTCGACGATTCTGCTGCCCGCCGAATACGCCGACTGGAGCGAGGCCAAGCGGCTCGCCGTGCTGTCACACGAGCGGGCGCATGTCGCACATGGCGATTTCTATGTGCTGCTGCTGGCGGCGTTCAACCGCGCAGTGTTCTGGTTCAACCCGCTGGCATGGTGGCAGCTCGCGCGCATGGCGGAGCTCGCGGAAATCATCAGCGACGACGCGGCGCTCGAAATGCTGAACGACCCGCCAACCTATGCCGGCATTCTGCTCGACTTTGCGGGCGGCCTCGAAGAGCCCCCGGTCACCACGGCCATGGCGCGGGCCTGTACGCTGCGCAAGCGGGTGGAGCGAATTCTTTCCGGGACGGCCGTGCCGGCTCGCATGGGCTGGCGAAAACGCGCGCTGGTGGCGATTGCGCTTGCGCCGGTGGTCATGTTCTCCGCAGGCGCCGTCGTGCCGGGCGGGGCGCCCGCATCGCATGCAAACACCGTCGAGGGGGAGCCGCACCCGTTCGATCGCTACGTCGGTTATTATGAGTTCGCTCCCTTTCATGCGGTCACGGTCGCGCGCGCGGGCGATCGCCTGACCGTGCAGGAGACCGGGCGCCTGAAAATCGAGGTGACGGCGTATGGCGATCAGGCGTTCGTCTCCCCGGACACCAACGAAACCATCGCCTTCACGTCCGACGCCGAGGGCCGCGCCTCCGCGTTGTCGCTCGGCGAGCCGGGGAGGAGAGCGCGGCGCGCGATCCGGATCGATGCAGCCCGCGCGCAGTCGATCGAGGATGCCTTTGCGCGCCAGGTCGCAACGGTGCCGGACCGGTTCAAGGACCAGTTGCCGGCAGACGGGAGCAAGGCTGCGCTGCTGAGGGAAATTCACGACCTTGAGACCTACGCTCCAGGCGACGCGCGGCTTGAACAGATGGCGGAAAACGTGCGCCGTCAGGTCGCTCCGCTGCACGCCATGCTCGCCGCATTCGGCGAGGTCGAATCGGTCTTCTTTCGTGGCGTCGGGCCCGGCGGCTACGACCTCTACGGCGCCAAATTCGCGGGCGGTCTTGGGGAATTCCGCGTGCGGCTGGGTGCGGACGGACATATCGAGGACATGGGCTTCCGGGCCGACGGCGATGACACGCCCGGCGAAATACTGCCCTGTGCACGGGAGCAGACGTTGCAAGCGGCGGGGGCCACCGTGCCCATCCAACTGCTGATCTACAATGCCAGCGGGATCGATATCCGCGCGTTCGTCCTCGACGGTGACGGCAAGCGATCGCGCGCCTTCATGATTGGCGACGACCGCTCGACGTCGGTCCTCGCACGCGTCGGTCAGCCTTGGGTCTTCACGGATGCCTCCGGGCAATGCCTCGAGATCATCATGCCGGGACAAAACACGCGGTTCGTCAACCTCCCAGCCGACGTGCGCGAGCAGGCCGTGCGGCCTGCGCCGCAACGTCGAAGCCCCGTGCCAGGGAGCGAGCAGGCGCTGCGCGAATATATCGACGCGCTTGGCCGCGGCGCGCCGAACTACGACGACATGACCCCGCAAGTGGCGACGAACACGCGACAGCAATTGCTGCTCTACCGGGCGGTGCTGGCGAGACTTGGGACGCTGCGGGCAATATCGTTCCGCGCCGTTACGGCGGCCGGCAATGACCTCTACATTGCCCATTTCAGCAACGGCTCGGCGGATTGGCGGATCGGCCTCGCCAAGGAGGGCAAGATCGGGCGCATTTCGCTCGGCCCGCAATTCGGCCCGCCATACTGACCAGTGTCTTGGGCCGCAGTCCGGAGTTTCGCCGGTCCGGGCTGCAGCGGCGCCAAGGGTGTTGCAGCGCACGGGCATGTATGCTACAGACTGTAGCGTTACTGACGGCCGCTGAGACTGACGGAGCCATTGAGGCGCATCAACCGGAGCAACGTCATGACCCTCGACCCCCGGGAAGCGGCACTCGCACTGCACCGATTCGGCTTCGGGCCGCGCCCCGGTACCATCGCGGCGATCGCATCCGACCCGCGGGGTGCCCTTCTCGCCGATCTGGAAGCCCCCAATGCCGGGCAGATCGTCAACACCAATCTGCCGACGAGCGGCGCCGAGATCCGCACGGGTTTCGAGTTCAACGCCGCGCGCCTTGCCCAGGCCAACCAGGAGCGCCGGCGCAAGGAGGCCGCGCAGGCCGCTGCAGCGGAGAATCCTGGCGCTGGCAACAGCATGGCGGCGGAGGACAAGCCCCCTGCCGCGCCGGCCCAGCCGAATGCGGTCCCGCCGCAGCGCCAAATATTCCTCGACGAGGCCAGGGCGCGCATTGGCGCCGCCAACGATGCGGATATCGGCTTTGTGGAGCGGCTGGTGTGGTTCTGGTCGAACCATTTTTGTGTCAGCGCCGACGGGACCGCGGCGGCCGGCGCCTACGAGCGCGAGGCGATCCGCCCGTATGTGCTGGGCCGCTTCGCCGACATGCTGCTGGCGGCCGAGGGCCATCCCGCGATGTTGCGCTATCTCGACAACTGGCAGTCGATCGGTCCCGCCTCCATCATCGGCATCAACAACAAGCGCGGGCTCAACGAGAACCTCGCGCGCGAGATCCTGGAGCTGCATACGCTTGGCGTGCGCACGGTCTATACGCAAGCCGACGTCACCACCTTCGCCAAGGTCCTGACCGGTTGGACCTTTCTGCCGACTCAGACCAACCCCGAGCATGGCGGCGAGTTCGTGTTCAATCCGCGCATGCACGAGCCGGGCGAGCAGACGCTGATGGGCAAGACCTATCCGAGCGGCGGCGTCCAGCAAGGACGCAGCGTGTTCGACGATCTTGCACGCAACCCGGCGACAGCAAGGCACGTCTCAACCAAGCTCGCGCGACATTTCATTGCCGACGAGCCGCCGCCCGCATTGGTCGATCGGCTGGCGGAACGATTCCTCGAAACCGATGGCGATCTCAAGGAGGTCGCCAAGTCGCTGGTCACCGCCCCCGAGGCCTGGGCGCCCGAGCGGGCCAAGATCAAGCGGCCGGGCGAGTGGCTGGTGGCAACGCGCCGCGCTGCCGGCCGGGTGAACCCCAACATCGAGGGCATGACCAACCAGCAGGCCCTGCTCGGAGAGCCATTGTGGCGGCCATCGGCGCCCAAAGGCTTCTCGGACGACAATGCAGCTTGGCTCGGTGGGCTCAATCT
>DATGCX010000129.1:0-23607 GCA_035311445.1 Xanthobacteraceae bacterium | reverse complement strand
CAGCGACGAATACAGCGGCGGGGGAGTGGTAGAATATTGAGCGCCGTAGGTGGACAAAATCGTGACCCGACCGAGATGTTTGCGCACATATGAACGGCGACTTTGCCCACGGGGGCCACCGGAAAGCCGGACAGCGCGGGCATTGCCGTCGGGGGTGATCCGGCGAGTGGCAACGCCATTGAAGTGCTATGCGCACCCTGCGGTGCTGCGGGCGCGCCACTTCGTGGCGCACCCGAGCGCAATCATTCAATCGTATTGAAGATGACCCCGGCTCTAGATTGGGTGTCCACCGACGCTGAGGGAGACCTGCGCGACGCCATTGACGCCGAGGGCGCGTGCCGCCGCCGGGCTGAGATCGATCACCCGCCCATGCACGAAAGGTCCCCGATCGTTGATGCGCACGACTGCGGAGCGGCCGTTGCTGCTGTTGAAAACGGTGACCATACAACCGAACGGCAGCGTCCGGTGGGCCGCCGTCATCGCGCCGGCAGCCATGTGTTCGCCGTTCGCGGTGACGTCGCCGCTATAGACCGAGGCAAGGCCCGATCTTTGATATCCCCGTTCGCTGCGCGCGACCGGCACGGATGACCTGGTTTTGGCATGGCGAACCCCACCGTGACGGGCTTTGGCGAGGTGACGGATAATCGCGTGGCGCGTACCTGCCCCTCCGGAATGGCCAACGCCTGTTTCAGGCGGATGCGAGCGGGCGAGCAGCGGCCCAATTTCGGCGCCTGTCACAATGATGAGGGTGAGCGCGCCGGTGAGGGCGGCAATCTTGATGGAACGACGACGCGTCGTGCATTGATGTTTCAATACGCATTCCTTTCCTGCTTGTTTGCACTGGCAACTGGTCATCCGGACATGCCAACACTAAGCACGGCAAAGGCCTGACCTTTGGCCTGACGTCGTCTTAGCAATGTCGGATGATCCCCTTCCAATCGAGGGGAGGGCGGCTTTTCGACTGTAACTGTGACCGCATTAGGGCCGCCCAATTGCCTTCTATTGGCCACCCATTGGCATTGCGCTATGCGGTCTGCTTCGCTATACGAACCGCGGTCTTTAAGCGGGCAGCGCGGCTGCGCTCTAGCGGGGTATCTTTGCGCGACTCGGCGCGCTCGCAGAAAGCCCTCACTTTCCAGGAACTTATGCGATGTCCTCAACGTTCGATACGGTGGCCAATATCATCGCCGAGACGTGCGATATCCCGCGCGACACGATTAAGCCGGAGAGCCACGCAATCAATGATCTCGGCATCGATAGCCTGGATTTTCTCGATATCGCCTTCGCGATCGACAAGGCCTTCGGGATCAAGCTGCCGCTGGAGCAATGGACCCAGGAAGTCAATGACGGCAAGGCCACGACCGAGCAGTACTTCGTGCTCGACAATCTGTGCGCCCGCATTGACGGACTCGTCGCCGCGAAGGGGGCTTGACCGCCCTGCTTGCCATGCGGCTTGAATATTTTCAGCTGATTGACCGCATTATCGAGCTTGATCTCGATGCCCGCACCGTAAAGGCGCTCGCCCAGATTCCCCAAACGAGCACGATTTTTGAGGGTCATTTCCCCGGTCATCCGTTGATGCCCGGTGTGCTGCTGATCGAATCGATGGCGCAGACATCCGGTTGGCTGATCATGGGGTTGACCAAATTCGAGCGGATGCCGTTCCTTGCTTCGGTGCGGGAAGCAAAATTACGTACGTTCGTGTCGCCGGGTCAGACTTTGGCGCTCACGGCACGCATCATCCACGAGGGTTCGGGTTTCACCATAACCAAAGCCGCCGTAGCGGTGAATGGCAAAACGGTTGCCGACAGCGAGATTACGTTTCGCGTGATGGCCTTTCCGGACCCGAAATTCCGCGACGGCATGAAGCTGGTAGCAGCTGCCATCGGCTTTCCACCGATGGCCAATGGCTAAGACATGAAGCGGGAGACCTGGATCACCGGCATCGGCATCCTGTCGTGCCTGGGCGAAGGGCGCGATGCCCATTGGCAAGCCCTTGCTGACGGGAAGGCCAATTTCGATAAGGACGGATACCTGCCCTACATCGTGCATCCGCTTCCGCCCATGAGCTTTGACGCCCAGATCCCCAAGAAGGGCGACCAGCGCCAGATGGAGCCGTGGCAGCGCATTGGCGTCTATGCGGCAGGGCTCGCCCTCGACAGCGCCGGCGTCAAGGGTAATGCCGATATTCTCGGCCGCATGGACATGATCGTTGCCGCCGGTGGTGGCGAGCGCGACCTTGCTGTCGACGGCGCGATTTTATCCGCACTGCCTAAGGCGGGCGCAAAGCCCGACGACCGGGACCGCTTCCTTAACGAGCGGCTGATGAGCGATCTGCGGCCGACCTTGTTCCTGGCGCAACTCTCAAACCTGCTCGCCGGCAACATCTCGATCGTGCACGGCGTCACCGGATCGTCGCGCACTTTCATGGGGGAAGAGTCCGCCGGCGTTGACGCCGTGCGGATCGCACTTGCCCGCATCGGGGCCGGCCAGAGCGATATCGCCCTTGTTGGCGGTGCGCAGAACGCCGAGCGCAAGGAAATGCTGATGCTGTACGAGTTCGGCGGGTTCACCCTCAAGGGGTCGTTCTATCCCGTGTGGGATCGCACCGCACATCCGGGATTCGCACTCGGCTCCATGGGCGCATTCCTGGTGCTCGAAGCGAGCGAGCATGCGCGCGCGCGCGGCGCCAGGCCGCTTGCCCGGCTTGCCGCGGTCGTTAATGCACGCTCTGACCGCAAACCCGGCGACGTCACGGCGATGCTCGCGAAGCTGTGGGGGACGTTGCCAGCCATTTGCCCCGACTGCGCCGTCATTTCGGGGGCCACCGGCGCGGCGCCCGCAACTACGGAGGAACGCGATTTCCTCGACACCCACCCCGAAATCGCAGTACGGGCCACCGGGAGCCATATAGGCCACGGCGTGGAACCGCAATTCGTCATGAATATCGCGCTTGCCGCGCTGGCAGTGGAGCGCGGGACCCTGCTTCCGTCGCACGATCCGTCAGAGCGGGCAATGCCCGCCGCCCTGACGCAGGCCGTCGTCACCGGCGTCGGCCATTGGCGCGGCGAAGGTCTGGCGCTGGTGGAGGCGGTGCAAGGAGCAGAATGTTAGCTGTTGAAGGCGCAAGTGACCAACTTACGCGCCGATTTCAGGATTGAAACGTGCTAGCGTTTGATTCTTGCTGTGGCCGGACAGTGAGATGCAACAAGCAGAATTCCGTTGTTGTGTTGTGCGGCGCATTATCGTCGCGACGGTCATGTTTGCACTGTCGCAGGCTCAGGCCGCGGCAGCCATGGATACGCCAAAGGACGAAGGGCCGGCACCATCTGCGCCTGACCAGACTGTGCCTTTGCCGCCCGATGCTCTACGCCACCTCACCGATCCGGAAGGACTTCGCTCCAAGTTGGAGTGGGCAGGATTACAATTAACGTTCACATACTACGGCGATGCGTTCGGAAATCCCTCCGGCGGCGTGATACAGGGTCTCGGATACGACGGTCGGTTCGGGACGATCGTCGACGCGGAGGCCCTTGAGATCGTTTTCATGTCGTCCTGAGATCCCTCTTGGAGCCTGACGTATAAATCTGCTAGCCGTGATCCGGACGGGCGGGGCTTGCGATGGCGCGACGGTCGTTGAAGCGATCTCCTGCCCTCCCCGTCAACCGGGGACAGGTGAACGAGGCGGGAGAAAACATGGCTGCCATACGCGATAAAGCGGGACGTCCGATCGTGGTGGTCACGGGGGGCGGCATCGTCACCTCGCTCGGCGCCGGCAAAGCCGATAATTGGCGGCGCCTCACGGCGGGGGAATCCGGCATTCGGGAAATCACCCGCTTCGGCACCGACATGCTCAAGACCAAGGTGGCGGGTACGGTGGACTTCATTCCGCTTGAGCCCTATTCAGCGCCGGCGTTGTCGGAGTGCCTCGCCGAGCTCGCCGCCGAGGAAGCGATTGCGCAATCCGGTCTCGGCTCGCGAGGCCGCTTTCCTGGGCCTCTGTTTCTCGCCGTCGCTCCGATCGAGATCGAATGGCCGCAGCGCGCGGAACTGGCCAAAGGCTCAGGCGCAAACGCATCAGTGAGCTATGAAGACCTGCTGCGTGCGGCTGCATCGGGACGGTACCGGCCCTACCATGAGCGGTTTCTGTTTGGCTCGGTCGGCGAAGGCCTAGCGGCAAAGTTCGGCACCACCGGCTCGCCGATCTCGCTGTCGACGGCCTGCGCGTCCGGCGCCAGCGCGATCCAGCTCGGCCTGGAAGCGATCCGTCGCGGCGAAACCGATGCGGCGCTTTGCGTCGCCACGGACGGCTCGGTCAATGCGGAAACTCTGATCCGGTTTTCACTGCTCTCTGCCCTTTCGGTGCAGAACGATCCACCTCACGCGGCGGCGAAACCGTTTGCCAAGAACCGCGACGGCTTCGTAATGGCGGAAGGTGCCGGCGCCCTCGTGCTGGAAAGCTACGAGGCGGCGGTCGCACGGGGCGCGAAAATCCTCGGCGTCGTTGCCGGCTGCGGCGAGTTGGCGGACAGCTTTCACCGCACCCGATCGAGCCCGGACGGCAAGCCGATCATCGGCTGCATCAAGAGCGCCATTGCGGATGCCGGGCTCGTGCCCGACGACATCGACTACATCAACGCGCATGGCACCGGCACGCCGGAGAATGACAAGATGGAATGCATGTGCTTGTCGGCGGTGCTGGGCGAGCGCGTCAAGAACGTACCGATCTCCTCCAACAAGTCGATGATCGGGCACACGCTGTCAGCGGCCGGTGCCGTCGAAGCGGTGATCACCCTGATGACGCTGGAACATCAGCGCATTCCGCCGACCATCAACTATCAGGTCCCGGATCCGACTATCCCGCTCGACGTGGTGCCGAACAAGGCCCGGGATGCGCGCATTCGAAATGTCATTTCCAACTCGTTCGGCTTCGGTGGCCAGAACGTGTCGCTGGTGATGGCGGGAGAGCCGGCCTGATGACGCCGGCACAAGGCGCGCGCCGCGTGCTCGTCACCGGCGGTGGGCGCGGTCTCGGCGCGGCCATCGTCAGGACGCTTGCGGCAGCCGGCCACGACGTGACTTTCACATACCGCTCCTCCGCCCCCGAAGCTCAGGCCACCGTCGAGGCGCTGACCGCCGCCTATGCAGAGCAGAATTTCAACGCGCTGCAGATCGATCTCGCCGACCGCGATGCGGTGGCGGCGTTCACGGCAGCGCTGGGCGACGATGCGCCCTATGACGGCCTTGTGCACAATGCCGGCCACACCTACGACGCCCTGGCGATGATGATGGACCAGGCCAAGGCCGAGGTCGCCATGCAGGTTAACTACTGGGCGTTCACCCGTCTGGCGAACGCGCTGCTGCGACCGATGATGCGCGCCAAAAATGGCCGCGTCGCCGCGATCGGCTCGGTGACGGCTCTGCAGGCCAACCAAGGCAATGCCGCCTACGCGGCGTCCAAGGCGGCGCTGCTCGGCTATGTCCGCACACTGGCGGTCGAAGTCGCGCGCACCGGCGTGACGGTCAACTACGTGGCCCCAGGCTTTGTCGATACCGAGATGCTTGCACCCTATGCCAAGTTCCGCGACACCATGGAAGCCCAGATTCCGGCGCGCCGCTTCGCGACGCCGGACGAGATTGCGTCGGTTGTGGCTTTTCTGATGTCACCGGGCGCGTCCTACGTCACCGGCGCGGTGTTGCCGGCGGACGGCGGACTGTCGGCGGCGCTCGGGGTCCACCGGTAGCCGCGTTCACGGGACGGAACAAATCCCCCTACCACCACCGTCTTCGCCAGCCCCAGCCCGGACCGTAATAGATTCGTGGTCCGTAGTAATAAGCCGGGCCGTACACGACCGCCGGCGGTGCGTAGTAGCCCGGCGCTCCGTAGACGACAGGCGGCTCGGGGCCATAGCCTTGGCCGTAACCGGGTGGCCCGTAGGGTCTTGCCTGTCGCGACGCCCCGACGCTGAGGTTTCGGGCGATCGCATAACCGCTGTGTTCATTCCACGTCACCTCGCACCATTCCCCGCTGCAATTGGTGATCCGGACCGTGCTTCCGGCCGGAATGGTCGTGATGATCTCCGAGTCCGTGCCCGGTCCGCTGCGCAGATTGACGGTCGCAGTGACAGCGGCAGACCTTGGGCGGCTCGCACGAGCAGGTGCGTGCGTGGCTGGGCTATCCGGAGGCGCGGCATCCGTCCGTTCCTGCCCGGCCGCAGGCGGATCTTGTTGCGCGTGCCCTGGTGTTGCCACTGCCGTGGCAACAACGATGCTCGACGCCACGCTGAGCGTCTTGAACTGGAAAGGCATGAAGATCCTCCTCGCCGACAAACGCCCCGCTCCCGGTCAATGCCAGGAAACGCCGTGTAATCCCATCAGCGTGACCAATTTGCGGCCGATCCGGGGTGACGAGGGGCTTTGCATTGCAATTTCTCGCGCTGCCGCTATCCGGCTTTTACCAGGTGACGATCGAATTGAAAGAAGAAAAGTAAACGGGCTGATTTTAATGCCATTGAGCACGCCCAAAGGGTCTCGGCCCTCAAACAGGCGTTGGCTGATTGGACTGCACGCTGTGCGGAAAGGGCGGGTGAACCATTCGGATCAATACGGGCCACCAAAATGGTCACTGCTGTTGCTGCGAGAATAACAACCAAGGGTCTGGTTTTCTGTGGACCTGGTCGGTTCCTACGCCGACGTCGAAGGGCTTGGTGCTCAAGTGCATGTTTTCCGCGAGCTTCAATTCCGCCTCGACGTTGAGGCGCCCCTGGCAATGAGAAAACTCCCTTGGCGTGCAATGACGCGGAAATCAAAAGAGCCCCGGCGATAGTAATCCAGCCCCGTGTGGCACAATAAACCTTGGAGTCGTGTCAGTGACATTTTGACAAATATCAGGGATGATGATTACCGCGCTGCTTGAGATTAATGTTCGTAGATTGGGGATCAAAGACGTTGCGTGGCCAACAGGTTCCCGGCATGCCCTGTTTGTTGTTGCGCCCTGCCTCGCAAGCATCATCTGCTCAGCATCCATCGCGCAGGCGCGTGGGTCGCGATCCGGCTTATTTTCCGCGAGCGTGGCTCCAAGCTGCTCGACGCAATGCGTCGCGGCGCGCGGCCTTATCCAGTGTCCACATTTTTGGATACTCCCGAGCACCTTGTTTGCGCGGACTATGCAATGCAGTCGACACCGTGCAGGCTGACAGTTGAAGTGCGTGTTCATGTGCCGGTGATGCTCGAGCTTTTCGCTTTCGCCAGATCCGTCGACCGAGACCAACATGAATATAGCGTTGAAATGCGCGTAAAAGTCTAATTGATTTTTGTCAATGCTTCTGCCAATTGGCATCCTATAAAAACGGAATGAGGCTGCCCGTTAGAGCAACGGACCAATTGCGGACAATGGTGCTCATCTCCTTGCGCGTACCTCGCCGGTGACCGCGTTTTCCGCCCAACGGCCAGGCGTGCACGATATGATCGGCAACGTGAGGGAACGGACCGCCGATTGGTACGCGCCCAGGCACGAGGCCGACACGGCGAAGCCGTGCTGCGTTCCGCAAAATTCACGCAGCGGGGCCGAGGAGGGGAGCTACGACCCCCGCCAGCCCGATACCAAGATTCCCGCAACGTCATCAAAGGCGGCTCGCACCTATGCGCGCCGAACTACTGCCGCCGCTACCGCGCCGCGCGCCACGCGCAGGAGGTGAATACGTCCACCAGCCATCTCGGCTTCCGGTGCGTTGTGAGAGGAGGGAAGAAGTCATGAGTTCGAGGAAAGATCGAGACGAGACCACGACCCAGACCGCGACCACAACGGAAGATCGCGCGCTCAATCGGCGCAGCATTCTGCTCGGCGGCACAACGCTCGCCGCGGCATCCACGCTCGGAGCAACGCTTCAGAACGCGCCATCGCCGGCGCAGGCACAGCCTGCGCCGTCCGGCCAGCGGCCGAACATCGTCGTCATCATGGGCGACGACATCGGCATCTGGAACATCGGTGCATATCACCGCGGCATGATGGCCGGTCGGACGCCGAATCTCGACAAGCTGGCGGCCGAAGGCATGCTGTTCACTGACTACTACGCCGAGGCGAGCTGCACCGCGGGCCGTGCCGCGTTCATCACCGGCGAGCTTCCCATCCGCACCGGTATGACCACGGTCGGCCAAGCCGGCGCACCCACGGGCCTCCCGGCGGAGGCGGTGACCCTCGCCACCGTGCTCAAATCAATGGGCTACGCCACCGGCCAGTTCGGCAAGAACCACCTGGGCGACAAGAACGAGTTTCTGCCGACCGTGCACGGCTTCGATGAATTCTTCGGCTATCTGTATCACCTCGACGCGATGGAAGACCCGGCGCACCCTGCCTACCCGCAGGAGCTGCTGAACGTTGTCGGGCCGCGCAATATGGTCCACTCCTATGCGACGGACCGTGATGATCCGACCGTGGACCCGCGCTGGGGCAAAGTCGGAAAGCAGCGAATCGAGGATGCCGGCACGCTCTATCCCAAGCGGATGGAGACCGTGGACGACGAAATCCGCGACTTTGCCTTGAAGTTCATTGAGAAGGCCAAGGCCGACAACAAGCCGTTCTTCCTCTGGCTCAATCCGACGCGCATGCACATCGTCACTCACCTGTCGCCCAAGTACGAGTCGTTGCGCAACTCCAAGAACGGCTGGACCATCCATGAAGCCGGAATGGCCCAACTCGATGACGACGTCGGCCTAGTGATGCAAAAGCTCAAGGACATGGGGGGCGACGACAATACCATTGTGGTGTTCACCACCGATAACGGCACCGAGGTCTTCACTTGGCCGGACGGCGGACAGACTCCATTTGCGCAGGCCAAAGGCACGGTCATGGAAGGCGGTTACCGCGCGCCCGCCATGATCCGCTGGCCGGGCAGGGTGCCGGCCGGCAAGGTCGAGAACGGGATCATCTCAGGGCTCGATTGGTTCCCGACCCTGGTGGCTGCCGCCGGAAATCCAAACATTGTCGAAGAGCTGAAGAAGGGCAAACAGATCGGCGACCGCACCTACAAGGTCCATATCGACGGCTACAACCAGATCGACATGATCACCGGCAAAGGCCCGTCGAACCGGCACGAGGTCTGGTACTTCGGGGAAACCTCGCTCGGCGCCGTGCGCATCGACGACTACAAATACCGTTTCATCGACCAGCCTGCAGGCTGGCTTGGTGAAAAAACCAAACCAGACGTGCCCTTCATCACCAACCTACGGCTCGATCCTTTCGAGCGCACCGGTTGGCCGGACAGCGGGACTAAAATTGGAGCGCAGCACTACTTCGCCTGGTTCCAATACGAGTTCTGGCGCTACGTGTTTGTCCAGCAGCAGGTGGAGAGGCTGGCCCAGACCGCGGTCGAGTTTCCGCCGATGCAAAAGGGCGCAAGCTTCAACCTCGATGCGGTGAAAGCCAATATCGAGGCGGCGCAGCACGCGATGGCCAAATAGCAGTCGATCGAGGCGATCTTTGAGCGGGGCGCACCCAGTCGCGCGCCCCGCAATTGAGGAGATGAAGCCATGTCCATTCAGCGATTGGCAGCACTAAACGCACTGACACTGATGGTCTCGATTTCGGTCAGTCACGCTGGGCCGTGCACCGCCGAGATCGATCGCATGCAGGCCCGCATCGACGCCAGGCTTGGAGCGAACGCCGCAGCCGGGCCGAGCGCACGAGAGAACACCGCCGCCACGAGCCATCGTCAGCCGACACCGGGCTCGATTGCCGCTGCCGAAGAAAGGCTCGGCGAAGAGTCCGCAAGGATGGCTGAGGCTGTGGCGAGCGCCATGGTCCGCGCGCGCGAAGCCGACAACGCCGGTGACAAGGGTACATGCGAGCAGGCACTCGCAGCCGCGCAACGCGCGATCGGTCCCCAGACTCCGGCCAGATCGGCGCCTGAGGCGGGATCCTTGCCGGCGCCGCAATCGTCCTACTGGTCGTCGCGGTCGGCCGATTATCTTCGACAGTTTCGATTTGCCTCGGTCCAACGGTGACAAGCGGATGCGCAGACACTCGGAGGCGTATAATGCGCGATCGGCAGGCCCAGATTCCAGCGTGGCGCTTCGTGACATCCTCGCAGCATTGATTTTTATCAATGACGCGACGCGAATATCTCGCGATCAGATTATAATTGATACTGAGCGGCGCTGGCTCTTCCCGAACGGAAGCGGCACGCATCATTAAAATGAGTTTGTAAACCCGCCACAAATATACTAAAGAATCGGTGCCGATTGATGGCATGTGGATGCGGGTAAGGCCGACCGAATCACATTACAGTAGCGGTCTTAAAGGGATGGAGGGAATCATGGACAAGTCGCGGGTGTGCTTCGTTGCTGTGGTCGCGTCAGTTTGTATGGTAATGGCGGCCTCTGAAGGCTGGGCCGCCAAGAGCCGCAGCTCCGGTGGTGGCCGGGATGCCGCCGTTCAGAAATGTATTGCACAGGTCCAGGCGCAATTTGGCGGGCCGATAAGTTCACCTGACCAGGATTCCAGGGCGCGGGTAAACATATACAAGTCATGTATGGCGTCTGCCGGATATCGGCCCTGAGCCAAGCTGATCGCGGCATCTGTGAGATTTAGTCGGCAACGTAGGACGAAAATCTCACAATCACGCGGCGCATGAGGAACATGCGTGCGAGGTCGCTTTGAATCGGCGGCCTCGTTGTTTTTGTCCCGCGATGATTGAGGGGAAGCGCGACTGAATTTCTACCGCGGTGCGTCCCGGTAAAATGCCGCTTAGGCGGGACTACAGAGTAGATTTCCTCATTGGAGGCTTGCCGCCAGGACAGTTGCGCCTGGGTTAAAGCGGCAGAAAGTTATCGGCCGCGGCCGCCTCCTGCTGTTCGAAGACCGGCCGTGCTATTTTGAACCAGCAACCATTTCGCGTTCGCTGCACTGGCGGCGAAACGGTGTCTGTGACGGAACGATGGATCCAAAAAGTCGGTCCGCCTCCTATACGCAGCGACGCACCCGTACCCCGTTGACGACGACGTAGCGGCACGCGGCGGCCGGACGAGTAACGACCGCGGCACCGCCGGCGGTCGCGCAACCAGCTCGATAGACGCCTCGCGCACATACAACGGCATTCGCGTCGGTGGACGCAATCGTCATGATCCCCGTAAATGCAGCGACGGCGAGCGTAACCAGTGCGAGCAAGCGCATTGTCTTTACCTCCTCGTGTAGAGCTCGTATCCGCATAGCCGCACATTACAGGAAAGGAGCAACGTTCGAATTGATAACTATCAAAACCGCAAAAGAAACACCTGGAGCACCGTTGATTTTTATCAAAGTGCTCCGACGAAATATCTCATAGTTTAAATTATTAGCGGGCGTCCCAAGACGCCCGCAAGTTGGCGGGGAAAGGGGGTTCGTGCCGAAGAGATGCGAGGACAGCATGTCGGTAAATGTGTTCAGCTGGCGTGCGATCTTGCGGCACGATGTGATTGTGGCCCTGACAATTCTTATTTCGGCTCCAGCTCAGAGCAAGGAACCGCAGGTCAAGACATTCCTCGACGGAATCTATCGGCATTATCTCGGCAGTTCCGTCGGTGAGGGAAAGGGCATAGCACTTACCAGCTCAAAGATCGTACGCGAATATTTCATGATGGGCCTTGCCTCGCTGATCATCGAGGATCGTGCCATCGAAACCAAATACGGCGAACGGCCGGTACTTGACGGCGATCCGTTTATGGGGCGCCGTGGATGGGACATTTCCAACCTTGCGATCGAAGTCAAGGAGATTGGCGTGTTCAAAGCGATCGGTACCGTCACCTTCACTGACAATGGCAAGCCTGAAAAAATTCTGGTGGAACTGCAACGTTCCAACAAGGACTGGAGAATTGTCGATATCACCTGGGAGTCCGGTAGTCTGCGCGATGCATTCCGCCGCAAGGCCGCATACAAAGGGGAGAACCTGCCTCACTGAATGTAGTTGCCCTGGTTTGTGTCGATAAACTTGGTATATTTGCCAAACGCGCGGTGATTAGGGTCTGTCTGGAAACAAGTGAATCATCTCCGGTGTCATGCCCCGCGAAAGCGGGGCATCCAGTAACCACCGGGTCATGGGCTGTGCTCAATCGAAACCAAGTGGTTACTGGATCGCCCGCTTGCACGGGCGATGACACTTCTTTGGAGTCCTTATGCCTGGATGGGCTCTTAGGCGTCCAGGCAACGCATGAAATGCGCTGACGGGTAAGCGCCAATAAATTTCAAACCTCCGGCCATTCCCGTTGCGGCGGCCGCATGGCTTCGTATGCATGTGCCATGCGCAGGACGCCGAGGTCGTCAAAGCGGTGGCCGACGATCTGCAATCCGATCGGCATTCCCTCCGCATCGTAGTCCGTGCAAATCGAGGCGGCTGGCTGTTCCGACATGTTGAACGGCGCCGTGAAGCCGATGTGCTCGAACGGACGCTCCGGATCGTCGCCGGGCGTCGCCTCCTCGACCCCATAGGCAGTGATCGGTGAGGTCGGGGTGATGAGGAAATCATAAGGCGTGGTCGCCGCCACAGCCTTCTCGCGCATCAACATGACGAGCGCCAGATTGCGGGCCGCGTCGACCGCGCTCAACTTTTCGGCCCGGCGGCACCAGGCGACGATGAAGGGCAACGCCTGCCGTTGGCGTTCGGTAGGCAGCGATTCGAATTCTGCAAGCAGGCGCGCTTGAAAAAAACCGTCGAGGCCGGCGGCGATCTCCGCATTCAGGAATGGCGCGACAAGCTCGACGACGGCGCCGGCGCGCTCGAAGGCGCTTGCGGCGGCCACAATGGCGGCGCGCACCGCGGGCTGCAGCCCAAGGCCTATACCGATGTCGAGAACGAGTCCGAGCTTCTTGCCCTTGAGGTCGCTTTGAGGGTCACCTTCCGGCACGCCCAGCCAGTCGATCTCCTCGTAGGGCAACGCCATATAGTCGCGCGGGTCAGGCTTCGTCAGCGCCGTCATCAACAGCGCCGCGTCCGCAACCGTGCGGGTCATCGGGCCAACCACCCGACCGAGATACGGCGGATAGATCGGCACCCGTCCGAGCGACGGCTTCAGCGCGAATACCCCGTTATAGGCAGCCGGCAGCCGCACCGAGCCGCCGATATCGGTGCCGAGCGCAAGCGGCGTGTAGCCGGCGACCAGCGAGGCACCGGCGCCGGAGCTTGATCCCCCGGCATTGCGTGAAAGGTCCCAGGGATTACGGGTGATTCCATGCAGGCTGGAAACACCGGACGCCAGCATACCGTAGTCCGGCATCGTGGTCTTGCCGATGAGGACGCAGCCGGCCTCCCGTACGCGGGCAGACGGCGGAGCGTCGGCGGCGGCAGGCGCTATGTCACCCGCCGCAGTGCCGATGGGCGACGCAAACCCCTGCACCGCGATATTGTCCTTGATGGTGATCGGCACGCCGTCGAGGGCGCTCATCGGAGCACCCTCGCGCCATCGCGCCTCCGATTCTGCTGCCTGAGCGAGCGCGCCCGCCTCGTCGACCACGTACATGGCGTTGATCTTCGTCTCCCAGGCGGCGATGCGGGCGAGCACGGCCCGCGCCACCTCGACCGGCGAAAGCTGCTTGGCGCGATAGGCGGATGACAGCGCGAGGGCGGTGAGATCGTGGATGGCAGTCATGCGGATAAGGCTCCCGGCTGGCCGAAGACTGAAGGCTAGCATTCGCCGCCGCCTATACGAATGTAAGAATCCCGCCTTAATGCTGAACACGCGCGGCGGCCACTCGACTTCCGGTATTATTGCAACCTAATATCATTATCCCCGCTGAACGCAGAAGGCGATGGCCGATTCGCGTTGGTGATTTGACTGCGCTAAAAAAGGAAAAAGGCAGCCGTAGACGACTGAAGACGATCATCGACGGGGACACCGGAAGGAGGTCCCAATGAAGTTCGCGCTGCTTTACGAAGCGTCCGATGGTGTGCAGGCCAAAGCCATGCCGCATATTGCTGCACATAGCGCGCGCTTGAAGGAGTTTCGCCGTCGGGGAACGCTTCTTCTGGGCGGTGCGTTTGCAAATCCGCAGGAGGGCGCGCTGATAATCTTCACGACGCACGAGGCGGCGGAGGAGTTCGCGCGCGGCGATCCCTTCGTAGCGAACGGTGTCGTGCGCGCCTGGCGGATTCACGAATGGAATGAGACGCAGTTCGGTGCGAAGGACTGAATCGGCCGAACATGTCGAGGGAGTCCGATTCGATGACACAGCGCTTAGAGCCGTGCCAGGAGTCGTCATGAGCTACCGAATCGTCGCATTTCATTATCCGAAACCGCAATTCCGAGACGAGTTGCTTCAGCGGCTCGTTAGTGCGGCTGAGATCATAAAGGCTGCTCCTGGCTGCATAGACGTCGAAGTGTGGAAAGAGCAAGCGCGCCATGCCCTAGTGTCGACGGCGAAGTTCGATTCCCGCGACTCCTGCATGAGTGCGCTTCGGACAACCGCGCAAGCCACGGACATACAGTTCGACGAGCGGGAGGAACGGGCGCGGGAAATCTATGATCTCGTCGAGCCAGGGTAGGAAGATTCGACAAGATCATCTCCCAATTCTAAACCCACTAAGTCGGCATCGAGTGCTCGCTGACCGGTACATTCCCTCTCGTCCTGCATAAGAAGCATGCGCTCACCGGTTCGCTGCAAGGCCGTGCATTCACGAGAGCTCCACCCCGACCCTCCCCGAAAACGGGGAGGGAGAAGAGAAGAACTACCGCCATCGCCGATGCACCCACAGCCACTGCTCAGGGTGCTCGCGCACCCAGCCTTCCACCACGTCAGTGATCGCCTGCATGGTCCCCCGCACATCGATGCGGCCGTGGGCGTCGCGCACCGGCTTTACCTCGTCGCTGATCTCGCATTGGAACCGGTTGCGTGGCAGCCGGATCACCCGGGTGCCATAGATCGGGCATTCGAGCTCGCGCGCCAGCATGGCGATCAGCGGATTGGTCTTGCAGGTGCGCCCGAAGAACGTCACCTCGATGCCCCTTGTGTAGTGCTGATCCACCAGCATGCCCACGTGCCGACCTTGTTCCAGCGCGCGGGCGAGCGCCACTGGCGCGCCCATGCTTGAAGCCACCAGCTCGCCCATCAGACCCTTGCGCAGCGCAATCACGGCGTCCGCGATTGCGCCGAGATTAGGGCGGCGATACAGAACCACTGAATCAAGTCCATCGCTGGCCGCGATTACAGCCGGCAACTCCCAATTGGCCAGATGGGCTGCGAACACCACGGCGGGCTTGCCGTCTTCTTTCAGCTGGATGAAACGCGCGATGCTTTCCGGCGTGTAATCGATGAAATTGCGCTTGTAGCGATCGCCGGAGCAGATGTGATCGAGGTGAGCGATCTCGGCGGCGACGCGGCCAAGGTTGTCCCACACGCCGCGCAGGATGATCTCGATGTTTGCGTCACTCTTCTGCGGAAAGGCGGCGCGCAGGTTGTCGCGGCCGGTCCGGTGCTCAGGCAGCCACGGCCCGATGATACGCATGACAGCGCCGGCCATGTCGCTGACGACGATGCGATTGCAGCGGTGAATGGCGGCGAGCAGTACCGCCGCGCTCCATCCGGCCACGGCGTTCACCGCCTGCTTGAGCTGATGGAACATCAGCCAGCGACGCTGCTGCCAGGTCATGCCCATGGGTTGAAGCGACGTGCTTTGTCATTCCGGTGCAGGCAGGAAGCTGGAACCCAGAATCCATAACCCCGATCCGTGGTTATGAATTCCTGGCCCGCGCTTGCGGCACGCCCCGGAATGACTACTTTGTGGATCTGGCCCACTCGCCTGGTCACTCTAAAAATTCACGATGACCTTGCCGAACACCTGCCGGGTTTCGATGCGCTTAAGGCCGCGCTCGAAATCCGCAAGCGCGACCTCAGTATCTATCACCGGCAGCAGGCCGTCGGCCATCTTGGCGAGCACCGTGCGGATGTTTTTGACCGAGGCGCCGAATGAGCCGAAGATCTTGTACTGCTGCTGAAACAGCTGCATCAGATTGAACGTGGTCGAGGGCCCCGAGGTGGCTCCGCAGGTGACCAGCCGGCCGCCGCGCTTGAGCGAGAGCAGCGAGCCGTTGAAGGTCTCGGCGCCAGTATGCTCGAATACCACGTCAACGCCCTTCTTGGCGGTGATCTTCCGCACCACGTGCTCGAAGCGATCCGTGCGGTAGTTGACCACGTGATCGGCGCCCAGCGCCCTCGCCTTCTCGGCCTTGGCGTCGTCGCCGACGGTGGTGATGACAGTGCAGCCGATCGCCTTCGCCATTTTGATGGCGGCGCTGCCGATCCCAGAACCCGCGGCATGGACCAGGATCAATTCGCCGGGCTCCAGCTTCGCGTTGTCGAACAGCATGTGTTCTACAGTCGCGAATGCAATGGGCGCGCACGCAAGATCGCGCATGGCAACACTCGTCGGCGCCTTGACGACCAGCCGCTCCGGCATGGTGATGACCTCGCGGGCGAAGCCGTCCACATGAAAGCCCATGATGCCGCCGACGTTCTCGCACAGATTGTCACGGCCCTCGCGACATGCCTTGCAGGCCCCGCACGTGAGCGCCCCATACATCACGACTGGATCGCCGGCTGCGAGCGAGGACACGCCGACCCCGACTTCCGCCACCACGCCGGCTGCTTCCGCGCCGACCACCAACGGCAGCTTGCGTTTGGCGAAGGCCATGCCGCGATAGCCCCACAGGTCGAGGTGATTGAGCCCGACCGCCTTGACTCGAACCTGGACCTCGCCTGCGCCCGGCGCCGGCGGCGGCGCCATATCGACGAGCTCTAGCTTGCGGTCGGCAACAAGAGTGAGAGCGCGCATCTTGGTTGGGGTCTCCGGATCTACATGTAACTGATCGGAACGACGGGGGCACCGTCGCACGCAAGAGCGCCGGTGTATGTCTCACTATCGGCCGTCTTGCAATCGATTGTCGCGGTCTGCGTCTCATGATCTTGTTCAGCCGTCATGTCGGCTTGGCCAACGTTCCGATAGTCCGGATTGGGTGAAGCGAAGTCCGGTATCGGCAGCGCAATGGGCCTATGCCCCGGATTTCACGTTTAATTCGGGATATAATCTCGGCTCGACCGGAGGTGATAGTGGGTGTCGATCAGATTGGGAGGGACATCGGGGATCGACGCTGCGCCTTGCTCATGATCTTGGCATCGGTGATAACTGGCGCGGCTCCCGCAGTGGCTGCGGCGCAGGACCGCGACGCGTTCCTTGCTGGGCAAACCATCAATTGCCCAGGATGCGACCTCAGCGGGGCCAACCTCGATCGGCGCGACCTTACCGGCGCAGACCTCTCAGGCGCCGATCTGCACGGCGCGACGTTTTCCCGCACGATTCTTCGCGGTGTGAACCTTGCGGGCGCAAACCTCGCCGGCGCTCCCTTCAAGCGGCATGACCTTACCGGCGCGAACCTGTCCGGCGCCAATCTGGATGGCGTGACCCTGCATCGCGCCATCCTGCGCGGCGCCAACCTGTCCGGCGCGAATCTCTCTGGTGCAAATCTCAACGTGGCTGTCCTGACCTCCGCCAATCTGCAACGCGCAAGACTGGTTCAAGCGCTGCTGTTCCAGGTTGAAGCCGGCGGCGCCGACTTCACCGGCGCGGACCTCAGCGCAGCCCTTATGGGCAGCGCTAGGCTGATTGTCGCCAAGCTCGACAGCGCCGACCTCACCTTCGCGGATCTGTGGGAGGCGAGGCTGACCGGCGCCAGCCTGCGCGGCGCGACACTAACCGATGCGAACCTGCATGCGGCCATATTGTTGCGGGCCGATCTGAGCGGCGCGACGGGCGAGCGTACCAACCTGGCCCAGGCCAACCTGCGGACTGCAAACCTTTCAGGGGCGGTGCTGCGAGGGACGAATTTTTTCCAGGCCGATCTGGTCGAAGCGGACCTGAGCCGCGCAGACCTCGGGTTCTCCCGGCTTTCCGCCGCCAAACTTTTCAACGCAAACCAGACCGACACCAAGTTCGAGGGCGCTATCATGCCGGACAACAGCGTGCATCCGTGACGGCGATCTGTCGGCGAGGCCTTGCTGCGCCATCACATTTGTTGGTTTGCGGGGGACGGCTCATCGACTCCGCTCAGCGACATTTTTCCAACACACGAAAATAAACATCTGTTCATAGAAGAGAAAAATGAACGGCCTTCGAAACAATTCCTCATCACCGGAATTGAATGGTCCGGGAGGTACACAACTTCGGAGGACATCATGAGATTACTTGCATTGGGCGTCGCCACCGCTGCGGCGATTGCGTTCGCGCTGCCCCAGATCCAGCAGGTTCTGGCCCAGGGCGCCGACGCGCAATCGGGCGTCAGCGCAAGCCGGAGCGGTGCCAGCGGCCAGACGCAAGGGTCAGGCAGTACGTCGTTGCGGAAATCCGGCAGCCGCGAACAGTCGGCTGGCGGACGTTCTGAAAGTTCCGAACGGTCTGCAGGCGTCAGGTCCGAGAAAAGTCAGGCCCGCTTGGGCATCGGCACAAAAAACAGCGAGACTACGGTCCGCGGGCGCTCGCAAACGCGCATCCGGTTGAGCTCCGGCGGCCGCGAGGATGTGACAATCAAGCGCAAGCGCGCTCACGGTGTTGTCGCGTTCAACGAGGAGCCCAGGCACCGCGTGGTGATCAAGAAGCGCCACCGCGTTGCCTCGTTCAACGAAGAGCCCGAGCGCCACGTGACGATCAAGCGGCGACACGCCGGCGTCGCGATTGCCGGTGAGACGAGCCGCACCACGGTCAGGAGCCGCACGGGCAGCAATGAGAGCGTGCGCGCGGGCGGTCGCTCAGGCGAGACAACCGGTGCATCTACCACGGTCGGCCGCAGTCAGAGTTCCTCTGCCAGCTCATCGAGGAGTTCGGGCGGCTCGAAATCGGGCAGCCAGGCTCGCAGCAGCACCAGCAATCGGTCCGGTGGCAGCGGTAGCACGACCGGGCAAGGCAGCAGTCGGCCAGGTGCCAGCAGCGGTACAAGCGGGCAAGGCAGCAATCGGTCTGGCGGCAGCAGTGGTTCAACCGGGCAAGGCAGCGACCAGCGTTATTAAGAGCTGCGAGTACCCGGTCGCGCACGCTCCAGCCGAGAGGGGTGGCTGAGTTTTGGATACCACAGGCGATCGTGAATCCGGCTCGCCTTGCCGATCGGCGCCTTGGCATCGGTCTCTTGGAGCATTGATTTTGTGGCGATCCAGCAGGTCGCGTACACGGAACCTGCGATCGTTATGTTTCCGGCCCGCGTCGCTCGATAAGGTCGACGCGGGCTGCCCGTTTGATGGCCGCAGCGGATTTCACCACGTTCAACACGATCGGCATCGCCATCTCCAAACTGCGGGTTGCCATGTATCGCTGCCGCGGTTTCGATCCGGAGCGCATCAGGGCCCCCTGAGGCCCTACTTCGGCGCCGACCTCAGCACGGCCCTCAGCAGGCCGCAGCGCTTCGTCAGTGCAGTGTGGCAGTGTCATTGTGGCCATCGGCCAGTGAGAGTTTTCGCGGCCTTAAACTCAAACGAACAGTTTATCTTTCAGCTCCGTTGGGAAATTCGGTTCCTTCCAGATTAACGCTGTCGATCTACGCCGAAGCGGGCGCCATAATTTACGTTAAGGCCAATCATCACGTAGGTGTGGTGGTGTAACGGTCCCGCCGATTGCCCACCCTGCTCGCGTGGCCTTCCCCGTTACGCTGGCGGATCGACATCCGCGACTTCACGTTCGAGGCCTGCTCAGGCTTCACTCGCGTTACCGCCCGTCGGGTTGCTCAACCGCCCAAGGCGGCCTTTGTCACGAGGCTTCGGTCCAGCCAGTTACCCTACCAAACCGCTCGTCAGTTACGAGACCTATCGACTACTATCTGGGTGGATTCTGCCTCCACTGGTTATCCGTGCCCTTGCGGGGCACACAGCGAAATCCGGGAGAAGCCGATCCGATCACCAAAACCTCGGTGCTACTTGCATGACTTGCCCCGGATTGCACTTCGCTCGATCCGGGCGGCGGGCTATGAAATTTCCCCGCGACGCCTTAGATCACATCCTGTCCATTCATCCTGCCTCGGAAAAGACATGCGCACCGAACAAGCCGCTTCCGTCCGTCTCGCCGATTATCGCCCACCGGATTGGCTGGTGGAGACGGCTGATCTCGACGTTTCACTCGATTCCACCAATACGATTGTCCGGGCGCGGCTCAAGCTCAAGCCGAATCCCCAAGCCTCGGTGCCGGCCCCGGTGGTGCTCGATGGTGACGAACTGCGATTGCGTTCGATCAAGCTGGACGGCGAGCCGCTTGCGGCCGATGCCTATGTGGCGACGCCCGACAGCCTAACCATCCCGCAGCCGCCTAACCGCGCATTCCTACTTGAGACCGAGACTGTGCTCGATCCCTCGGCCAACACCAAGCTGATGGGCCTTTATCGCTCCGGCAAGACCTACACCACCCAGTGCGAGGCGGAAGGATTTCGCCGCATCACCTATTTCCCGGACCGGCCAGACGTGATGGCGGTGTTCACCACCCGCATCGAGGCCGATAAGGTGGAAGCTCCGGTGCTGCTCGCCAATGGCAACTTGACCGAAGCCGGCGACATCCCGGGCTCCATGCGCCATTTTGCGGTGTGGCACGATCCGTTCCCCAAACCCTGCTACCTGTTCGCCCTGGTCGGCGGCACGTTTGGCGTCCTCGAGGACTCGTTCACCACCGTGTCGGGCCACAAGGTGGCGCTGAAAATCTTTGTCGAGCCCGGCAGGGAAGCCCGCGCCGAATACGCAATGGGCGCGCTCAAGCGCGCCATGCGCTGGGACGAAGAGGCGTTCGGCCGTGAATACGACCTCGACATTTTCATGATCGTCGCCGTATCGCACTTCAACATGGGGGCGATGGAGAACAAGGGCCTCAACATCTTTAACGACAAGAATGTGCTGGCGTCGCAGGAAACCGCGACCGACCAGGATTTCAACAGCATCGAGGCGATCATCGCGCACGAATATTTCCACAATTGGACTGGCAACCGCATCACCTGCCGCGACTGGTTCCAGCTCTGCCTCAAGGAGGGCCTGACGGTCTTTCGCGATCAGGAGTTTACCGCCGATGTCCGCTCGCGGCCGGTCAAGCGAATCGCCGATGTGCGGGCTCTACGTGGCCACCAATTCGTCGAAGATGCGGGGCCGCTGGCCCATGCGGTGCGGCCGGAGGTGTACCGCGAAATCAACAATTTCTACACCTCCACGGTCTATGAGAAGGGTGCCGAGGTGGTGCGCATGCTGAAAACCCTGTTGGGACCGAAGCAGTTCCGAGCCGGCATGGATCTGTATTTTGCGCGCCATGATGGCCGCGCCGCGACCGTGGACGAGTTCGTCGCCTGCTTCGGCGATGCCGCGAAATACGACCTTGCACAGTTCATGCTGTGGTACCGCCAGGCTGGAACTCCGGAACTGGTCGTACAGGGCCATCACGACGCGGCTGCCAAAACTTACACGCTCGAAGTCAGCCAGGTGCTGCCGCCGACTCCGGGGCAGCCTGTCAAAGAACCGATGACCATCCCATTGACAATCGGCTTTCTCGGGCCCGACGGCAAGGACCGCCAGGTCATACTCGCGGGCGGCGGCAAGGTGGACCGCGGCGTCGTCACGCTGACCAAGACGAAGGAGAGTTTCGTGTTCGTCGGTCTTGACGAACGCCCTGTAGTTTCGCTCAACCGCGGATTTTCGTCCCCTGTCAAACTCACCGCGAATCTGCGCGATGGCGATCTAGCGTTTCTCGCGGCCCACGATACCGATCCGTTCAATCGCTGGGAAGCGGTGCAGGCGCTCGCGACTATGCTTCTGATCGAGAATGTAGCGGCACATCGTGTCAATGCACAGAAACGGTCCACCGGTGTTCTCGTCCACTCGCTCGGATCAGTGCTGAAAGACCGTAGCCTCGAGCCAGCCTTCGTGGCCCAGGCCATGACGTTGCCGTCGGAAGGCGACATCGCTCGCGAGATCGGCCGCGACGTCGATCCCGACGCGATATTTGCCGTGCGCCGCGAGCTGCGCGCCGAGATCGGGCGCGAACTCGCAGACCTGCTAGCGGACGCCCATCAGCGCATGGCCGACCCCGGCCCGTTCAGCCCGGACGCAGCAAGTGCGGGCCGCCGCGCCTTGAAAAATGTCTGCCTTGACCTGCTGGCAACCGCAGACCCCGTGACCGGAATCCCGCGCGTCGCCGTCGAATACCGTGACGCCGACAACATGACCGATCGCATCGCCGCACTCGTCACACTGTCACACCATCGGGTGCCGGAGCGACAGGCGGCCCTCGACGATTTCTACCACCGCTACAACGGCGACGCGCTGATCATCGACAAATGGTTCGCCTTGCAGGCCGCGATCCCGGAGGCGGAAACGCTCGGACGGGTCAAGAGCCTCACCGCCCATCCGGCTTTCTCCCTGTCCAATCCCAATCGGGTGCGCGCGCTGATCGGCAATTTCGCCCAAGCGAACCAGACCCAATTCAATCGGCGCGACGGCGAAGGTTACACCTACCACGCCGAGACCATGCTCGCTCTTGACGCCATCAACCCGCAGGTTGCGGCGCGGTTGATGACAGCATTCCGGTCCTGGCGCGCGCTCGAACCGGAGCGACGCGACAAAGCAGAGGCCGCACTCAAGCGGGTCGCCGCCAGCACGTCGCTTTCGCGCGACCTGCACGACATCGTGGTGCGCACGCTCGGCACCGGATGAGGCTGCAACCCCTTCAAGCGCCCGGGCGGATTTCGTTCGCTTTGAATCACTTACCGCGTCGTCGCCGGGCTTGTCCCGGCGACTCTGAATCGTTGAGCACGGAGCTCAACAATCGAGGTGGCCGGGACAAGATCCTATGCAGGCGCGGTCAACGTGGTGGTACCAGTGCGGTTTGCAAAACCACCACCAGCCGCATAGGAGAGACCGATGGAAGCCCGCTTGGTAAACATCACGTCGACCGCACGCAATGATGCCCCTGCCCGCTGCCTGATTGCAATTGAATTGAGCAAGGCGAGTTGGGTGGTGGGTGTGCAAAGCCCATTGAGCCACAAGACGAGCCAGTACCGCTTGACGGGTGGGGATTGGAACAGCTTGCTCAAGCTGGTCGAACGGATTGGTCGGCAGGTTGGCCGCGAGCTGGGCCGGCCGGTGGAGATGATCTCGTGCTACGAGGCTGGCTATGACGGCGCAGGCCCAACAACAACCCGTGATCTCCGTCGATACCAAGAAGGAGGAGCTGATCGGCAACTTCAAGAACGGTGGAACCGATTATCGTCCCAAGGGCAATCCACAGCGCGTGAACGTGCACCACTTCGAGGACAAGAAGCTTGGCAAGGTCTTGCCCTATGGCGTGTACGATATGACCGCCAATGCCGGCTTCGTCAGCGTCGGGATCACGAGCGACACCGCCGAGTTCGCCGTGCAGTCGATCCGCTGCTGGCTCGACCGCATGGGACGACAGCGCTATCCGCAGGCGCGCGAGCTGACGATCACGGCCGACTGCAGCGGCTCGAATGGTGCGCGTGTGCGGCTCTGGAAGCTCGAACTGCAAAAGCTGGCCGACGAGACCAGCCTCGTGATCCACGTCCACCACTATCCGCCAGGCACATCGAAGTAGAACAAGATCGAGCACCGGCTGTTCTGCC
>DATGCX010000128.1:0-40482 GCA_035311445.1 Xanthobacteraceae bacterium | reverse complement strand
AGCCTGACTCATCGCTTCTTCGACGGTTCGCAGCATTTCCTCTATTGCAATTTCACGATGGGTTCTCGCCATAGCGCTGTCGCCTCTTCTTCCAGCAGATAAGCTGCCGAGCACGGCCACAGCAAAACAGCAGCTCCACTGGATTACCTCGGCAATATCTCCGCACAAAAGGTATTAAACCTCAGTTCTCGAATGGGATCGTCAGTATTCCACTTGCACCGATGAGCGGCGCTGGCTATCGCGCGGCTTTTGGTCGGCGCGAGGAGCGTTTGGTCAGCAGGCGGGCAAGGATCATGAGGTTGTTGGCGAGCACCGCCGCGCCGACAAACAACGTGAAGCGCCCGGCGCCTTCGGCGCGGCAACGCTTCACGCCGCGCCCACGCATAGCACGCACTGTGGCCCCCGGCTGTCGCACCGCGAACGGAGAATAGCCGCTCGTCATTATTCCGCCGCCCGAGTCGAACACGTTGCTGCTCAACACGATGTCCTGGCATGGGATGTCCTGTTGGTTGGCGCCCCCGTCGTTGTCGCGACCAACAACACCGCTGTTGCGGCACGGGGGCATGACGCTGGAGAAAGCGATTCAATCATATCGGAAACTGCTCTAGCGGTTGGTAAAGCATATTGTAGGAGTGCGCCCCTGGAATATTATGCGTCCACCGCCGGTCCCTTGAAGTATCGCTCACGTCCACGTTACTTCAGCGAAAATAGCGGAATAAATTGGATCTATTCCGGTCTCCTTCTCGTCAACGCGCGCCTTTCAAATTTGCCGGGCGACGACGCAAGGAGATGCAGCAGATGAGCATTGCGAATCGTCAGGACCAAAACGGTTTGACTCCCGCGCATGATCGTTCCGGCCGCCGATTACAAGTTTTGTTCGCCACAGGGAGTGACGGCCAAGCGTCCGCTGGCGAGGACGATCATCGGCGTTTTGCACGGCTCGTGCTGCCGCATCTCAACGATGCCTACTCGCTGGCGCGTTGGATTACCGCCAACCGTGCTGATGCCGAGGACGTGGTGCAGGACGCAAGCCTGAGGGCCTTCCGCGCGATCGCGAACGTTGCGGACGGCAATTCGCGCGCATGGGTCCTGACCATCGTACGCAACACGGCTTACACGTGGCTGAGAAAGAACCGTCCATCCGCCCTTGTGGTTGTCGATGACCTCGAAGCGGTGGAGAGTGCGCAGGGCGTCACGGCAGATTTGGACCACGAGACGCCCGAGACGGCGTTGATCGCCAAGGCCGATGCCGCGTCGCTCGAGGCGGCCATCGCGGAATTGCCGCCAGCCTATCGGGAAACCCTGATACTGCGCGACGTCCAGGGCCTCGGATATCGGGAAATATCGCAGGTGACGGGCGTGCCGATCGGCACTGTGATGTCGCGGCTCGCCCGCGGCCGCGCCCAGGTCATGAAAACCATCGGAAGGAAATCGTCATGATGCGTGCCGCCACCTATGAAGATGCCACGCTTCGGGTCCATGCCTATGTGGACGGCGAACTCGACCCGGCCAATGCGCTCGGCGTGGAGGCAAGCATGGCGAGCGATCCGGCGCTGGCGGCCGAACGCGAGCGCATCGAGGCTTTCCGTCGATTAGTGTGTGAGCGCTTGCCGCGGAAAGCATCGCCGTTCGGTCTGCGTGCCCGCGTCGAAGCGGCGATCGGCATGCGCCGCCCGCGCACTCAGCCATCGTGGCGCGCGCTCGCTGCGTCGATTGCCGTCACCGCGATCCTCGCCAGTGGTGCGACTTCGATGTTGGTTGCTCCACTAGAAGTCAACGCGGTGCGCGAGGGCATCGTCGATGCCCACATCAGGTCGCTGATGGCGCGTCAGCCGATCGATGTTGCCTCGTCGGACCGCCACACCGTGAAGCCGTGGTTCAACGGCCGCATTCCCCGGGCGCCTCGTGTTGTCGATCTCAACAAGGAGGACTTCCCGCTGGTCGGAGGGCGCATCGACGTGATTGGCGCGAGTCCGGTCCCGACACTGGTCTATGGCCACGGCAAACACTTGATCAGCCTGACAGCGGTGCCGGCCGCAGGCAGCGCCGATTCGGCGCCTGCATCCAGCGAGACCGGCGGATACAACATCCTCCGCTGGATCGAAGACGGAATCGCGTATTGGGCAATCTCCGATGCCTCGGCCACGGAACTCGATAAATTCGCCGATTTGTTCCGCACCACGCCGCCGGATCAATGAGGGAGCGCTCGCGGACGGATTGATTCCCCGCGACGTCGGCCAGTTTGGCCGACGTCGCTTGTTCACACCCACGCTATCGTGATCGCTACAACTGATCACGAACATCACGGGCGTTACGCGCCAAACAAGATCAGGCGGCGAACGTTAGTCGTTGTCCAGTTTGATGTACACGCGCGAGCGGTGGCAGATGCGATGTTCGACGTCGCCGTTCGAATACGTGATAGTTTCCACCCCGGGAGTCAGAATAGATGTGACCAGCGTGTGGCCGTTCGCCGAAATCAGACCGGTAGCTTTCGGCACCCCCTCGACGTGGAAGGTCTGCCCGGCCCGTGGGCCGGTCAATACTGTTCCGGTGTTTGTCCCCGGGACATTTTCACTCGTAAATGTGTCGTCCGCCACCGTGTAGGTGAACGAGGCGCTGCTTTGGCTGGAACCTGCCGACGGCAGGAACCCGACCGTCGGAGGAACCGTGGTCGTCGTGGTGTGCGACGTGAAGGTTCCGGTACCGTTGCCGTTGAACGTCCGAATGCCCTCGGCTGCATCGGAGGCTGAAAAGGTGGTACCGAGGGCTTGCAGCCTGGCATTAAATCCGCCCGACGCATAAAGGCAGGCGTCGGAGCCGGTGAAGCCGAAGGTGCCTTTCAAATGCGATGAATCGGCGGCCGCATTGCCCGCATATATCATCACCAAGGCGGATACTGATAACATAAATGAACGTTGCATTGCTTACTCCTAATTCACTGAGAAAAACGGCGCCCGGGCAGGCGACCACCAGATGAACGCCGTATGGTTGGCGGAGGCCGGTTGAGAAGTGCCGGCCCGTGGAGAAGAACGCTTACAATTGGTACGCTTAGCCACCCGATCCCGAGGGCAGCTTTGGTAATGTTATGCAACCGCCACGCAATTGTAAAGGTAAGATATTACATTTAACATGTTATGTTTAACATTTTCCATATCATTTTGACGGAGGGTGACCCAGAGCGATCAAGGCTGCCGACGACTGATTGAGCGTTGGAGGCCGTCAAACGGGGGCCGCTCGCTGCGGCTTCTCGTCCTGGCTATGTCGGCTTCAACTCACAGCCCGCGATGCGGGGCGGCACACGCGGCCGTTTGACTACAACCCACCATCCGTGAGGCATCGCGCCGCCGCGAACGCATAGAGCCGCCGTTGTCCCAACAGATGCGCCGTGAAGGCGAGCGCGCCGAACACCTGTATAAAAGCGGCGTGGCGGATATTGAGCCCGCCCGCATAGGCCCCGAACGCCGGCATCACCAGGCGCGTTTCGTCGCTGACGAAACAACGCCGCGCGAGCGTGCGTCCGCGGCGTCTGACGCGCGCCACCGGATGCAAATGGCCGGCGATTTCGCCCGGGTTCGCCTGCGGCGTCGGTTCGTGGCGAAACAGCAACGGCCCGAGCGCCAACGACCTGGCAAAAACGCCGCCGATGCGATCGGCAGGGTCGGGATCATGGTTGCCGGCAATCCATATCCAATCCCGACCGCGCAGCAATTCAAACAATTTCGCGCGGTCGGCGGCCGCAAGGCGCGCCGGCCCACCAGGGTCATGGAAATTGTCCCCAAGCGCGATGACGACGTGCACCGCATAGCGCGACAGAATCCCGGCAAGTCGCTCAAGCGTCGATGCGGTGTCGTACGGCGGCAGCAAAACGCCGCGCGCCGCCAATGACGATCCTTTTTCGAGATGCAGGTCGGAGACGACGAGGAGCCGTTCTTCCGGCCAATAAAGCGCACCCGCGACATCGGCGACAAGCGTCACACCGGCGACCGTGATCTGCGATTCACGAGCTTCCAGAACGCCCGGCACGGGTGCATCGCCGGCGAGCATCGCAGGACCGGAAACTTCGATCAATTGCGTCACCGCATGGCCTCATTCACGAGAACTGCCTCGGCTTCTGCCAACAGCTGCTCCGATGCTTCGCCATAAACGGATTCGCGGCCGATCTCCAGCATCACGGGCACCGCGAGCGGAGAAACATGGTCGAGCGCCACGTGGACTATATTCCCCTTGATTCGCCCCAGCATGGCGCCGAGCCGCTTGATATCGAGAAGCCCGACGGCCGCCTCTTGCCGCGCCGCGTGCAACAGGATGTGATCGGCCTGGTGGCGGCGCAGCACGTCGTAGACGAGGTCCGTCGAGATCGTCATCTGGCGCTTGTTCTTTTCCTCGCCGGGCGCGCGTCGTTCGATCAGCCCCGCAATGATGGCGCATTGCCGGAATGTCCGCTTCATCAACGCTGACTCGGCGAGCCACGCTTCGAGGTCATCACCCAGCATGTCCTCATCGAAAAGCCGCGCAAGCAACAGTTCCCCGTTGCGGATCGCGAAGGCCGCGTCGCCGAGCCCCCACACTGCAAGTGCGTATTCGTTGGCAACGAAGCCGAGGGGACGCAGGCGTGCCCGTTCCAGCCGCCGTGTGAGCAGCATGCCGAGCGTCTGGTGCGCGAGCCGGCCTTCGAACGGATAACAGACCAGGTAGTTCTTGTCGGCGCGGGGAAACGTTTCGACCAGAAGCTGACCCGGCAGCGGCACACGGGAACGCCAGTGCTGGATGCCGAGCCATTCGCGCACTTGTGCAGGTAAAGCCGGCCAGGCCTGCGGCTCGGAAATGAGCGCCCGCACCCGCGCCGCCAGATAGGTCGACAGCGGGAACTTGCCCCCCGCATAGGCCGGCACCTTGGGATCGTCGGAGTGGGCACGTGAAACGTAGGCTTCGTCCTCCGCAAGCGCTTCGAACCGCAGGATTTCGCCCGAGAACACGAAGGTGTCGCCTGGCGTGAGCCCCTCGATGAAATATTCCTCCAACTCGCCCAGCAAGCGGCCCCCGCGCGCAATCGCGCCGGTCGGGCCGTGGCCTCCTCGCCCCGAGCGCACCAGCCTCACCTTGATCATGGTTTCTTCCACGATGGTGCCGACATTGAGTCGATACTGCTGGGCGACGCGGGGATGGCTGATACGGTAGCGGCCATCCTTGCCGGGTCGAATTTTGGCAAACCGCTCGTAGACCTTGAGTGCGTAGCCGCCGGTCGCAACGAAATCGACCACGGCGTCGAAATCGGCCCATGTCAACCCGACGAATGGCGCCGCGGTCCTGACTTCCTCGAACAGTTGATCCGGTAAGAACGGCCCGCCGCAGGCACAGCCCAGCACGTGTTGCGCCAGCACGTCAAACGCGCCGGTGCGCAGCGGCGGCGTATCCTGCGCGCCTTCCGCGACCGCCGCGATAGCGGCGTGGCACTCCAGCACCTCGAAACGATTGGCCGGAATCAGCACTGCACGGGACGGCTCGTCGAGCCGGTGATTGGCGCGACCGATGCGTTGCATGAGCCGCGATGCACCCTTGGGGGCGCCCACGTTGATGACCAGATCGACATCGCCCCAGTCGATGCCGAGATCGAGGGAGGACGTGCATACGACGGCCCGGAGCCGGCCCGCCGCCATGGCGGCTTCGACCCTGCGACGCTGGGCAGCATCGAGCGAGCCGTGGTGCAGCGCAATGGCGAGGCCATCGTCATTGATACGCCACAGCTCCTGGAACAGCATCTCGGCTTGGCTGCGGGTATTGACGAACATCAGTGTGGTTCGGTGCCGGCTGATCAGATCGTACATCTCACCGAGCGCGTGGCGCGCCGTGTGCCCAGCCCACGGCAGGCGCTCGGCGGTATCGAGCATCGTGACGGCCGGCGCGGCGCCGCCGTCGGCTATCAGGACATCGGCCTGCGCCCGCCCGCCAGCACGTTGGGGCACCAGATAGCGCGCAAGCTCATCGGGCGCCGCCACGGTAGCGGAAAGCCCGATCGTCATCAGGGAAGGCGCAATGCGGTGCAGGCGCGCGAGTCCGAGCGAGAGCAGATCCCCGCGCTTCGACGTCACCAGCGCGTGCAATTCATCGAGCACGACGCGCTTGAGTGTTGCGAACAAGTAGGGTGCGTCGGCGGTCGACAGCAGCAGCGCTACTTGCTCGGGCGTGGTGAGCAGGATGTCGGGCGGATAGCGTCGCTGACGCATGCGCTTCGATGCGGGCGTGTCTCCGGTGCGGGTCTCGACGCGGATCGGCAATCCCATTTCGGCGACCGGCTGCTCCAGGTTGCGGGCGATGTCCACTGCCAGGGCCTTGAGCGGCGATATGTAGAGGGTATGGAGGCCGCTGCCTGAGGTGCCGGTGCGGCTGCGTGCCAGGCTGCTTCGGGAGGGGCGCGCGGTTAGCTCCACAAGTGAAGGCAGAAATCCCGCCAGCGTCTTGCCGGCGCCGGTCGGAGCAATCAGAAGTGTGGAGCGGCCCGCGCCTGCTTTATCGAGCAGCGCCATCTGGTGAGGGCGGGGCGTCCATCCGCGCGCTGCGAACCAGCGGCCAAATGGCTCCGGCAAGGTCGAGGTGTCTTGATGCGCGATGGACACGTCCTAGTATTCCAAAAAGTTTCCTGCCAAATTCCCTGCCAGCAGGGATTTGACGATGACGGTCAGTCGCTTATCGCCTGATGGATTCGACGTTCGAAAGCGCTGGGCGAGGCTATCGGTGATCCCCGCGGATTGCTACCATTGCATATTCCGACGCAGGCAGTTCAGGATAAGGCAGGAGCGGCCGGGCGCGGACCGCTTCAAGGCGGCGATCACAAGGGAGGGATGTCATGCGCAAGACGATGCGGCTGACGGCGGTTGCCGGATTGGCGCTATTTATCCAGTCAGGATTCGATGGCGCTACGGCGCAGACCCGCACCACCTTGGACATCTACGTGGTCGATGTCGAAGGCGGCAATGCCACGCTGCTGGTAGCACCGTCGGGCGAATCGCTGCTGATCGACACCGGCAATGTGGCACCCGCCGCCGCGATTCGCGATGCTGAGCGCATCATGGCAGCCGCCAAGGATGCCCGTCTCACCCAGATCGACAACCTGATCATCACCCATTGGCATGGCGATCACTATGGGGGCATGGCGGAACTCGCGAAGCGCATCGCGATCCGGCATTTCATCGACCATGGCCCCAACGTGCAGCCGAACCCGGAAGTCGACAATTTCCTCGCCAAGGTCTATCCGCGGCTCTATGCCAACGCGAAGCACACCGTCGCGAAGCCGGGGGACAAGATCGCTGTTGCGGCCCTCGACGTGCAGGTGGTGACGTCGGCCGGCGAAACCATCAAGGCTGCGTTGCCGGGCGCGGGCGGCCCGAACCCGTATTGCGCAAACTTCAAACCCGGCGAAAACAATGCCGAGGATCCGATGTCGGTCGGGGTGTTCGTCACGTTCGGCAAGTTCCACACCGTCCATCTTGGCGACCTCACCAAGAATAAGGAATTCGAGCTGATGTGCCCGAACAACCGTCTGGGTGGCATCGATGTTTTCCTTGGCCTGCACCACGGCGTGAACACCTCCAACTCCGAGGTCATGATCCACGCAACCCATCCACGCGTTGCGATCATCAACAATGGCACACGGAAAGGCGGCCAGCCGGATGTCATGAAAGTGCTGCATTCCTCACCCGGCCTGGAAGACCTGTGGCAGATTCACTTCTCCCAGCTCAGCGGGCAGGAATACACGGTTCCGGGAATATTCATTGCCAACAGCGTCGACGAGCCGCTCGCCGCCATGCCGGTTGCCCCTATCGCCGCCCCGGCACCGGGCCCCGGCGCGCCGCCGCCACCCGCCCACGACGGCCCTGCCTACTGGATCAAGGTAACGGCACAACAGGACGGGACATTCACCGTCACCAATGCACGAAACGGCTTTGCCAAGACCTACACGCCGAACGGCAGAATGGGAACGAACTGAGACCGAATCCCAGCATTGTCGTGCCCCGCGAAAGCGGGGCACCCGGTAACCCTGAGTCAGGATCAGGAATGATCGTACTCCATGGGGCGCTCGGTGGTTACTGGATCGTCCGCGAAAAAGCGGACGATGACAATGATGGATTGGTTTCTCATAAAAGGAGGAATCCAATGCAAATGAAAATCTTCCTTACAGCCGCCATCGGACTGGCGGCATTGCTGGCGCCGGGAGCACTTGATCCCGCTGCGGCGCAGACCAGAATGACCCTCGACATCTATGTGGTGGATGTCGAAGGCGGCAACGCCACCCTGTTCGTTGCGCCCTCGGGCGAATCCGTGCTGATCGACACCGGAAATTTTGCGCCTGAAGCGGCTATCCGCGATGCCGAGCGCATCGCTGCAGCCGCCAAGGATGCGCGTCTGACCCAGATCGACCATCTGATCACGACCCATTGGCATGGCGATCATTTCGGCGGCATGCCAGAGGTGGCAAAGCGCATCCCCATCCGCGAATACATCGATCACGGCCCCAACATTCAGCCGGCTGCGGCTTTCGATGAGTTTTTCGCCAAGGTCTATCCGGCCCTCTACGGCGCCGCGAAGCACACGGTTGCCAAGCCCGGCGATACCGTCGCGATTGCGGGGCTCGACTGGCGTATCGCTACGGCGGCCGGAGCGGTGCAGAAGACTCCACTGGCCGGTGGTGGCGCCGCCAATGCGTCCTGCGCAAATTTCAAACCACAGGCGATCGATAACACCGAGAATGCCCAGTCAGTCGGCAGCGTCGTCACTTTCGGCAAATTCCGTGTCGTGCATCTCGGCGACCTCACCTGGAACAAGGAGTTCGAACTGATGTGCCCGAACAATCCGATCGGAACGGTCGATCTGTTCGTGGTCTCACATCACGGACTGGGGGTCTCGAATTCGCCCGTGCTGGTTCATGGGATTCGTCCCCGCGTCGCCATCCTGAACAATGGCACGCGCAAGGGGGCGGTTCCCGACACGATGAAGACGCTGTTTTCTTCACCCGGCATCGAGGATGTGTGGCAGATCCATTTCTCGCAGTTAAGTGGGCAGGAATACACGGTGCCCGGAATGTTCATCGCGAACGGAATCGACGAGCCGCTGACCGCTATGCCGATCCAGCCAATCGCTGCACCCCCGCCTGGCCCTGATACTCCACCGCCACCAGCGCACAACGGGCCGGCCTATTGGATCAAGGTCTCGGCACAATCGGACGGCTCGTTCACGGTAACGAACGCGCGCAACGGCTTCGCCAAGACTTACGGGATGAATGGAGGAAGGACGAATTAGAGCGGATTTCACTTGCTTTGAGACGCAAATGCCGAACTGCATTTCGACCAGAAACTTGTAAAGGGAAGCGGCGATGCGCTAATGCGGCATCGGAGCGATCGTCCAGATGCCGGAGCCGTGCTGTTCCTTGAACTCGACTTCGACAAGGGGGGTCGCCAGCTGATGATGATTCTGTGCAAACTGCATCGACTGGCGGTAGTCCATGCTGCTGAGGATGGCGAAGCTCTGGTCTGAGCTTCACGAAGCTACGAATCAAGAGAACCGCGTATTGATCGGACATGAAAGCGACGCGTTCTGCTGCACCGGTATCTGCGGAACCTCTGCCGTTTCTGTGACCCTGGGACACCCTCGAAGAACCAAGCCGGTGTCGTCTCCAATACGTCCACGATTTGCTGGAGGCGCGAGGACCCGACCCGATTGGTTCCTTCTCATATTTCTGCACTTGCTGGAACGCCACCCCGATCCGCAACCCCAGCGTTTGCTGATTCATGCGCAGCATGTGGCGGCGCATGCCAATCCTGGAGCCGACATAGCAAGCATCTACCTCAGTGGACCTTTGAGAATCCTCAGGTTCAAGCGGAACGGAAAAATTCTTAAGCGATCTCTAAAATCCGACTCCAAAAAGAGGAGGTAGGTCGCGCGGGCAAGATCGATATCCAGAGCAGCCCGAGGTACTTCTGTTTTCTAGCGAGGCCTGTTTGAAAGGGGTGCGGCTTGCGATCTGCCGTTTCACAACAGTCCGTGGCCTTCCGGGTATTTTCATGTCACCGATGTTGATACTGGCGGAATTGGGGATCTTCATATCATCTTTATCGCTGGATATCGCAAAATTAGACGAAGACGATTTCAGAACGCCGTTGTTTTTCTCCGGGGAGGAAAACCGGACTTCAGTTGATTGCACTTTATTCTGATAGACCGCCCCAATCCCGTAGTTTTTCTCGAGATGGTTGGCGTCGGTCTTCGCAGCGGCTTGGTCGATCTGGAGGTCGAAAGCGGTGTTAGGCTTGGCGACCTCGGTATTCAGCCCGGCCGAGCCTGGAGTGGGCCCACCTCTTGCGACTTGCTGGGTGCCGCCATCGTCCGCGGCCAATGGAACAACGCTCGGCACGATCGCCATGTCAGTCACCGGTACACGCCCAAGCTTGTCGCGTAGCTCGTTTGGCTCGATCGGGTCGGGTTGCGCCGTCGGTTGGACCGCGTCCATCTTAGCCGGTCCGTGCGTAGTAATCGCGACCAGCTGGACGGATGCCTTTGGAATCTGCGTGAAAATCGTGTAGCCGCCAGCCAGCACGCTCGCCAAGCCAACAACGACTACCGCATCGAAGGCGATGTAAATGAAGTAGGAGATGGAGCGTTTTGATTTCGAGAGAAGCTGCTCGCGTTCGAACGCCAGGCGGTGGTCATAAGTTGCCCGCTGCTCCGCATCGCGAAGGATATCATAGGCTTCTACAATCTGCCTGAACCGCATTGGAGCATCCTGATCGCCGGCATGGAGGTCAGGATGGTTCGCCTTGGCGGCTTTGCGAAATGCATTTCTGAGACCCTCGGCATCGTCGTCCGGATGAGCACCGAGCAGATCGTAAAGAGTTTTCATATGTTACGCCCTCGGGCGAGACTTCCCGACAGTCATAACTTCACAAGCTCGTAATGCAAGCTATGGCAGCCGCTACAACGGGCGTCGACCTCGCCGAGTGACCGGGGCCCCTGCAGGAGAAAGCTGAACGCATAGCTGCCCTCCCCACGCCGCGACGAACCTCACAGCCTCGATATGGCTGCGGCAATAACCGACGGGCCTTGGTTGACATCCCCCGCGATGATGTCCGAACCAAAGTAGCGATCTTCAAACGTCCCTGTCAATCGTAGCCAACGGTAGCTAATGGTGAGCCAGTCTCGCGACGCCATCCCATATTGATGTCGCCACCAGAGGGAAACCGGCGGCTTATCGTCCGATCGCTTCCGTGGCAGGCGGATGCCGGTGACGGAAGGATTGCGCCATTTGCGCCGTTTTCCTGCGTCTACGCCACTTCCGGAGATCCCCTGAACCTCACCGCAAAAGCAGACGCGGCGAACCGGCGGCACTGGGCGAGCCGACATCCGTTCACCTTGCGAATACAGTTTCGACCACGAGGCCGTATCTACTGTTGACAGACTTTGTACTGACTACAAGAAAACCATAAAAATGATCGCAATCGGCACGGAGGGTGGACCCCTGATCGCGTGACCGCGCTCCGTGAGCGCGAGGTGGCCGCCCGCATCACGCTCCACCAGACCTTTGACGAGCCTGCGAAGCTGAGAACACCACCGTCTGCCGCGCTGGTGAAATAGGCTGTTTGCCGTCGGGCCGGGTATGACCGCGGGTCTACCAGGCTCCAACCGGCACAAAAAAATACTCGTCGGGCGGAGAGCGCGCCGCCCGGCGAGTGCCGCAAGGAAGATCAGTGGTCGATTCCGTCCCGGATGGCCGGTCGCAGCCCTCGCGCTAACTGCGCGCCCGGCAAGGACGGTGCATACGGACCGACCTCATGGGCCACATAGGGGGCCACGGACCCACGCGCATCGCTAGGGAAAGTGGAATTCGAGGGCGTTGGGGTGCGCGCCGACTGCGCCGCAGCCGGAGACACCAGTAACGCGGCGAGGCCTATCACCGCGAGCACCACGTTTCTCATGTTTGCTCTCCGCCAGGATATGGAGGAACATCCTCTGATCGGCGCCACATTGCCCCCAAAACGGAAATCACAGTGTGAGTTGGCTCACGTTTTTGCGAAATGTGGCCTCCGATTTTCAGAGCGGCGGGCCGTAGGGATCGAATTATTGACGCGACCGGCAGCCCCAAGACGGCAGGTTCGAAATTCGTTCGGGCAGCGCTGTGGAGAACGTCACCAGACCGAGATCAGATGCTTACGGAAACGTCCCCGACTGTCGTGACGCGGCGATTCGTTGCTCCGGAGTTATCGAAGCGTCCAGGGCAAGCACGGTGCAAACGACAACAGCGATAAGACCCCAGAAGCAAAGACTTTTCGATGCCAAGTGGTGTAGACATTCCGATCTTCACCGTTTAGTTCATAATACAGGCGTTGCATCGGCACGGTGGTGCTCCTCTCCGAGATGCCTTTCGTCGATGCCGCAAACGTTGGTGAGCCGGCCTCAGCGATCGGTTCATCTCGTTCCGCCAGAATTCCCCGAATCCACCAACTGAGTCGATCGCGCTCGCGACGATTTATTCCCGGTGCCGCAAAAAAAATTTGGATGAAAAGGCGGACTCGCCGATCCAACGCTCATTGATGAGGTCCCCGCCTGATGGCCAAATCGCCGACACGCGAAGCCGCAATGCCAGATCATGATCGCTTTCACTTGCCGGATCCCGCGCGGTTGTTGGTGCCGATGGTGGCCACAGGCGCGCCGGGTGCATCCCGTTCGGCAATGCGATCAGGGAAAGGCTGGCCGTATCGTGCTGGTGCGCTGATGTTGTTGAGTTTGGGAGCCGGCGCGCCTGGCGCTGGTCGCTGTGCCAACCGTTGGCGCCCCCGTCGCAAAGAGCTAGCGCGGTGACCGGGGCGGTCCGGGAGGTTACGGACCGCCCCTTTCTTGTGGCGCCGATCAGCCTATGGTGGCCTTCCGGGTTCTCGAAGATGAGGCAGTTCATCGACGACTAATATCAGGTGAACGCTTTGCTGAGGTCTTGATGGGTGAAGGTGAGCTGTACCGTACGGGAGTTGGCATGCGAAGTGACACAGTATGGTTAGCCCGTCACGCCGGGCAATGACGCTGGTGGCCCATTCATTTCTGAAAGCGGTACACAGATCCGAATGCAAGATTTTGTCCAAGCTATTCTCACCGCGATCATTCTGGTTGGCAGCTTCGATCCCGAAGTTATGGACGTGGTCGCGCTGTCATTGCGCGTCAGTCTGTCGGCCAGCGCGATCGCCATGTTGATCGGAGGGCCTCTGGGCGGCGCCCTCGCGATCGGCCGATTCCAAGGGCAGCAAATCATCATCGTGCTGGTCAACGCGTTGCTCGGCTTGCCGCCGGTTGTGGTCGGGCTTTCGATCTATCTCCTTCTGACGCGGTCGGGACCACTGGGTTTCGCGGGCCTGCTGTTCACCCCCACCGCCATGGTCATCGCGCAAACGACCCTTGCCACCCCGATCGTAATGGCCCTGGTGCATCGCGGCGTTGCGACGCTGTGGTCGGACTACGGCGACCTGCTGCGGATCGATGGCGCATCCAGGCGCCGCGCCATTCTGGAGCTGTTCGTGATCGGGCGCGGCGCGCTCCTGACCGCGTTTCTCGCCGCGTTCGGCCGCGCCATCGCGGAAGTCGGTGCGATCATCATCGTCGGCGGCAATATCCGCGGCTACACCCGCACCATGACCACGACCATCGCGCTGGAGACCAGCAAGGGAGACCTCCCCCTCGCGCTCGGTCTCGGCTTGATCCTCATCCTGCTCAGTGTGAGCGTAAGTGCAACCGCATTCCTGCTCACGGGTTGGGCTGGACGAAGCCGAGGTTAGATCAGTGTCCTTGCATACAGCCTTCGGGAGGGCGGGCGGAGGTGCATGAATTTGCATGCTTTTTGAGGGGTATTTCGTTTTGCCGAAATGCCGGCGCGCGCCGTTTTCGCCCCGGGGGAAGCCGCAATATTTTCGGGGGTCGGACTCATATGCGGCGTCATTCCGCGCGCCGCGAGGCGGCGAGCCCGGAATCCATGACCACCGGCCGAGGATTATGGATTCCGGGCTCGCCACCTTCGGTGGCGCCCCGGAATGACCGCATTGCGCATACGACTGGTTTCATTGAATCGGTCTACTCCGCCGCGTTTGTTTTGGCCGGACACAGCCACACTCGGCCAAGCAACTCACTGTCCTGCAGACTTCGCATCGGCAAAGAACAGCTGTTGCCCATCCATTTTATATTCGGCAATTGTACTTTGCCCCTCTGGCGAAATGAGCCAATCAACGAACGCCTGTCCGTCGGCCGCCTTCACGTTCGGGTGTTTTGCAGGGTTGACCACCATGACGCCGTACTGATTGAAAAGGCGGCTGTCGCCTTCCACCAGGATCGCAAGCATGCGGCGGTTGCGGAACGAGAGCCAGGTGCCGCGGTCCGACAGCAGGTAGGCGTCGCTGGCAGCTGCGACGTTGAGGGCTGGCCCCATGCCTTGACCGATTTCACGATACCATCGGTCCTGCGCTGGATTGATCATGATACCGGCGTCCTTCCAGTAGCGGAGCTCGGCCTCGTTCGTCCCCGACCGGTCGCCGCGCGAGATGAAGGGCGCCTTGGCGGCCGCAATTTTGCGGAAGGCCTCGAGGACATCCTTGCCGCCGGCGATGTGTGCCGGGTCGGCCCGCGGTCCGATAATAACGAAATCGTTGTACATCACGTCGAAACGCTTAACGCCGAAGCCCTCGGCCATGAATTTTTCTTCCGCCGGCCTGTCGTGGACGAACACCACATCAGCATCGCCGCGCCTGCCGATATCGAGCGCCTGCCCCGTGCCGACCGCCACCACGCGGACCTGGATGCCGGTCTTGGCGGTAAAGCGCGGCAGCAGGAAACCAAACAGGCCAGACTGTTCCGTTGACGTGGTCGAGGCCACGACAATCGAGTGCTCCTGCGCGACAGCGACGGCATGGACCAGCAATCCGAAAGTCGCCGCCAGAATGATAGTGAAACGGTACTTCATGTCCGAGTGCTCTATACTTGGTTACAGCGGCGTACAGCGGCGGAGAGCTAATACACGTTTTGAATCTCGAATCACATGCACTATCATTCCGAGTCGCCCCAAAAAGCGGCGAGCCTCGAATCCGTACCCCTAGTCGCTCGCTTCAGCCAATCCGAAGGGATTGAAGGTCCTCTAACATTGCCTGCTGTAGGGGCGACCCTTGTGGTCGCCCCGTTTGCGACCATCCTTTGCGTCCGCCCGCAACGGGGCGACCACAAGGGTCGCCCCTACAGCAGCCTTCCATCGGCATCGGTCCATCGTCCCGTCCTAGCCTCATTGCGAGCCATCCCTCATTCGCCTCCATAGGCGGCTTCCAGCCTGGCGATGTCGATCTTCACCATGGTCATGAGCGCAGCGAATACACGATCAATTTTGGCTTGATCGGTATCCTGCATCATGTCGCGGATTCGAGAGGGGATAATCTGCCACGACAGCCCATAGCGGTCTTTCAACCAGCCGCACTGCACCTCCTTGCCACCATCGGTGGTGAGCGCGCTCCAGAGCCGGTCGATTTCGGCCTGTGAATCGCACTTCACCACCATCGATGAGGCCTCCGTAAAGGGGAACAGCGGCCCGCCATTGAGAGCCATGAACTCGGTGCCGGCCAGCTCGAACGTGACCATGAGAACGGTTCCCTCGGGCATCCGCGCGCCTTTGCCGTAGCGTGAAAGCCCGGTGATGCGGGAGTTCTCGAACAGGGAGACGTAGAATTGCGCTGCCGTTTCGGCTTCGGTGTTGAACCAAAGACAAGTGGATACTTTCTGTGCGTGTGCCATGTGATGGTCCTGGTTGGTTATTAGTGCGATCTGCTCCAATTGATCGGCCGATAGACCACACCCGCGCGGAAATTCGTCGCCTGAGATGATGGTCCTCGTCGGTCCGGTGTGCGCTCCCAGTGTAGATCTACTCCCTCACCGGCAAGTCGGTCTTCCTCGACACGCACACCCGAAGGACGAACGAGCGCCGCCGGTCCCGACACAGGCTAACCACGATCACGGGTCTTTAGTGGAAAAAATCTTTAGCGAAAAAAATTGAGGCGAATCAGTCGGCCCGGCGCAATTTGGAAGCACGAAAATAGCTCATGCGCCACATGAGCAATGATCCCTTGTCACTTCGCAACCGAGCCGACGATATGCGGCCCGGATCGACGGCAGATCGCGCCATTCGGCTGCCGTCGCACGTCCGCTGACGCGGCATCTGAAAGGAAACGAGCATGGCTGACGCATTTACCTACAAAGCCTGGCCGACTCGATTTCATTGCGGCAGCGAGAACTCGCATGTGCAGTTGATCAACCTGACGGGACCCAATAACGCGCAAGCCACCGCCTACAGCTGCTCGATGAATGTCGACGTAGATGGGGAACCTCAATGTTACGGCCCCTCAAATATGAGGCCGATTCCGCGCGACAGTCTGCAAGACGCCGGTTGGCTCTCGCCCGCCAAAAACGCCGAAAAGCTGGCCGCTTATGAGGAGGAGTTTCCGGCAGCGATGGAGCGCTTAAAGGATTTGACGGCTCAATTACATGCCAAAGATCCGGCACCAGATCACGCGACAAAGATAGCACTTGAGAAGGAAATTCATGAAGTCAAGAAAAAACTTTACAAGCTCAATCCCTATTACGCAATAAAACCCGAGCCCGTGAATAGCGGGAGGGTTTTTTGGAAGTGGTATGGCGTCTACGCAATGACGGAACAAGAAGCTCGCAATCGGGTGTCTGATGACAAGATTCCCGGCATACCGCCGCGGCACCCATTGCTGGACGTGAAACCGGAATTGTGTGACGTGTTTGGCAAATATCCGGTCATTCAATCGAAATTTGAGCCGGGCCCCGGATACTATGTATCACCCATAAGCCGCGGTACCAATCCCAACTACAAAGAATGGGATCAGCGCTATTACCTTCCCGCGAATGTGGTGTGCTCGAACGACCCGGTGCAGCCGCCATACGCGGCTCTATCCTCCGGCCTCAAATCTGTCGCTGGCGTGAAGCTGGGCGATCAGGTATTCGCGATAAATCGAGCCTCCGGCATTTCGCTGGCATTCCCGTTCATGGACGGCGCCTACGGCAACAAAGTTGCAGAGTGCTCGCTTTCTGCATTTCTCCAGCTCGGTGGCAAGGAGAAGGACAGGCGTCATTGGGACAACAGCAGGTTTGAGCTCCTATATCTTGCGTTTCCAAATGCCCAACCGCCCAGCCAGGTCTTAGCCAGCTTCGCCAGTGCCGATAATGCGGACGAGTTCCCGGTGCTGATGGCCTTTCTGGCCGGCACCCGGGGTGGCGCGGACGCGGTTTTGAAATTCAAAACGTGGCGGGAGTCGGAGACTCCCAAACCAAACCCACCCCACTTTGACACCATCGAAGCCGCTTTGCAGGCGGCAGGGTTCAATACTTAGGACCGTTCACAAATAAGTGCTCCAGAGGAGTATCATCGCCCGCGCAAGTGGGCGATCCAGTAACCACTTCGCCTCGATTGGGACACAGCCGATGACGCGGTGGTCACTGGATGCCCCGCTTTCCGCGGGGCATGACGGCGAGGTGATTCATTTGTTTCCGGACAGACCCTTAGCAGCGCGCGTTCCGCTGACATTCGTTCAAGGTCATTGCCGGGCTTGACCCGGCAATCGATCCTGCAAAGAAGCCAGACTCGCGGGTCAAGCTGGCGGGGTGACGGGCGAAGCGAAAATCAACCTCATGGGGACGCTCCGTCCGCCTGCGGAGTCGGGTCAACGTGAAAATACCTGGCGCTCTGCGCCAACGACCTGATAACTGGGACCTCCTCAGGCCGCCACGTAGACCATCCAGGACACACCAAAGCGATCGATGACCATGCCGAAGCGCGAGGAAAAGAACGTCTTGGCCAACGGCATCTGTACCTGGCCGCCCTCGCCGAGGCCCGCGAACAGGCGGTCCGCGTCGGCATCCGTAGGCGCCGTCAGCGACAGGGCGAAGCCCTGGAAATTGGGCTTGCCCTGGCATCGGCCGTCGGACGCCAGCACGGCCGTATCACCGATGCGCAAATGCGCGTGCATCACCTTGTTCTCGGCGCCGGGCGGGATCATGCCGGGTTGATGCGGTTCAGGGCTGTCCTTGAAGCGCATGAGCATCGTCACCTCGGCGCCAAGCTTGGCACGGTAGAACTCGATCGCTTCCTCGCAGCGGCCATCAAAAAACAGGTAAGGCTGGACTTGCATGGCGTCTCCTTAAAGTTTTGGGGGTGATCGTGCAAACAGTGCCACCCGCGGCGTACTGAGGATTGTACGGACGCCAAGCGGCGCGCCGTCATACACCCTGGTTCAGGGCAAACATGAGGCGCCGAATGTCAGCTGAAGCGTCATTCCGTCTTGCCAGTGCGGCGGGAATCGGCATGCTGCCGTTCGGAATCCGAGCGATCGAAAGAATTCCGGGCAACCATTTGCGAGGTCGGGCTTTGGGGGCTCCGAAATTTGGGGATTCCGTCGCCATCCACGTGGCCTTTTTCGGGGGGAGCCGCCATGGACCTATCGGTGATCGTCCTAGTCATTATTGTGCTGCTGGGGCTGTCAGGGCTCCGCATCGCCAACCAGTACCAGCGCGCCGTCGTGTTGCGGCTCGGACGTTATCAGGCCATCCGCGAACCGGGCCTTTACTGGATCATCCCGGTCGTCGACCGGCAGTTCACCGTGGACATCCGCACAGTGACGGCCGCGGTGGAGCAGCAGGAAACCATCACCAAGGACAATGTGCCGGTCAAGATCAACGCGGTGGTGTGGTATCGCATCTTCGATCCGAAGAAGGCTATTCTTGAGGTGAGATCGGTCGACAATGCCGTGATCCAGGTGGCGCTCACCACGCTGCGCACCGGCATCGGTCAATACACCCTCGACGATGTACTCAAGGAGCAGGATACGGTTTCGACGACCATCGGAGAAAAGATCGACACCGTTACGGAGCCGTGGGGCGTCAAGGTGGAGCGCGTCGAGATGAAAAATGTCGAAATTCCAGAGTCTATGCAACGTGCCATCGCCCAGGAAGCCGAGGCGCTCCGTGAGAAGCGCGCCCGTCTGATCAAGGCGCAGGCGGAACTTGAAGCGGCCGAACAATTGCGCCGCGCCTCCGAGATCATCATGCAGAATCCGGCGGGCCTCGAACTGCGCCGTATGCAAATGATCACCGAGGTCGGCGCCGAGCAGAACTCCATGACGATCATTATGATGCCGAGCGAATTCGTTGCGATGGCGCGCAGCATCGCGGAGGTCGTCAAGCGGCCGTAACGCCCCTGAAGGATCCTGGCACGGTGCTGCGGGAGCTGTCGATCGTCACAGGGAGGCGGTGATGAGCATGAAAACCATTCTGGTTCCGACGGAATCCCATGAGCCGATGCGGTCGGCGCTGGCGGCCGCGCTCGCGCTGGCGCGGCGATTCGACAGCTATATCGAAGGTTTTGCGTTGCGTTTCCGCGTCAATGAATTCATCGCCGTCGACATGGCGGGCGCTGTTCCGTTGGAGACGCTGCGGGAGGAGAGCCTCGACGAAGCGCGTCGCGCCCGCACGTTGTTTGAAGCCTTCATGCGGGAGAATGCCGTGCCGCGCAGCGACGCCCCCGTTGGATCGTTATCGTATGGCTGGCTCGAGAGGGCTCCCGAAGGCGAGGACTTCGTCGGCAGCCATGGCCGTGTGTTCGACGTCATCGTCATGAGCCGATCGGAAACCAATTCGATCGGTCTGCACGACAAGGCGATCGAGTCCGGGCTGTTTGACAGCGGCCGCCCGATTCTGATCGCGGCACCGACGCCACCCCCCCAGATCGGGACCAATGTGCTGGTGGCGTGGAACTGCAGCACCGAGCAGGCGCGGACCACCGCGTTTGCTATGCCGTTACTGCGCAAGGCCGAACGCGTAACGGTGCTCCACGTCGAGGGAGGATCGGCAGTACCCGGCCCGAGCACCGCGCAGGCCACCCAACATTTGCAGCGCAACGGGATCAAGGCCGTGCAGATGACGGTCGGGCTCGAAGGCCGCACGACCGGCGAAGCCATATTGGCGGCCGCGCAGTCGCTCGACTGCGATCTCCTCATCAAGGGCGCTTACACCCAGAGCCGGTTGCGCCAGATGATCTTCGGGGGCGCGACACGCCACATCCTGGCGCACGCGACTCTGCCGGTGCTGATGGCAAACTGAGCCGATGCCGTCCGGCGCAGCGCAAACCCTGTGATGATTTGACGCAAAGCTGACGCATTTAAGACCTAATGCATGCGGGGTGGCGGAGAGGACTGCATGCACCAGCGCACGAATCGGCCGGAGCGTCACACGCTCACGATGCGGCATTTGCTTTTCCTTGCTTGCGTTGTGCCGGCGATAACTCTTTGTCACGTCAACGGTGCATCTGCCGTCAGGAGTCATAGGGGCGCGGTCGCCATCAAGGGTGCCGGAAACGCGGCTGTGGAGCCCGCCGCCGCGAGAGGGGCAGCGTTTTCGGGTCCACGCGCTGCCGTCGGACCGCATGCCGGTTTGGCACCGCACGGCCGTCCGGTCGGTCACCCGGCAGATGAAGTGCCGGGCCAGCAACGCGGTCATGGGTTGGAGCACGATCCGGCCCGCGCCGGACCGGGCCACGCCCTCCCGCACAATCCCGCGGGCTTGGGGCAGGAGCGCGCGCTCCTGCGCAATGGGCTCCCGATCGGGCGCCCCTTCCAGAATGCGATCGCTCGCAACGGACTGCCTTACCGGCCATTTCCCGGTGAAGCCGGCTTCACCGGCGTGCCGCCGCGCGGCGAAACCCGCTTCGTTTCCAACGAATTAATCGTCCATTTGGGCTCGGAGGTCTCGCCACAGGCTTTGGACGCCGCCGCGCGGAGGATGGGCCTGACCCAGATAGCCTCCCAGAATCTGTCGCTGTCGGGGGGCAGGCTTGTTCACTTCCGAATCGCCAATGGGCAGCAGGTCGAGGAGGTGGTGCGGACGCTTGAAGCCGAGAAAATCGGGATCGCGCAGCCGAACTACGTCTTTCTCCTGCAGCAGGACACCCAAGCGGCGGCGCCATCAAAGGGCGACCCGGCGCAATACGTGGTTGATAAGCTCCATCTCCACGATGCCCACAGCATTGCCTCGGGAGCGAACGTGGCCGTCGCCATCATCGATTCCCTGGTCGATGCCGCGCATCCGGACCTCGCGGGCTCAATCGCCGGTCAGTTCGACGCCGTCGCCACGGCCGATAAGCCGGACGAGCATGGGACCGGCATGACGGGTGCGATCGTGGCGCACCGCAGACTGCTGGGCGTTGCGCCACGCGCCCGCATTCTGGCCATCCATGCGTTCAGCCCGGATGCCCAGCATCCCCAGCAGGCAACCACACAGAATATAGTTGCGGGCATCGATTGGGCGATCGCAAGAGGCGTGCGGATCATCAACATGAGCTTTGCCGGGCCTTATGATCCGATGCTTCAGCTTGCGCTGAAGAAAGCGCACGACAAGGGCGTGGTGTTGATCGCGGCGGCAGGCAATATGGGGCCGCAGTCGCCTCCTCTTTATCCGGCCGCGGACGAAAACGTGATCGCCGTGACGGCGGTTGACGAAAACGACAAGCTCATGCCGCAGGCCAATCAGGGGCCTCATGTCGCACTTGCGGCACCAGGCGTCAACGTGCTCGAAGCTGCGCCGCGCGCCACCTATAACTTCACCACCGGAACCTCAGTCGCGGCCGCCCATGTCAGCGGCGCCGCGGCCCTTATCCTTGAGCGCAATCCGGCTCTCGATGTTGCCACGCTGGAGGAAGTCCTGTTCTCAACCGCGAGGGACCTCGGTGTCCCTGGCCGCGATAGCATGTTCGGCTATGGACTGGTCGATCCATACCGCGCCCTCAATGCGTTGGAAGCCAAGGTGGCCTCCGGCGGTGGCCTGCCGGCAACGACAGCGTCGGCGAATGCAAAGCCGGTTGCACTTGCCACCCCTTCTAAACCTCCCCCTGGCGCGGCGGCGCTTGTTTCAGGGGTCCCGGCGGCCCCGATCGGACCGGCCACGCCCCTCACCTCGCCTGGCTCCAAGCCCGGCTCAGCTCCGCCGGCCGGTAAGTTGACGGTCAGCCAGATCGAGCCTTCGGTTCCGGCGACGCCGGTCGCGGTCGCCCCGGCCGCGGCAGAACCCGACGAATCATCGCCGGCCACCATCGAGAAAAAGCGCTTGTCCTGCCGCCAGAATGCCGCCGCCAAGGGTGTGCGCGGAGCCGAAATGGAGGATTACATCGCGGTATGCGTCAGCGAGGCACGCCTTGCCTGTCTCAAGCAGGCGGTCGCGCAAAAAGTGCACGGAGAGCAGCGTCGGGATTTCATGAACCGCTGCCTGGGCTCGTAGGCGCCCGATTTGGGTGCAGAGGCGCTTCGTTCGCGGATATTCTGGGCTGTCATTCCGCGGCACCGCGAAGCGGCGGGCCGGGAATCCATTGACCCCCGACCGAGGGCTATGGATTTCGGGTCCCCCCTTTCGCTCCGGCGCTCCGAAATGGCCTCGATTGATGCAGTTACGGCGTGATAATATCACTCTTTTTTGGCGATGCCGGTCACCAGCATGACGGCCGGTACGGTGCCTTTGTTCTCCATCCAGTGGTTGGTGTTGCGGTCAGCCGTGAATACATCGCCGGGCCCGTATTCCTTGGCGTCGTCGCCGCGATGCTCGATGATTCTTCCCGACAGGATGTAAACCACTTCAGGCCGATCCTTATGGCTGTGCCGCTTGTTCGAGGCACCAGGCTCGTAGGTGGTGAGTTGCATCCGCATGACACGGTCCTGGACGCTGTCCATCTCAGGCGCGAGATCGAGGTTCAGGAGCGGCTTTGCCACCGGTCCCTTGAGTTCCGGCGTTTGTGCATGTGCTCCCCCTGCACCAACCAGAATCACGCCGGAAAACCAAATCAGCGGCTTGATCGATGGCACTATTGTCATGGCAGCCTCCCAGGAAATTCGGTGCTGGCTTCATTCAGGCAGGGCTCGCTGTTGTGCAAGCAAAACCCCAGTAGGCTCATTCCGCTCATAACTACTGAGCGCGGGCAACGGCTTTTTCGGACACAATGAGCGGCTTGTTATCGGGTCGAATTCGCCCCCTACATACCGCGGCCGCATTCGATCCGGGAGACGTCCAGGTTTGACTAGTCGCGCGACTTCCGTGGTCCCACCTGGATATTCTTGTTCGAGGGATTCTTGTTTACAGGAATTCTTATTTACAAAAGCCACCTAATTTAGAGGAATTCTCATTTAGAAAGGCTCTTATTTAGAGGAATTCTAGCGAGCTAGAGAGCGATGACAGTTCTGAGGAATAATGGACGCTCCGAACCTTGACGGCCAGTGATGGCCGCTACGCCCCCACCTCAGCCGCTGCCAAGAAACCCCCGTAACGTATCCGCCACCTCGTCGGCAAACTCCTCATGCACCGCAAGCTTGCCTGCCGGCAGCAGCACCGCGCGGACGTTGGGCAGGGCGGCAAGTTCCGCCATCTCGGCCTTGGACTTCTCTGGTGTATCGGCCCCATACACGACCAGAATCGGCTCTGTCACTTGCTTGGCAATATTGAGAAATTCCTCGCGGCTCAGCATCGGGTCGAGCTCGCCCAGCACAAAACGGATCGAGGCGTGACGAGCGCCAGCCACCCGGGTTACGGCAAGCTTCTCTGCCAGTACGCGGTTCGCCAGCGCCCCCGGATCGCGGTAGACATGGCCCAGCGCCATCATCCGCACCATGAAAGGATTCACATTGAGGCGGTAAAGCAACTCGCCTACCCCCGGCAGGTCGCCGGCGCGCGCGATACGGCCGAACACATTGTGTCGCTTGCCAAATACGGTCGGCAGCGGGCCGCGCCATGTCGGCGCCATCAGGCACAGCCGGCCCGTCTTGCCCCGCCGAGCACGGGCAGCCCCCAGGCAATAGCCTGCCGCATGTCCGGCAGCGAGGGTGGCAAACGGTCGTTCAACCACTTGCTCCAGCACTTCTGCCAGGAATGCCCGGTAGGCATCTGGCTGCCATTGGATGGCGGGACGCGGCGCATCGCCGAATCCCGGCCAGTCGATCGCTACCGTCGCGTATCCCGGGGCAAGGCGCTTCTGCAGCGGCCGCATCTCGCCGCGCGTTGAGATCGAGCTTAGCGCCGGGAGCATCAGGATGGTGGGGCCGCTGCCCACGCGGGTAACACCCACACGAATCGCCTTGCCCTGCCAACTCCAATCAATGTGGTCGTCATGCACGCGCATGAGCAGTTGTTGTCGCCATCACACGGACGGAGTCAACCTGGGTGGCAGCAGCCCGCCATTGGGCCGGCTGGAGGCGAGACGATTGGGCGGTTCGGTGATCAACTTGGGCAAAAACATGGCGCAATTGCGAATATTCCAGGCCGGTCATCCTGCCAAGGCCCATTTTAATCGCATGTATAGCCCAGATGGAGCGCAGCGAAATCCCGCAACGACATTTTGCGAACATAGACATTTGCGAATATAGAGGACTTCCCTGAATCTCGCTCCGCTCGATACAGGCGACCGGGCTCCGGCTACTTCCCCTCAGCGGATTTCAAAAAACGGTCAAACGCCTTCAGCGTCGTCTCCGAGACGTGATGCTCGATGCCCTCGGCGTCGCCTTCGGCCGCTTCGGCCGGAACGCCAATCGCGCGCAGCACGTCGACCACCAGTCGATGGCGGGAGCGTACACGGTGCGCCAGGGCGTTTCCGGCTTCCGTCAGAAACACGCCGCGATAGGGGCGGGCGGTCGCCAAGCCGGCGCGCTTTAATCGGGTTATCGTCTTGATGGCCGTGGCATGCGAGACGCCGAGCCGCCGCGCAATATCGGTCGGGCGGGCCTCCCCGGCGCTTGCCAAAAGGTCCGCGATAAGCTCAACGTAGTCTTCGAGCAGCGCGCTCGACTGGGCCGACCTCGTCTTGCCAAAGCGGCGTGCCTGGGCGACCTCGGTAGGGAGGTCGCCGTTTACGCCCTGTTCCTTTGCCTTGCGTGCCTTGTTGGACGCTCCAATCGCCGCCATGGAAACCCCGCGTTGCCCCGCCATCCCAACCAACCGTGAGCATATTCGCACGTCCACGTCAAAGTGTTAACGAGCTAATAAAGTGTAGTTGCCATTGACAGTGGGCGCATCATACATACGATCCAGCACATGCTACATTCCAATGGCGAAGCCGGGTCGAGCCGGGATGGAATTGCGAAGGGGGGCGCGTCGTGGGATGTCGCGATCGCCGCCGGTCCCGGCTCGCTGACTGCAAGCAGTGTTGCAGCCGCGCGGGATGTGCTGGCAGGGCGACGCAGGGGGCTTTCGGCCTATTTGGCCTTCGTGGGGCCGGCCGTGGTCGCCTCGATCGCCTATGTGGACCCTGGTAACTTCGCCACCAATATCCAGGCCGGCGCCAAATACGGCTACGATCTCCTTTGGGTGGTTCTGGCCGCCAACCTGATCGCAATGCTGTTTCAGGCCATGTCGGCAAAGCTCGGCATTGTGACCGGCCGCAACCTGGCCGAAATGTGCCGCGACGAATTTCCGGTGCCCGTGGCATGGGTGATGTGGGTTGTGAGCGAACTCGCCGCGATGGCGACCGACCTGGCCGAATTTCTTGGCGGTGCCATCGGGCTTGCGCTGCTGTTTCAGCTGCCGCTGCTTATCGGCATGGCGATCACCGCCTGCATCGCCTATGGCATCCTGATGTTCGAAGGCTGGGGATTCCGACCGATCGAGGTCATCATCGGCAGCTTCGTCGGCCTCATCGCGCTGTGCTATCTGATCCAGATGTTCATCGCCCCGGTCGATTGGCGCGCGGCGGCGTTTCACGCCGTGGTGCCGCAGATCGCGGACGGCCAGGCGCTGCTGCTCGCGGTCGGCATCATCGGCGCCACGGTTATGCCGCATGCTGTCTATTTGCACTCTGCGCTGACGCAAGGGCGCACGCCGGTGAACAACGACGCCGAGACGCGTCAGGTGATACGCTTCTCCAATCAGGAGGTCATCATTGCGCTCGCAGTCGCCGGTCTCGTGAACATGGCGATGGTGATGATGGCGTCAAGCGTCTTCCACATCGGTCACAGCGAGGTGGGTGACCTTCCGGGTCACATCGATGTCGCCGAGATCGAAACGGCATATCATACGTTGACGCCGCTGCTTGGCGGTGCCGCGGCCAGCCTCTTCCTGTTATCCCTCATTGCGTCCGGCATATCGAGCTCGACCGTGGGCACCATGGCGGGCCAGATCATCATGCAGGGCTTTGTCGGCTTCCGGATTCCCGTCACAGTGCGACGCCTCGTCACCATGGCGCCAGCCTTCGTGGTGGTAGCACTCGGCGTCAATGCCACCAAGGCTCTGATCATCAGCCAGGTCGTCCTCTCGATCGCGCTGCCGCTTCCGATGATCGCCCTCCTGATGTTCACCCGCCGCGCCGACGTTATGGGCGCTTTCGCCAATGGACGGGTGACCAATCTGGCTGCGCTCGTCGGAACGGTGGTGGTGTTGATGCTCAATGTGTTCCTGATCCTGCACGAACTCGGTGTGCCGCTTCCGGGACTGTTCGTCGGCCACTGAAATCGCATCGAACGGCTCGCATCTCCGCGATGAGGTTGACGCTTCGCCGTCAGCCGCCGCTACATCTTCGTCGCATGAAAGTGGATTGCCTTGCCGGCAATCACGTTGCCCGAGATACCAGCGGGACGCAATCCAACGTGGTCGTATTCGCACGTGAAAGTGTTATACAATACATAAAGTGTAGTCCCTATTGACAATAGGCGTATCATACATATGATGTAGCTTATGCTACACTCTAAGCGCAAGGCTGGATTAACGCGGGGTGCAATGCCGGGGGGCCCGTCGTGGGATATCGCAATGGCGGGTCCCGGCTCGCTCACTGCACGCAGCGTTGCCGCCGCCCGGGAGGTGCTGGGCAACCGACGCAGCGGGTTCTCGGCCTACTTGGCCTTCGTCGGGCCGGCCGTGGTCGCCTCGATCGCCTATGTGGACCCGGGTAACTTCGCCACCAACATCCAGGCCGGCGCCAAATATGGCTACGATCTCCTTTGGGTGGTCCTGGCCGCCAACCTGATCGCCATGCTGTTTCAGGCCCTGTCGGCAAAGCTCGGCATTGTCACCGGTCGCAACCTGGCCGAAATGTGCCGCGATGAATTTCCGGCGCCCGTCGCATGGGTGATGTGGATCGTCAGCGAACTCGCCGCGATGGCGACCGACCTGGCTGAATTTCTTGGCGGTGCCATCGGGCTTGCACTGCTGTTTCAGATGCCGTTGCTTGTCGGCATGGCGATCACCGCCTGTATCACCTACGGCATCCTGATGTTCGAACGCTCGGGATTCCGACCGATCGAGCTTATCATCGGCGGCCTCGTCGGAGTCATAGCGCTCTGCTATCTGGTCGAGCTATTCATTGCCCCGGTCGATTGGGGCGCGGCGGCATTTCACACCGTGGTGCCGCAGATCGCGGACGGCCAGGCGCTGTTGCTCGCGGTCGGCATCATCGGCGCCACCGTTATGCCGCATGCGGTCTATTTGCACTCTGCCCTGACGCAGGCGCGCACGCCGATGCGCAGTGACAGCGAGAAACGTCGGGTGCTGCGCTTCTCCAACCAGGAAGTCGTGATCGCGCTCACGGTCGCAGGCATCGTGAACATGGCGATGGTGATGATGGCGTCAAGCGCCTTCCATGCCGGCCACAGCGATGTGGCTGAGATCGAAACGGCCTATCATACATTGACGCCGCTGCTCGGTGGCGCCGCGGCCAGCCTTTTCCTGTTGTCCCTCATCGCGTCCGGCATATCGAGTTCGACCGTGGGCACCATGGCGGGCCAGGCGATCATGCAGGGGTTTGTCGGCTTCCGCATTCCCATCGCGGTGCGCCGCCTTGTTACGATGTTGCCGGCGTTCATCGTGGTGGCACTCGGTGTCAACGCCACCAAGGCTCTGGTCATCAGCCAGGTCGTCCTCTCGATTGCGCTGCCGCTCCCGATGATCACGCTCCTGATGTTCACCCGCCGTCCCGACATCATGGGCCCTTTCGCCAATGGGCGGGTGACCAATCTGGCGGCGCTCGTCGGAACAGTGGTGGTGCTGACGCTCAATATGTTGCTGATCCTGCAGGCGGTCGGGGTGGCCATTCCAGGGCTGTCGGGCGGCTGAGTCCATCATACGATTGAAATAAGGACGTGCGCTTGCAAGATGCGCTGTAGTACGCCATGTCGGTGCGCCGGCCCTTTGGTGCCGCAGTCGCCCGCCTTCATCCGTACCGAGCGTTGCCTTGAAGAAATTGCTGTATCAGAGCCTTGCAGTGGTTGTACTGGCGTCCGGCAAGGGCGTGCACGCAGCGGATTCTTCGGTCGGGTGGTACGCGAAAGCGGCCGTCAAATCGCCTTCTGAATCGTCCGGGGGGGCCAGCTCCGATTGGACCGGCCTTTACATCGGCGCCCACGCGGGTTTGTCGGGTGGCCATTCGGCGGTGACGGCGACCCAGCCGAATGGCGCGCCGGACCTTGCAGGATCGCTCGATTTCTTCCAGCCCTACGACATCAACAACGGTCACGGCAGCCACTTCGGTGGCCTCACGGCCGGCTACAACTATGGGTTAGGATCGAGAATCGTCGCTGGATTCGAGGCGGATGTATCCTTTCCAAGCTTTGTCGAGCCCAGTCACAGCTTCTTTTCGCCGGTGACCGGCGCGGTGAATTACGCCGATGCGCTGCTCATGTTCGGCACCGTGCGGGGGCGTCTCGGCTATCAGGCCGATGGCTGGCTCTACTTCGCAACCGGCGGACTGGCGTGGACCTACGAGCAGCTCACGCGTACTCAACTCAGTCCCGCCCCAGCATTCGGGCCGCCTCCTGGCGCGGTCGAGACGTCTTTCATGGGGCGGGTCGGGTGGACAGTCGGTGCCGGTATAGAGGCGCCGCTGCTGCCCGACTGGACCGCAACGATCGAGTATCTGTATGGCCAGTTCGGCAGTTCCAGCACGGTGTTTCCGCTCAGTGGACAAAGGTTTGAGTCGAACCTGTCCACTCACCAACTCCGCGTTGGCTTGAACTACCGGCTGGGCGACACTTCGAAACTCGACTGGACCAAACCGCTACCGCCGGCGATTGAGACGGACAATTGGGTCGTCCATGGCCAGACGACGTTCCTCAGCCAATACGCGGCGCCGTTTCACGCCCCCTATCGGGGCGCCAACAGTCTGGATTCCAATGCCGGCCGTGAGACCTGGGATGTCACGCTTTATGTCGGGCGGCGGCTGTGGCAAGGCGCAGAGCTTTGGATCGATCCGGAGCTCGATCAGGGGTTCGGCCTGAGCAACACGCTCGGCGTCGCAGGATACCCCAGTGGCGAGGCATACAAGATTGGCAGCGACGTGCCGTATTTTCGGGTGCCTCGCGCGTTTGTCCGGCAGACATTCAATCTTGGCGGCGATACCGAGAAGATCGAATCCGGAATCAACCAATTCGCCGGGAGCCAGACCAGTGATCGCCTCGTCTTGACGGTCGGAAAATTCAGTGTCTCGGATATCTTCGATACAATTTCGTATGCCCACGACCCTCGTGGCGACTTCATGAACTGGTCGCTGGTGGACGCCGGGACTTTCGACTACGCCGCCGACGCCTGGGGCTACACCTACGGAGCCGCGGCCGAATGGTATCACGACAAATGGACACTGCGCGCCGGCCTGTTCGACATGTCGAAGGTCCCCAACAGCGTTGAGCTTGATCATCACTTCGAGCAGTTCCAGACCGTCTATGAGCTCGAGCGCCGGCACGAAATTGCCGACCATCCCGGCAAGTTCACCGTTGTGGGGTTCCTCAGTCGCGCACGGATGGGACGTTATGATGATGCAATCGCGCTTGCGCAGCAAAACGGGATCACGCCCGCCACAGCCGATGTCCGTCGTTACGCCAGCCGCAGCGGGGTCAACCTGAATTTCGAGCAGCAGATCGTTCCGAACGTTGGGTTCTTCGCCCGCGCGGGGTTTGCGGGCGGTAACGTGGAACCCTACGAATTCACCGATATCGATCGGACCGCGTCGGCCGGCCTTTCGCTGGCCGGCAAGCTTTGGGGCCGGCCTGACGACACCTTCGGAATCGCCGGCGTGGCCAACGGCATTTCGAGTGCGCACAAGGCCTACCTTAACGCCGGCGGGCTCGGCATTCTGGTCGGTGACGGGCAGTTGCCGCATCCCGGCCAGGAGGAGATTTTGGAGACGTATTACAGTCTGCCGATCGGCAGTTGGCGACTGACGGCGGACTATCAATTCGTCGTTAATCCCGCCTTCAATCGCGATCGCGGCCCGGTCTCCATCCTCGGAGCCCGCCTGCGCACGCAATTTTAGTGGCGAGTTCTAAATCTAGCCCGCCTTAACGAACAGCAGTTGCCGTAAATGCGTCAAGTTTTCACGACACGACATGTGAGTGTCATCGCCCGCGAAGGAGCGTGTGGGCGTCTCGAAGGATGGCCGCGCGCTCAGCCGAGCCTCTTGCCATCCTTCGAGACGCGCCCTGCGGGCGCTCCTCAGGATGAGGTCAGAATTATTTCACACGCTCGAAGGCGGGCGATCCAGTAGCCCTGCGACGCTGAGGGATACTGGATCGCCCGCTTTCGCGGGAATGACACCGATATGCCTCGTCGGTCTGACGCGAAGCCTCGTTAGTGTCCGGCGCTCTGCATGCTCTCGGTGAACAGTCGCCGGCTGGCGTGCAGGAGCTTTCCGCCATGCTCGAACATATGCCTGCCGTCGGCAGCCAGGAGTTCCATCTCCTTGCTGGCCCATTCCTGACAGGTCGTCGTTGCATCAGGAACCGACCGTGCGCCGGCGAGCTTGCCCACGAACTTGGACGCAAGTTCGGCTTCCTTCTGAGCACGCGCAAACAATTCATGATTGATGTCTTCGAGCGCTTGCATCATCTCTTTCTGGACGTCCAGCAGGGACTCGATCTGCTTTCGTGCCAACCCCACAACTTCCGTGGGAATCAGCGTCATTTCCTGCGTTGCCTTATCGAAGTCGGGATTCGTCACAGTCATCGCACAACTCCACTTTCTAGATCGTTGGAGGCGTACCAAAAGCGAGGCGATTGCCGATGCCTCGGCCGATCACCCGTCCCCGCCCCTGGTTGATGCTGATGGCACGTACTTAGGTACCGCGTTTAGGGCCAAACTGTGAAAAGTACGCTGCGGCACTTTTCGCATCACTAGGACGTGATCCGGGAACTTTTCGTCGGTTCCGGAATGACGGTTCCCCGGCGCAGCTGAGCGCGAACGCGTGTTGAACGACGCAGACAATTCCGCATTCGACCGTCGATCGAAACGATGGTTCAAGAGCGCTTGGCGGATTTCTCCACGTTCGCGATCCGGCTCGGCACACCGAATTCGCGGCGGCACACATCAGCGAGCACAGCGACGCCTTCGCGAATTTCCGCGTGCGATGGATTGCCGAAACACATGCGCAGCCGGCTCTTGCCATGCAGCTTGTCGGGCGACCATTCGAAGCCTGGATTGATAGCGACACCCGCCGCGAGCGCGGCCTGCGCGAGCTTTTGGGTGTCGACCACGTCAGGCAGCTTGACCCATAAGAAAATGCCGCCCTTGGGATCGTCGAATTCGGCTGCCGTGCCGAACTGTTCAGCGAGCGCATCCATCAGGGTTTCGAGTTTTTTCCGCAATGCACGGGTCAGTTCCGGTACATGGGCAGCAAAATGCGGCGCGCAATATTCAGCAAGCACCATCTGCTCGAGTGCGCCCGAGCCGGCGTCGGTCTTGAGCGGCAGCATGCGCGACAGCACCGTCCAGTCCGCCACCACATACCCGACCCGCAGCGCCGGCGCGATCGACTTGGAAAATGAGCCGATGTGAATGACGTTGCGGCTCTTGCTCAGCGCGTAGATCGCAGGTGGCCGCCTGCCGTCCCAAATCAGGTCTGCATAGCAGTCATCTTCGAAGATCGGCACGTCGTGCGTTTCCGCAAGCCCCAGCAGCTCCACCCGGCGCTGCTCGCTCATGATGGTCCCGGTCGGATTTTGCACGGTGGGGATCGTGTAGATGTACTTCGGACGGATGCCACGTCCCTTCAGCTCGTCGAGCGCAGCAGACAGCGCATCCATGCGCAACCCCTCGTGGTCAAGCGGCACCCCGACGGCATTGACGCCGAGCCGCGCAAGACGGCTAAGCGAGCCGAAATAGGTGACCTGCTCAACCAGCACGGTGTCACCGCGCGAAAGCAGGATGCCATTGACGAGTTCGATCCCCTGCAGGGACCCCGAGGTGATGAGAATTTCATCGACCGCGCAGGAAATCCCGACATCCTGCTTGAGCTTCTCGACCAGGAACTCTCGCAGCCGTCGGTAGCCGAGCGGGCCGCTTTCAAGCCCATAGGTGGCGAGCGTCTTGCCCTCGCGCTTAAGTACCGCCGCGGCGGCCGCGATCAATTCGTCAACCGGAACCTGCTCAGCGTCATTGTGGCCGCCAATGAAATTGTACTTGGGAAATCCGTTCCATTTGATCGCCGGAGCCGGCAATCCGGCCGCCAGCAGGGGCGTAAAATCGAACGATTTTTCGGCAGCGGCGGACTGGGGCATGATTTCTCCCGATGGAATGTTCTCGGCGAGCGACTCCACCGAAACCGTAATCGATTTGCAACCCATATTGAGCGGTGGTCTTATTGAACGAGAAAGGGTGGAATGACAGCCGCCGCAGTCCCGCGGGAACGGGTGGGCGGAAAAATGGTTGGCATTGCGTGAAGGGCGGACATGGGTGTTGACGCAAGTGCGGGGAACTAGCCCGCCACGCGCGGAATCCGATGGTAAAGTCTGCTCTGCCGGCGCCCGGCACCACGTCCCAATCCAGGGTCGGCCGGCTGCGCTCCGCGTGCTTCGCCTGGATACCCCGGTGGGCAATGCCATATAGTGTCTATTGGGCGGTACGAATGTAGGCCTATGTCAGCACGAAGTGGTGCGGCCCGGATTGGCAACAACCCCACGACCGCAAGAGTTTACTGTATATTCAACGAGGTCGGCCCGGCATGATTGCCATCGACCGGCGTACCGCTCTTTTCAAGTCTTCTGGCGCAAGATCGCTGATCGCGTTGCGCCGCGTCAGCCGTATTTATGATAGGGGCGCAATACCTGCGCTGAGAAACCTTGATCTGCAAATCAGAGAGGGGGACTGCCTCGCGATCGTCGGCGCGAGCGGCAGCGGCAAGAGCAGCCTGATCAATATCCTGTGCGGCATTGACTATCCCACCTCCGGGCACGTGATTTGGGAGGGGCGGGCGATTCGCAGGAAAAGGGATTGGGCGTGGTTGCGGCGCCTGCGTATCGGCATCGTATTCCAGGAATTCAACCTCATTCCTACGCTGACCGCCCTGGAGAATGTGGAACTTGCGCTGCTTGGCCGCGGCCTGTCGCCAAAGCACCGTTATACGCGCGCCGGGATGGTGCTCGGCCATGTCGGGCTCGATCATCGGCCGCACCACCTGGTCACAAGGCTTTCGGGAGGCGAGCGCCAGCGGGTCGCCATCGCCCGCGCCATTGTCAATGAGCCGAAGCTGCTGCTCGCCGACGAGCCGACCGGGAATCTCGACAGCGCCAGCGCGGCGAAAATCGCGGACCTGTTGTTCAATCTGCATGAAATGACCGGCATGGCGATCGTTTTGGTCACCCACGACGATGCGCTCGCGGCCCGGTGTACCCGACGGATTCGTCTTCGAGACGGCGCCATTGTCGAAGATAGCCTGCGGACGTTGATGTCAGGGCCGATCGGGACCAAGATAAAAACATGACTCTTTTCAGCCTCGCGCTTCGCAATCTCAAGCGACGACCGATCCGTACCTTCCTGTCCGTCCTCGGCATCGGGCTGGCGGTGGGCAGCGCTCTTGCACTGGTGGCGCTCTCGCGGAACATTCAGGACAGTGCGCGCGAAGCCACGGATGAGATCGGTGACGACCTTGTGGTGATGCAGAAGGGCGCTTCCGACATCTTCGGCGGCTTGATCCCGGAGCAGATCGTCGAACGAATAGCGGCGATCCACGGCGTTGCAAACGTGTCAGGCGAACTTGTTGCATTTGCGCCCAACAGCTCCGTTAAAAGCGTCCTGACCCTCGGATGGCCGGACGCGAGCTATCTATGGAAAAAGGTGCCATTGCGCGAAGGGCGTATCCCGACCGCCGGGGAACGCCACGTCGCTGTGCTTGGCGACACGGCGGCAGCGTCCCTCGGAAAAGAACTTAATGACGAGCTGGACCTCTTCGGCCAAACCTTCCGTATCGTTGGAGTCGCCCGCTACACGACAGTCGTCAATCGTGGCCTGGCTCTTGTACCGCTTATCGATCTGCAAGAGGCGAACTACCGGCCGCACCAGGTGACTATTGCTCACGTCAAGATCGAACGCGCTCACAGTCACGATGAACTCGAGCGCATACGTGGGGAAATCGACGGCTTGGGCAATGTCGTAGCTGCGACCACCAACGAAGTTCTCGATAATGATCGCAATTTTGCAATCGCGGAAGCTGCATCGCTTGCGGTCGCGATCATCGCGGTCGCCATGAGCGCGCTCAACGTACTGACGGCATTGGCTATGGCGACGCAGGAGCGAACGCGCGAGATCGGCATTTTTGCGGCGGTCGGATGGACCAACGGACAGATCATAAAATCAATTGTGATCGAGGGAATAATGCTTTGCGCGATCGGCTGTGCGGTCGGCGTGCTGTTGAGTTTTTTCGCCGCATCTGCGTTTCATCGCATACCGACAATCGGCAATCTGATCTCACTCCAACCAGGTATCGGGCTGATCGCCCCGGTGGTAGGCGCAGCTTTCCTGCTGTGTATCCTCGGAGCTCTGTTTCCGGCGTGGCGGGCGGTGCGCATGCTGCCGGCGGAAGCGCTTCGGCGTATGTGAGCGCGTAGCCGACCAGCCGCCTCGAAGGGAACGGATTTCGCCTCATCCGGTGCCGCGCGTCTCAAGGATCTTGATGAGATCATCCACCACGAAGCGGGATTGAACGAGTCGCAATCCGGCTTCTGGAATATGCTGTTCGGTCCGGCGATCGAAACCCGCGCCATAGGCCCAATAGACCCAGGGCTCCCACAGCCTGGTCATCGCGCGACGGAAGGCGCCCTGGGGGCGGGTGTACTCGAGGAGGCGAATGACGCCTCCCGGTTTTGTTACGCGCCCAAGTTCGCGCAATCCCCGGACCTGCAATTCGTCCGGAAGAACGCAGAACAGGAACGTCGCGATCGACGCATCGAAATGGCGATCCGGCAGATCGAGCCGCGTCACATCCATTTGGCGCAGCTCGATGTCGGCGCCGGCCGAAGGACGCCGGCGGGCGGCACGCGCCAGCATCGCCGGGCTGAGATCGATGCCCGTAACCTTTGCGCCGGGCGGATAAAACGGGAAATTGCGTCCCGTGCCCACGCCCGCGTCCAGTATAAAGCCCGAAAGTCCGGCAAAGAGCTGCGGCCGGATCTTGCGGTAGCGACCGTATTCAAACGGCAGATCCAGCAGATCATAAAACCGCGCAATGCGCTGATAACGCGCGAAGTTCGACGTCTCGGACTTTCTCATGGGCCGATTATACCAGTCATGCGACGCTGTTGCAGTTTGTCTGTTGAGGGGGAAGCAGTAGCATCTACGCCATGACGCAAACACGCATGCTGACGGTCGGCATCGTCGGAGCGGTCGCCGCAGTCGTATGCTGCTTCTCTCCGATTTTAGTGGTCTTGTTCGGCGCGATCGGATTGTCGGCGTGGGCGGGCTATCTCGATTACGTGCTTCTTCCGGGGATCGTTGTTTTCGCGGCGCTCATCATCTACGCTTTGGTTCGCAGGAAGAGCGCATGATCCTGGTGTCGACAATAACCTGTCCCATGGACATGTTGCGCGTAGCCTCGCTCGCCGATAACGCAGATGTGATCGTATCGGCGTTCCTGACAGGGTTGACCTCGGTCTTGTGACGAATTATTAAATTCGTCAGTAGTCAGCATGCCAGTGGTCGGTTGGCTTCACGCAAGCGAGCGATTGCCATGAATCCACAGGTCAGAGCCAAACCAGACGACACGCGGGCGCGGATCATCACGACCGCCGAGACACTGTTTCGGCGGATTGGCTTCGCCAAGACTGCGGTCGCGGACATTGCCTCCGAGCTGGGTATGTCGCCCGCCAATGTTTACCGCTTCTTCCCTTCCAAGAACGCGATCGTGGAGGCGATCTGCCAACGCTGCCTGGTAGAGGTAGAAGACCAAGCCTGGGCGGTGGCACGCGCCAGGGGGCCGGCCGGCCCTCGCATCGAGCGGCTGATCCTCGAAATCCTCGCCTATCATAAGGAAAATGTCCTCACCGATCAGCGTGTCAACGACATGGTCCTGGCGGCGATCGAGCTGAGCTGGGACGCCATTCGGGCACATAAAGATGTGATGCGTACCGTGGTGGAGGTGATCCTGCGCGACGGCATTGAGGCTGGCGAATTCGAGCCTGTCGAGCCTCACGAGACTGCCGACCTGATCTTTCGTTCGCTCATTGCCTTCACCCACCCAATGGTGATCGGACAGTGCCTGGAGGAAGGCCAGGACCTGGAAGCCGAAGCTCGCGCGTCCGTTCGCTTCATTCTCCGCGCCATCACACCCCGGTAGTTCCATGTCAAACTCAGCCGAGGCGGGATTCTGTCTGACATGTGACGAAAAATGGATTTCGTCAGTCATTAGAAATCACTTGCGACTCCTTCCGAAGAGGGGCCGCCACCACAGCAACCCACCGCAAAGGAGTGCCATCATGCCCTCGCCGCTCTCGCTTCTGCACACCGCAAGTATCGCAAGACCGCGCATCGTGGCGATGTTGGCCCTGATGGCCCTCGCCCCTGCTCTCGCCGCCTGCAACGATGCGGCGACATCCGCAACCGCACCGCCGGCACGCCCGGTACAGGTCCAGCGCGTGACATTCGCTCCCGCTGACGAAAGTCGTGAATTCGCCGGCGTCGTGCGGGCACGTTACGAAACGGACCTCGGCTTCAGGGTCGCCGGCAAGATCGTGGCCCGGCTCGTCAACGTGGGCGACCGCGTTCGCGCAGGCGATGTCGTAGCGCGGCTCGATCCGCGCGACCTCCAGCTTCAGGTGGAAAGCGCCGATGCCGAACTCACGGCCGCTACGTCGAATCTCGCACAGGCCGCCGCCGACGAACTGCGCTACCAGAATCTGCGGACCCGGGGCTATGCGGCGGTTGCGGATTACGAGCGCAAGAAGGCCGCTAAGGACGAGGCCGAGGGTCGGATGGAGCGGGCGCAACGCGCGCTGGACCTCGCGCACAACCAGCTTGCCTATACGGACCTCAAGGCTGATGCCGACGGCGTGATCACCGCAACGCTCGCCGAAGCCGGCCAAGTGGTAGCGATCGGCCAAGCCGTTGCGCGGCTTGCGCATCGCGGCGAAATGGAAGCCGTGGTGGCGCTGCCGGAGACGCGGCTCAGTGAAGCGCGGCAGTCGGACGCGAGCGTGCGGCTGTGGTCGGACCCGAACCGTCGGTTTTCGGCACGGCTGCGCGAGTTGTCGCCGCAAGCCGACGCCGCCACACGCACCTATGCGGCCCGGTTCACCATCGAGAATCCCGACGACACAGTGGCGCTCGGCATGACCGCGACGGTCGTGCTCTCGCGCCCCGCAGACACCATGATCGCCAAGGTGCCGCTTGCCGCGATCCTCAACCGCGGCACCGGCCCGACAGTATTCCGCGTCGACGATCGCGGGATGCTCGAACGCCGCACCGTCACGGTGTCGTCCTTCAATGAAGTCGCGGCACTTATCACCTCGGGCATCGAGGACGGCGACGAGATCGTCACACTCGGCGTCCAGATGCTGGAAGCCGGACAAAAGGTGCGCGCCATCCTGGGACGCGCCCTCGATGGACGCTGAAACCGGACCGACCTGACCCGAAAGGAACCCCCGTCATGTCGCGCTTCAATCTCTCCGAATGGGCGATCACGCACCGCGCTCTGGTGCTGTTCATGATCCTGGTTCTTGGCGCAGCCGGCGCCTACTCCTACGCCAACCTCGGTCGCGCCGAGGATCCCTCATTCACCATCAAGAACATGATCGTGAATGTTGCCTGGCCGGGCGCGACCGCGACCGAGATGCAGACCCAGGTGGCCGACAAGATCGAGAAGAAACTCCAGGAACTGCCCTGGCTCGACCGCGTCGAAACCTATTCGCAGCCGGGGGTATCGTTCATCCAGGTCATTCTCATCGATCGCACGCCGCCCGCCAAGGTGAAGGACTTGTGGTATCAGGTGCGCAAGAAGGTCGGCGACATCAGGGGCGATCTGCCGGCCGGCATCATCGGTCCGAACTTCAACGACGAATACGGCGACGTCTACTCGACGATCTACATGCTCACGGCAGACGGCCTCAGCCTCGCCGATCTGAAGGCGCGCGCCGAGGACATTCGCCAGCGCCTGCTCCGCGTTCCCAATGTCAACAAGGTCGACTTCATCGGCGACCAGCCGGAAAAAATTTTCATCGAGTTCAGCCACGCCAAACTGGCGACGCTCGGCATCACGCCGCAGCAGGTGTTCGACAGCGTGATCAAGCAGAACGCGATTCAGGCTGGCGGCTCGGTCGACACCTCGGCCGACCGCGTCAATCTGCGGGTGACCGGCGGCTTTACGGGCCTCGATGCCATTCAGGCGGTGCCGGTTGAGGCCAACGGAAGCGTATTTCGGTTAAGCGATATCGCCACCGGAAAGCGCGGCTACCAGGACCCGCCCACCTTCCTGGTTCGCCAGGATGGCAAGCCGGCGCTCGGTCTCGGCGTGTCCATGCAGGACGGCGCCAACATCATCACGCTGGGCGAAGACCTCAAGCGCGCCATGCAGGTGATTGCCGCCGAGCTTCCGGTCGGCATCGAGGTCACCCAGATTGCGGATCAGCCCCACATCGTCGAACACTCGATTTCAGAGTTTGTCGAGACGTTTGTGGAGGCGCTCGGCATCGTGCTGCTGGTCAGCTTCATCTCGCTCGGCTGGCGCACGGGCATCGTGGTGGCGCTCTCGGTGCCGCTGGTGCTGGCGATCGTGCTCGCCATGATGTACGCGGCCGGCGTCGATCTCCACCGCATCACCCTCGGCGCTCTGATCATCGCGCTCGGACTCCTGGTCGATGACGCCATCATCGCCATCGAGATGATGGTGGTGAAGATGGAACAGGGCTTCGACCGCGCCCGTGCCGCCACCTTCGCGTGGACCTCGACCGCCTTCCCGATGCTGACCGGCACGCTGGTGACGGCGGCCGGTTTCCTGCCGGTGGGCTTTGCAAAATCGAGCGCGGGCGAATATGCCGGCGGCATCTTCTGGGTGGTCGGCCTTGCCTTGCTGGCGTCGTGGGTCGTGGCCGTGATGTTCACGCCCTATCTCGGCCTTACGCTGTTGCCCAATCTGGCCAAGGCTCATGCGCGCGACAATCCTGACGCCATCTATGATACGCGCATCTACCGTGCCTTGCGCCGCGCCATCGAATTCGCATTGCGCTGGCGTCGCAGCGTCATCGCCGTCACGGTGCTAACATTTCTGGCGTCGATAGCCGGTTTCGGCTTCGTCCAACAGCAGTTCTTCCCCACCTCGACTCGCACCGAGCTGTTCCTCGAAATGCGGTTGCCCGAGGGCACCGCCATCGGCGTCACCGATGCCACCGCGAAACAGGCGGAGCGTCTGCTCGCCGGCGACCCCGACATCGCGACCTTCACCAGCTATGTGGGTCAGGGCTCGCCGCGGTTCTGGCTCGGGCTCAATCCCGTGCTGCCGAACCCGAACTTCGCCCAGATCGTCATCGTGACGAAGAGCCTGGAGGGACGTGAGCGCGTCAAGGCGAGGCTTGATCGTGCTCTCGCAGACGGCGCGCTGCCTGAGGCCCGTACCCGGGTCGATCGCTTCAATTTTGGCCCGCCGGTGGGCTTCCCGGTGCAGTTCCGGGTGGTCGGACCCGATCCCATGAAGGTAAGGGCGATCGCCGAGGACGTGCGCGCCGTCATGGCGACGAACCGCAAGATCATCGACCCGCATCTCAATTGGGGCGAGCAGGTGAAATCGATCCGCCTTGAGGTCGATCAGGACCGCGCCCGCGCCCTCGGCCTGACCCCGCAGGAGGTGGCGCAAAATCTACAGACGTTGCTGTCGGGCCTGCCCCTCACTCAATATCGCGAGGGCATCGAGCACATCGATGTGGTCGCCCGCGCCGTTGCGGACGAGCGTCTTGATCTCGATCGCTTGCCGACGCTCACGATTGCGACCCGCAACGGCGTCGCGGTGCCGCTGTCGCAGTTTGCGCGGCTCGACTATGAATACGAGGAGCCGATCTTGTGGCGTCGCAATCGCGATACCGTGCTCACGGTCCGCGGCGACATCATCGACAACGTGCAGGCGCCCGATGTCACCAACGAGGTGCTGCCCAAGCTCAAGCCTATCAAGGATGCGCTCCCTTACGGTTACCGCATCGAAACCGG
>DATGCX010000127.1:0-2587 GCA_035311445.1 Xanthobacteraceae bacterium | reverse complement strand
GATCTCCACCGGCTTGTTCGGTTCCCACGCAACAGCCGGTGGCGTCACCAGCACGATGGTTAGTGCCGCGCCAGCGCCCATGCAAATAGTCTTGATCATCCTATCCTCCCTGGATTGCACGCACGGTCAAAGACCCGCCGCCGCGCTTCTTGTCTGTTGGTCGGGCATTTTGCCGCTTTGCGCCCGAGGTTCAAGGGCGTTGAGCGGGCCGCGACTCTTTGGCAACAATGCCGGCATTGACAATCTCGAGAACTTGGACGCCACGATCGCGGTCGATCCTAAGAGCAACGAGGCGTGCATCGCTGACGGCTCTCTCAACGAGCGCTGTTACTGGAGGCGAATACCAGCCTTGACCGCGACGCCTCGCCACTTCTCGATGTCACCACGGATGCGTTCGGTGAGCGCTTCGGACGGGCCGGGTTCCGCCGTCATGCCTTGCGCAACCAGCGCCTCGCTCCCCTCGGTGGACTTAAGGATGTCATTCACCTCGCGATTGAGCCGCGCGATCATCGTCGGCGGGGTGGCGGCCGGCATGGCGAGCGAAACCCACAAGGCGGCTTCGTAGCCGGCGAGGCCGGCCTCCGCCACGGTCGGCAACTCCGGCAGCGCCGCGACGCGGGTCTTGCCGCTGGTCGCGAGCGCGCGCAACTGCCCGGCGCGGATATTGGGGAGCGACGGGGCGATGGTCGCAAACTGCATGTCCAGCCGGCCGGTGATCATGTCGGTCATGGATTGCGACGAGCTCTTGTAGGGGACGTGGACGATGTTTACGCCCGCCATGCTCGCAAACAGTGCGGTGGCGAGGTGCGCAAGACTGGCGACGCCGGCCGAGCCGTAGTTGAGCGTTCCAGGCTTCGCCTTGGCGAGCGCGATGAGCTCGGCGAGATTGCGCGCGGGCAAGGCCGGCTGGAGCACGAGCACGTAGGGCTGGCTGCCGATCATGGCCACCGGCGCGAAATCCTTGATTGGATCGTACGGTAGGTTGGTGCTCAGGCTGGCGGCGACCGCATGCGTGCTCGCGGTGGCAATGCCTATGGTGTAGCCGTCGGGCGCGGCCTTGGCGACCGCATCGGCGCCGATATTGCCGCTCGCGCCGGCGCGGTTCTCGATCACGATCTGCTGGCCGAGCCGGTGGCTCAGCTTCTGCGCTACGATGCGCGCAATCATGTCCGTGCTGCTGCCGGCCGGGAAGGGCACGACCAAGCGGATCGGTCGCTCCGGCCATCCCTCGTCGCCGGTCTGGGCAATGGCGGAGACCGCGACCATCGCCGATGCCAATGCGATCGATAGCAGCCGAAACATCGGTAACCCTCGCTTGCGCGCGCGCCGCGACGGAGCGGGCGCGCGCCTAGTGTTGCGTGCAATGTCCGCGCGACCAGGTCAAGGGTCCCGCCATGGACGCTGCAGCCGATTCGGGCGAGAGTACATCAAGCCTACGGAGCCGACGGGCTGGAGCGAGGTCATACCCATGCAACGGATCGTCATTTTCCTGTTCGGTCTTCTCCTCGGTGGCGGGCTGATGGCGTCGGTCCCGCCCGGCAAAGCGCACGACGACCTCACCGGCGCCTTGGCCAGCCCGGAAAACCATCCGCTCTTGCTCCACATGACCACGGGGGATTCCTGGCGCGGTGCTACCGGGCTCGAATTTGCCCGTGCCATGATGAAGGTCGGCCATCCCGTGGCCGTGTTTCTCAATCTCGACGCGGTCAGGCTCGCGCTCCGCACCGGCGAGCAGGAGAAGAAGGCCTCGATGCCGCAGGTCCCGCGCGAAATCATCGCCGAGTTGATCCGCGGCGGCGCCATCGTGCTGATTTGCCAGCCGTGTCTCTCTGAATTCGGCTTCAAGCTCGACGACATCGTGCCAGGCGTGCAGCTCGGTTCGCCGGGCTATCTCGAGAATTTCGTCTTCGCCGACAATGTGCGCACACTAAGTTGGTAGCGGCATCGCGACGCCATGCGACCTGCAGCCGGCTTCGAGCGCACTGATCCAGCATCGCCGCTCGTTCCAACCGTCGAGATCACGCGGTTATTTCGCGCCCATGATCGCGTCCGCGAACCAGGTTGCGATCTCCGGGAAGATGCACAGCACGACGACGCCGAGCATCATCAGCCCGACAAACGGCATCACTCCCCATACCACGTCGCGCAAGGGAATATCCGGTGCGATATTCTTGATGACGAAAATGTTCAGGCCTACGGGCGGATGAATCAGCCCCATCTCCATGACGATGGTCATGATCACGCCGAACCAAATGAGATCAAAGCCGGCCGCCTTGAGCGGGGGTAGGATGATCGGTGCCGTCATCAGGATGATGGAGACCGGCGGAAGGAAGAAGCCGAGCACGATGACCATCAGCAGGATCGCCGCGAGCAGCACCCAGCGCGAGAGTTCCAACGAAACGATCCACTGCGCCGTCGATTGGCTGATGTGCAGGTAGCTCATCACGTAGGAATACAGCAGCGACATGCCGATGATCATCATGAGCATGGTGGACTCACGTAGCGTGGCGATGAGGATCGGCTCCAAATCGCGCGGCGTCCACACGCTGTAGATTGATGCGATCAGCGCCAGAGCGAGCACGGCGCC
>DATGCX010000126.1:0-2735 GCA_035311445.1 Xanthobacteraceae bacterium | reverse complement strand
TGATCCGGCACCATGGGCACCAGTGGCCACGATGGAACATGACGGCGATTGGCCCGCGCTCGATTAACTGTTCGAGACTGACCAGACACCTATCCTCGCCTGGTAGGACAAATGGCGGCATAGGATCACCGATACCGGGCGCACCCGAACCCGCGCCACTGTCTTTCAGCCGACGGATGAGAATCTCCACTGCATCGGCATAGGGCGGGATGATCTGGCGGACGGCGAGCGAATAGTTGTCGAGCCTCTCTTTGAGGGAGGCATTCATGTCACGACAGCGTTGGAAGGCGTCGCGGAGGGCGGTGAGCGAGGCGGAGTTCATGACAGTGAGCGTCAGGCGGCGTGGCGGGCTTGATTTGGCTGAGGCGGATCCATCGGAGCCGGCATTGGCATGTCTTCCATTCGAGATCCCGACAAGCCGGTAATCAAACGTGTGCCGCGCTGGAATGTGGCGTAACTCCAGGCCCAGCTCATGGCGACGACGATTCGGTTGCGGAACCCGATAAGAAAGTAAATGTGCGCCATGCTCCAAAGGAGCCACGCAATGAAACCGCGGAGTTTGATTTTTCCAAATTGCGCCACTGCGCGCTTGCGGCCGATCGTCGCCAGCGAACCAGAATCGCGGTAGCGAAATGGCGGTGGCAATTTTCCTCCAGCTATGCGGGCTTTAATCAAATCCGCAACATAGCGACCTTGTTGCTTGGCCACAGGAGCGACGCCTGGCAAGGGGCTGCCGTCCGCACCCAGAGCGTGCGCGACGTCGCCGATGAGGAAAATGTCGGGATGGCCCGCGACCGAAAGATCCGGCCCAACGAACACGCGCCCCACCCGGTCGGTCGGAACACCGAGCCAACGACCGGCTGGAGACGCCATGACACCGGCACCCCATATGATTGTGCGTGTCTCGATCCGTTCGCTCCCGAGCGATACGCCGCCGCAATCTGCGGCAGTTACGCTCGCCTTAAGCCGGACCTCTACGCCAATTTCTTCGAGTGACCGCTTCGCCGCCTCAGAAAGCGACGGATTGAAAGCAGTGAGCAACCGCGGCGACGCCTCAGCCAGAATAATGCGCGCCTGACGAGGATCGATGGCGCGAAAGTCAGACGCTAGTGCGCGTTTCGCGAGCTCCGCCACCGCCCCGGCCATTTCGACGCCGGTGGGCCCGCCACCGACGATAACGAAGTTGAGAAGGCGGCGACGCTCTGCAACATCTGACTCGGTTTCCGCCTTCTCGAACGCAAGAAGGATTCGACGACGAAGATATGTTGCGTCGTCAATGGTTTTCAGGCCCGGCGCACACCCTGCCCAATCGTCATGACCAAAATAGGCGTGCTGGGCGCCGGTCGCGATAATAAGCGTGTCGAACGGAACGTGATGCCCTTCGGCAATCACTTCGCGTCTATCCACGTCGATGCCGGAGACGTTGGCGAGGATCACATTCACGTCCTGGTAGTGGCGGACAATGCCGCGAATTGGTGATGCGATGTCGGCCGGCGACAGTGCCGCGGTCGCCACCTGATAGAGCAAAGGTTGGAACAGGTGGTAATTGTGCCGGTCGATCAAGGTGATCCGGCAGTGGCTCGCTGCCAGCCTTTTTGCCGCTGACAAACCACCGAAACCTGCGCCGATGATGACTACCCGCGGATTTTGGAGGGCATTGGGACTGGCCATGACCTTCTCCTGACTTGCTCAGGCCTATTTCGACTGTGCAAACCGTATGACTGCGGCTAGTCCGCGGTCCAATACTCTGTAGCTATGGTTTCCATTAAAATTTGTATTTGCGGCAGAGAAGGCGTGGGCCCGCTAACGGACCTGCGATCGAACCGATCTCAATAGCGTCACTATAGCCATAGAGCATCAATACGAGAGCCATTTGGCATTTCCCTAAGAGCAGTCATGCGGCGATCCTCTCTGTACTGCTGAGGCTGCGATTCCTCCGGCCGAAGCCTGACAAGGGAGAATCAAGTCATGAGCACACGTATCCCATTCGGCCGTGCGGCCGGCCACAGCGCACTCTTCGCCAGCTTTCTCGTTGGCGCGGCAATGGCCGCCACTAACGCGTTCGCTGGCGAGTGCCCGGCCGGAAAAATGCAGGCCAACGTCCGGCCGCCGGTCAATACGCCGGCGTCGGGCGTGACCGACACGACCTTGGGCTCGATCGATCTCGGCAAGGAGCCGGTGATGCTCAAGGATCACGAACTGCGCTTCCGCAAGCTGACAATTGCGCCCCGCGGCGTGGTGCCGTGGCACAGCCACGCTGATCGTCCCGCGCTGATCTTCATAGCCCAGGGCGAGATTGTTGAATACGCCAGCAATTGCAGTGAGCCGATCGTTCACAAAGCGGGCGACATCCGTCCGGAAACCAGTGGTACTTCACACTGGTGGAAAAACCTCGGCGATCAGACAGTGATCCTCTACGTCGGCGACGTGCTCCATGACAAGAACGACCACAATATGTGAAGCGAACTTCGCCGCGATCGATAGCAGTACCACCGTTCCCTCGGCAAGCACATCGCATTTTGCTGGCGGTTATCTTCGCGAGTTGCAGATTCTGAAGATGCAGACAAAAGGAGAAACGAAATGATCGCGCGTATGGTTGCCACCGTCTCTGCGGTTTTGATTGCTGGACTTCTGCTATTCAGCATGACCAGCCCGCGCGCCGATACCGAAGACGGCATCGTGCGGGTTAAGAGTGCATATCCGCTCACCGAGACGGTGAATCGGCTCAAGAAGGA
>DATGCX010000125.1:0-27470 GCA_035311445.1 Xanthobacteraceae bacterium | reverse complement strand
AAGTGCAAGGGCCCGCTCAACGGCCCGAACGCGACCGGCAAGCACTGCCCCGAGGGCTGGACGCTCTATCCGCTGCCGGGCCCGCAACTCGGTGGCGTCACCGAAAACGGCAGCGGCGAGACGCCATACTACGCCTGGGTCGACCAGCATGACACGCTGGGACTCGGCAAGGACGTGCCGATCGCCACCGGCAATCAGAACGACTCACTGATCGCCTTGGTGGGCGGCAAGATGGTCAACCTGGTTGTGCCCTATCCGATGGGCTTCTGGGCCAAGGGCCTGGACGGCCGCATCGACGATCCCAATGCCGGCTGGAAAGGCCGCGGCGTGTGGTCGAACACCGGCAACCGCACCCCGTTCCACATCGAGGGCGGCAAGGAGAACTCGCCCAAGGTGGTGCACTTCCAGATGCGGCCTGATCCGCTGGCGAGGTGAGCGGGCGGCGAAAAGAAGCGAAGCGTGGCCGGCCGCACAGGTGCATCCTGTGCGGCCGTTCTGTTTTTGGAGGGGATTCGATCGCACATACCGGTGTAGCCGGCGGGCTTGTCCCGGCGAATAGCCGGATCTTTTTAATTCGGGAGTGGCACGTTTTAAGGTACTGAGGAGGACGAGGTCAGAGGTATTATGGGGCATCACATGCTTAGAGCTATGAGGTTGCCATTTGTCGGACCATGTCTAGTTTTGCTCTCTATCAATCACGCATTCGCCGATGGAGTGTTGTTCACCTGTACAGGTGCCAAAGGCCATGCCATTCGCGCACCCGGAAAAAGCTTTGTCGCAAAATCCAAGGGGCCTGAGATAACATCACTGCCAATCAATGACGCCGCTCGCACGGTGAAATTGTGGGTTCGGGCTAATCACCAATGGGACATTAGCCTGCACTCGAAGGATACTAGCGTTCTATACAGTGCGTCGGGCTGCACAGTGCAGTTGCCCCAGCAGCCAATTGTCACAACGCACATGCTGTTCACGGTAGCGTGTGAATACTCTTTGGAGACGTTTCTGTTTCTCGATCAGGAAAAGGGAACCAGACTCATTGCGGCACAGCTCGTGGCTCCCACGCCGACCACAGACGGCATGTTGAACGAGGGTTCAGCGTTGGTATACACGGCGGAATGTCGTAAGGGCGAGTAGCGAAAAAATGCTTACTCTTCTGAGTCCGCTTTTTTGTTTCAGTCTAGCTTTTTCACTTTGACGTATTCCGCGCAAAGCCGCACGGCCATCTCGTGTACATCGTCGGGGCGGTAGTCCTCACCTGACGGCAATCTGTTGCCAAGCTGGCCTTTGTTAACTGTTCCATCAAACGGGCTCCCGGGATACGGTCTGAATGAATATCCCGTCGGCGTATGGGTTATGCCCTCCTCCGAGATTTCAAACTGATCGCGGGTAACTCTTGATGTTCCTACCGCCATGCTGCTGTTCCTGGTAAGCTGGGTGCCTGACGATCCTTCCACAGCCGGGTCAATGCCGTATTTGGTCCCTGGACGTTTGTTAGCGCTCCAATCCCTCAGCTCGTTTGATGTCGTCGGCGCAGCTATCGCCGGTGCGCATCGCCGAAGTATAAGCCCCGCATGAGAACAATCGATGTCACGTGGCACCCCAAGCAGCATACGGAATTCAGATTGGGCCGGCATCACTGTAACTGGCGTAGGTAAAAGCGACGTTAATTTCGAAACGCTAACTATGAAATCCGCCGAGGCGTTCGGCCCCTGCGCCCGGCCACACAGTCCGTGTCCGTGGGCTGCGGGGATAAGTCAGGCAAGGGGATGCATCGCCCGGTGATTTCGCGCATGATTCGAGTGATTCGGCATCCGATCGCTGCGAGACATGGCACCCTCCCGCCAACGCGACCTGTTCCTGGACGAGGAGCAGCCTGACCTGTTCGGCGACGATTCGCCAACACAAGTATTCCGGGCCGATCCGGACAAGGTTCGGCAGGAGCTCTACAAAATATTGGCCGAAGCACGGGCGGCGCAGACGATGCCGTGGGATGCCAAGCGTGCATTGCTCTACCGCACGATTTTTCCGCAGATGACCAACTGGCTCCCCGAGGAGGAAGCCACTCAGCTGTGCTTCGATTTCGCGGCAGAATTGGCGCGACTCGAAGCGGCCTGAGCAGCAATATTCCGCCCGCAGCAAGTCCATTCGGCTGCGGCCCCGATGGATCATCCGCTTTTGGGTAGCCGCGGGCCTTCACCTCTCCCCAGCGGGGAGAGGTGAAGGCCCGCGGCTACCCGTCTCATCGAAGAACGCTCCAGCATTGCTCAGCCTAGAAGCAACCCGGCTGTGTTTCGCGTTCGGGTTGGCCCTTTTCCCTACTTCCCTCTGCCCAGAACCCGCCGCGGGGGGGGCGCAGATGCGCCGGATGATCGCCGCCTTGCCACGGCGCGGTCATTACGCCACCATACGGGCTGCGCGCTGCCGGGCACCACCTTAAGGAAACCACCACCCGCGGCACGCGTTATTACGGCATGCCAACACAGGGGTGGGCATGGCGAAAAAGCGCATCGGCATCCTCACTGGCGGCGGCGATGTCCCGGGCCTCAATGCCGTCATCAAGAGCGTGACTTACCGCGGCAGTGATGACGGCAGCGAGGTGATCGGTCTCCGTCGCGGCTGGGAGGCGCTTACGCACCTCAATGTCGAGGATCCGGCCAGCAGGTCGCACTACATCATCCCTCTGAACCGCGAAAACACCCGCACCATCGATCGGCGCGGTGGGACCGTGCTGCACTCGAGCCGCACCAACCCGTCCAAGATGAAAAAGCTGCCCGGCCATCTCTCCGGCAAGGACTTTCCGGTCTCCGTGAGTACCAAGGGCGGCGTCGCAGCCGACACGTGGGACGTCACCAGCCAGGTGCTCGCGAACCTGTCGGCTCTCGGCATCGAACGCCTGATCGCCATCGGCGGGGACGATACCCTGAGTTACGCGTCAAAGCTCAATGCGCTCGGTGTCAAGATCATTGCGATCCCGAAGACGATGGACAATGACGTCCGCAATACCGAGTATTGCATCGGCTTCTCGACAGCCATCACGCGGGCGAGCGACGCCATTCAGCGTCAGCGCACCACTGTCGGCTCGCATGAGCGGATCGGCATTTTCCGTGTCTTTGGGCGCGATGCCGGGTTCACGGCGCTCTACACGGCGTATGCCACATCGATCCGATGCGTCATACCCGAGCACAAAGTAAATCTCGACAAGCTCATCCGCCTGCTCGTTGACGACAAGCGCGCCAACCCGAGCAACTACGCGCTGATCGTGCTCAGCGAAGGCGCCGAGTGGGAGGGCTACGAGCTGCGGGAATATGGCGAGGCTGACGCCTACGGCCATCGCAAGAAGGCGAGCGTTGCCGAGTCGCTGGCCGACGAATTCAACCGGCGCGCCGGCGAGGAGACGATCGTCTCCGACCTTACCTACGACCTGCGATCGGGCGACCCGGACTTCATCGACAAGCTCGTCGCCTTGACATTCGGCAACATGGCCTACGACGCCATCCTGGAAGGCAAGACGGGCCTCATGTCGGCGCTGGTGGACGGCCGCTACGATATGGTGCCCATCCCTGACGCAAAGCTCGGTCCGCGCAGGTTGGAGGTGGCCACAACCTACGACACCGAGCGCTTTCGTCCCATCTATGCCAAAAAGCGCGGGCTGCCGATTTTCTTGAACCGCGCGTCATAGGGTTGCTTTTCTCAATCTGCTGCACAGGAGCGCTGGCGACTGCTTGGGATTCCCGAGCCTTGCCAGCCCGTTGACGTTGCGCGACGATAGAGGTCAGGCGTGCCCGTCGGCGGGCGTAAGCAACCCTAGGGAGGAAACCATGAGACACGTGAGGCTGATTACGAGTGCAATCGCTTTGTCGGTTGCTGCCGCGGGCGTGAGTTCGGCCAATGCCGCCGAACAGCAGCTCAACCCGAAGGCCATCAGCATCAAATTGCCCGACCAAATCCCGTGGAAACGAAGTTCCGCCGGCACCAACGAGACGGCCGTTCTGTACGGCGACCCGGACAAGCCTGGTCCCTACGTGCTGATGTTCAAGTGGCTCCCCGGCAACATGAGCCGGCCGCACTGGCATCCCAACGATCGAATGATCACGGTGCTCAAAGGCACCTGGTGGGTCGGCACCGGCGACAAATTCGACCCCGACTCCACTGTCCCGCTGCCAACGGGAAGCTACGTGACGCATTTCGCGAAGGAAATCCATTACGATGGCGCCAAGGACGCCGAAGTATGGCTGCTGATGGCGGGTGAAGGGCCTGCCACATCGACCCCGGCCTCGACCCCACCGCCCGCCCATTAGGCAACTGCTCAGGGCTTTACCGCGAAGTAGTCGGGGGCCCCCCCCGGGCGTGGAGAATACTCCGCCCGCTAGCAGCAGGAGCAGCGCATGTAGCGACCCTCCCCTGGAGGGGGAGGGTCGGACTGCCGAAGGCAGTCCGGGGTGGGGTGAGAGCGGTGCCGCCATGCTCAACCGCTGTCACCCCTCCCGGCCCGCCGGCGCGGGCCGACCTCCCCCCTCCACGGGAGGTGACGGTCACCCTCGTCCCAAATGCAATTGCTCAAATACGACTGCCGTCGTTGGGGGGAGCCTTGCAGCGAGTCAGTGCTCTGGATTGAGCCCCCTCCCTAGCCCTCCCCCGCAAGCGGGGGAGGGAATGATCGCGCCGCCGGCAACGCCGGTCGGAATACCCGCGCTCGGCGGGCGACGCTTTTATTTCCATCCTGGACCGTGCTAGCTAGCCTCTCCGGATTCACGATGGCCGCGCGTGCAATCGGGCTGCTCGGTCCGTCGACGGCCGGTTCACCGGGAGAAGCAGGTTTATGAACAAGGTCTACGCCGACGCGCCAGCTGCGCTTGCCGGTACGCTCAAAGACGGCATGCTGATCATGGCCGGCGGTTTCGGATTATGCGGCATCCCCGAGACACTCATCCTCGCAATCCGTGAATCGGGCGTAAGGAATCTCGCCGTGGTGTCCAACAATGCCGGGGTGGACGGCGTTGGATTGGGGATTCTTCTCGAGACCAAGCAGATCCGCAAGATGATCTCGTCCTACGTGGGCGAGAACAAGCTGTTTGCCCAGCAATACCTCGCCGGCGAGCTGGAGATCGAGTTCAATCCCCAAGGCACCCTGGCGGAGCGCATCCGCGCCGGCGGCGCCGGCATTCCGGCCTTCTTCACCCGTACGGGCGCCGGAACCGAAATCGCCCACGGCAAGGAAGAGCGGGTATTCAATGGCGAGACTTACATCATGGAAACCGGGCTGGTGGCCGATCTCGCCGTCGTCCACGCATTCAAGGGCGACACGGAAGGCAACCTGGTTTATCGAAAGACCGCGCGAAACTTCAATCCCATGATGGCGACGGCGGGACGCGTCACAGTGGCCGAAGTCGAGCATCTGGTGCAGCCCGGCGAGATCGATCCCGATCACATCATAACGCCAGGAATTTTCGTCAATCGCATCGTCCATGTTCCCAATGCCATAAAGCACATCGAGCAGCGCACTTTGCGCAAGCGTGCTTGAGAGGACCACATGCCCTGGACCAGAGAGCAGATGGCGGAACGCGCCGCCAAGGAATTGCGGGACGGCTTCTATGTCAATCTCGGCATCGGCATTCCAACCCTTGTGGCGAACTACATTCCAGCTGGCATGACCGTCCAGCTGCAGAGCGAGAACGGCATGCTCGGCACCGGCCCATTCCCCTATGAGGGAGAGGAGGACCCCGATCTCATCAATGCCGGCAAGCAGACCGTTACGGAATTGCCGACCACCAGTTATTTTTCCAGCGCCGACAGTTTCGGGATGATACGCGGCGGACACATCGACCTGTCGGTGCTTGGCGCCATGCAGGTCGCCCAGAACGGCGATCTCGCCAACTGGATGATCCCCGGCAAAATGGTCAAAGGCATGGGAGGCGCCATGGACCTCGTGGCGGGCGTCAAGAAAGTGGTCGTCGTCATGGAACATTCCGCAAAGGACGAACCCAAGCTCCTCCACAAATGCAGACTGCCGCTCACAGGCGCCGGCGTCGTCGACATGGTGATCACCGACCTCGGCGTGTTTACGATCGAGAAAAAGAACCCCGGCGGCATGAAGCTCATCGAACTCGCACCGGGTGTAAGCACGGACGAAATCCGCGCCAATACCGAAGCTGATTATACGGTTGCGCTAAATCCTGGTTGAGCCCCGATGACGCCGGAAGCGCCCGCTGCAGCACGCACAACTCGCCGTATCGCCGTCGCGGGACTCGTCGTCGCCACACTATTCGCTGTCGCTCCTGTCGCCGCACAGCCGGCAGCAGATCGAGACCGATGCGTGAATGCCGGCGGTACGGTCGCTCCCGACGTGATGATAGCGGCCTGCACCGCCCTGATCGAGGCATTTGCCCGCGGCCAAATCGAACCGTCTGATGCTGCAATCGCGTATGTGAGCCGCGGCAACGCCCGCGCGAGAATAGGCGAACGCAACCTTGCGACCGCAGACTATGACCGGGCGATTGCGATCTACGACCGCGCCATCGAGCTCGGATCAAACGAGGCGAACGTGTATCTCGGCCGGGGAAATGTGAACTTCCTTAAGCGCGATTACGATCGCGCCGTCGCCGACTACGACACGACGCTTGCGATCGCTCCGAACAGCGTCGACGCCTTTCTGGGACGCGGCCGTTCCTACTACCAGAAGCAGGACTACGACCGGGCCATCGCGAGCTACGACCGGGCGCTCGGGCTGGATCCCAACCATGCCGAAGCACTGGCGGAACGCGGCGATGCTCACGAACAGGCCAGACAATTCGAACGAGCAATCGAGGACTACAGCCGGTTGATTGTACTGCAACCCGCAAACCCCAAGGCCTGGAATAACCGCTGCTGGGATCGCGCCCTTACCGGCCAGTTGGAACCGGCGCTCGCGGACTGCAACGAGGCGTTGCGTCTCGCCCCCGATGACTCCGAAGCGATCGACAGCCGAGGATTTACCTATCTCAAGCTAGGTCGATTCGAAAAGGCGATTGCGGACTATGACGCCGCGCTGACGCAAAGCCCGCGTCAGGCCGGTTCGCTTTACGGCCGCGGCATTGCCAAGCTCCGATCCGGCGATGCCGTGGGCGGCCGTGCCGACATTGCAGCCGCAACGGCGATCGACCCCAATATTGTCGAGATCTACACGCATTACGGGGTGCAGCAATGAGCGTTAGTTCCAGTTCCCGCTTGCCGCAGGGGGCCGCGATCCGGCGGCACCGGCGGCCCTCTGTCAACCACAAGGAAAAACATGGCCACGAAAGGGTCATAGAGCTAACCCAAATTGGCGCTTGAAAAAGCCGGGCGAAAACGCGTCCAAGACGGCACGATTTCGGACCGAGTCGGTCCCTTTCATGGAATAATTCTTATCCCAATGCAGTCTCTCACCAGAGCGTGGACCCTCCGAGCCGAAAAGGGAACATCCGTACGCCGGCGAAACGAAGGCGGCGTGCGTGCTTACCGGCCGCCGTCCGGCGGTCGCCGGTCGTATCGGAACTCTTATTTACGGTCATCGATGTGAAGCGAATCGCTGTCCTCATAGTGGCTGTAGTTGCGGCGGGCGTTTCGGTCCTTGCAGCGGCGACACACGCGATTCCGGCCGATACGATTCGCGAAACGGTCGCGAGCGAGATCAAGGCGATGACCGGTCTCGATCCGCTGCTGCGAGGGCCGGTGGCGGTATCGATGTTCCCGGCCTCGACAGTGGAGTTTTCTGACGTTGTGCTGAGTGAACCGCTCGCAGGCGAGACCACCTTCGCGGCCGAGCAGCTCACCGTCAATCTGCGACTCGTGCCGCTGCTGGCAGGGCGCATCGAAATCGCCGATATTTCGTTAACCAAGCCGCATATCACGGTAACGCTCTTTCCCAATGGCCGCACCAACTGGTCACCCCTGATCGACATTTTGGCGCGGACACTGAAGCCGAACGCCAAGCACGATGAGAAGGTCGTGTCATTTTCGGAAATCCGCATCAAAGACGGCGTGGTGACGGTCCGCATGCCGGACCGAGATGTCCATGAGACGCTGGAGGGGGTCGAGTTGTCCCTCGCATGGCCGTCGATTGCGAAGAGCTTCGGCGCCACCGGGCATTTCATCTGGCACAATGAGACTGTCGACACGAGTGTCGCCATTGCCGACTTCCCGGGCGCGCTGGCCGGCAACGATTCGGGTTTGAAATTCCGCATCAGTGCCGGTCCGCTCAAGGCCGCGTTTGATGGCGCAATGAGCTACGAGCCGTCTTTGAAAATCGACGGCACCCTTGCGGCGGACACGGTCTCGTTGCGCGAAGCTTTGCGATGGCGGGGCGACCAGTCGCTGCCTACGGGCGGACTCGGCAGATTCGCCCTCAAGGCGCACGCCGGCATCAATGGCAGGACCATCGCGCTTTCGAACCTCAACGTCGAGCTTGACGGGAACGTTGCTGAAGGTGTGCTGAGCTACGCGACCACGGGTCGACAGGTTCTCCAGGGGACGCTCGCGGTCGATAAGCTCGACATCGGCCCCTACGTCTCGGCATTTCGCCTGATTGCAGACAACACGCGAGACTGGGACCAACGATCACTCATGCTCGATTGGTTCAGCGGTTGGGACGCGGACCTTCGCGTGTCCGCGGCGCGCGTTCAGTTTGCCCGCGCGGAACTCGGACGCACCGCGGTGGCCGCCAATATGCGGTCGGGTAGACTCCTCATCACGATCGGCGAATCACAGGCATTCAATGGACTGATCACCGGAACCATCGCGCTTGGAAAGGCGGAGTCCGGGGTTGAATTCAGGTCGCAGATGCAGTTTTCGAACGTCGAACTGGAAAAGTGTCTAGGCGAGTTGTTCGACATACACCGGCTTGAAGGCTCTGGTAATCTGGCTTTTTCCGTGGACAGCGTCGGACACAGCGTGCAGGAGCTCGCCGGTAACCTGAATGGCACCGTGCAGGTCGCGGCCAAGCAGGGCGCGCTGAACGGTTGGAACGTCGAGCAGATGATGCGCAGGCTTCAGCGCAGTCCGTTGTCGGCCAACAGCGATTTCCGTAACGGTCGCAACGGCCGCACGCCATTCGACAAGCTCGATATCGGATTACGTGTCGCCCACGGGCTTGCCACAATTGAGGACGTTATGCTGGAGGGGCCGAGCGTCCGGCTCGCCTTGACCGGGACGACTTCCATCGCGGCACGCGAGTTCGACTTCTCCGGTATCGCTAATCTGACCGGCGGCGCGACCTCAGATGGCAACGCCTCATTCGACCTTCCTTTCACGGTGCAGGGTCAATGGGGAAGTCCGTTGATCACGCCGGACACGCGAACGCTCATCCAAAGGTCGCCAGCGACAGGGCCGCTGCTTGATGACGCCATTCATCGTCTGACTGGGCCGGCTAGTCCGTTCCGCCCGTCCCGCTGATATGGCATCTGTCTCTTAGGTCGTGAGTGGCGGACCGGGCCCTCTATCCCGGCTTTTTCCGACCAGAGACGCCATGATCACGGCAGTCGCGATGACGGCTATGAAGATCGTGCATACCGCATTGATCTCCGGCTTTACGCCGAGGCGTACTTCGGAATAGATGCGAATAGGCAGGGTTGTGGCGCCGGGGCCGGTCGTGAAGCTCGCGATCACGAGATCATCGAGAGACAGCGAGAACGCCAGCAGAAATCCTGCGACCACGGCAGGCATGATTAGCGGCAGCGTGATTGTAAAAAAAGTCCGTCCGGGTGGGCAGCCAAGGTCCGTTGCCGCCTCTTCAAGGCTGCGATCGAAGCCGATCAGCCGCGATTGGACGATGACGGTGACAAAGCACATCGTCAATGTGGTATGCGCAATGATGATGGTGACAAAGCCGCGATCGAGGTCGATGGCGACGAACAGGAGCAATAGCGACAGCCCGGTGATCACTTCCGGCATGACCAGCGGCGCGTATGTCATCGCGGCGAACGGCAGGCGGCCACGGAAGCGGAACCGGGCCAGCGCCAGCGCCGCCATGGTACCGAGCACAGTCGCAAGCGCGGCCGACATGGTGGCGATGCCGAGCGACGCGAGCGCCGCGTTGATCATGGCTTGATCCTCGACAAACGCCGCGTACCAGCGCGTCGACCACCCGCCCCAAACGGTCACAAGGCGCGAGGCATTGAACGAATAAATGACGAGAATCGCGATCGGGGCGTACAGAAAAGCAAGTCCGAGCGCGAGCGCGACGAGGTTGGTCAAAGACATGCGCCTCATCGGCGCCCCGCGATCTCGCGTGTCTGCAGGTGCTGATAAACCGCAATCGGCATCATCAGGAGCCCAACCAAAGTCACGGCGACGGCCGAGGCAACGGGCCAGTCCCTGTTGGCAAAGAATTCCGTCCACAGGGTCTGACCAATCATGGCAGCGTCGGAGCCGCCGAGGAGGTCCGGAACCACGAACTCGCCGACGATCGGAATAAAGCACAAAAGAGCCCCCGCCCCGAGGCCCGGCAGCGCAAGGGGCAGCGTGACAACGAAGAACGCCTTCCAGCGTGGGCAGCCAAGATCGGCTGCGGCTTCGAGCAGGGTTTCGTCGAGCTTTTCAAGGCTCGCATAGAGCGGCAGGATCATGAAGGGAAGATAGGAATAGACAAGCCCGATATAGACCGCGGTATCGGTCGCAAGCCATGTCGTTGGCTGATCGATAAGGCCGAGCCACAATAGCGTTTGATTGAGCAGCCCGTCACGCTGGAGGATGTTGATCCAGGCATAGACCCGGATCAGGAACGAGGTCCAGAATGGCAGCACGACCAGCGTGACGAGCAGCGGCCGCATCGCGCGTGGCGCCCGCGCCATTGCGTAGGCAAGCGGAAGTCCGCACAGCAGCAGCATTACGGTCGATACCGCGGCGACCTTCAGGCTCTTGAGATAGGAAAGCACGTAAAGATCGTCGCCGGCGATCGTGATGTAGTTGGCAAACGACAGCCCGCCGAGGAAATCTCGAATTCCCTGCCAACCGGCCGCAATGTCCAGCACCGGCGCATAGGGTGGCTGAGCGATGGCCGTTTCGGACAGGCTGATCTTGACGACAATGACGAAGGGAACGAGGAAAAATCCGATCAGCCACAGATAAGGCATCGCCACAGTGAACGTGGCGCCGAGCGAAGACGCCCTTGCGGGATCTGCGCGAAGCGGTCCTCGGGCCATGCCGGACTGTCCTCATCAACTTGCCAGCACCACGGCGGCGTCTGGCGGCCATGACAGCCAGACCTCGTCATCGGTGCTGATCGCCTGGCCGGTGCGCCGCGCTACATTGGCAACGCTTGCCTTCACGATGAAGCCGTCGTCAAGGCGCACCTTGTAAATTGAGACGCCGCCCAGATAGCCAATATCCCATATCCGGCCGTGCATCGCATTAGGAGCATCAGGAGGCGCCGGCGTCGCCAGAATGCGAATCTTTTCAGGCCGCAGCGCAATGAAAATCTGTGACCCCACTGCGATGTTGGCGGCGACCCGATAGCGCCGCCCGACCCTATCCGTGATCATCACCTCGCCGGCACCGGCTTCCGACACAACGCCTTCGATCAAATTGATGTCCCCGACGAATTCCGCGACCCAGCGCGACCGCGGCTGCTCATAGATCTCGGCAGGTGTTGCCGCCTGCACGATGCACCCTTTGTTCATCACGGCGATGCGGTGCGCGACCGTCATCGCTTCCTCCTGATCATGCGTGACGATCACGAAGGTCAATCCCAGCCGCGCCTGCAGGTCCATCAACTCGAACTGGGTTTCCTCGCGCAGCTTCTTGTCGAGCGCCGCCATGGGCTCATCGAGGAGCAGAACCTGGGGGCGCTTCGCGAGCGAACGGGCCAGCGCCACGCGTTGGCGCTGCCCACCGGAGAGCTGGTCCGGCCTGCGGCCGCCGAAACCTTCGAGCTTGACGAGCGCCAGCATTTCGTCGACGCGCGCCGAAATGGCGGCCTTGGCAAGCCGATCCTGACGCAACCCGAATGCGATGTTTCCGGCCACGCTAAGATGCGGGAACAGGGCGTAGCTCTGGAACATCATGTTGACGGGCCGTCGATGCGGCGGCATCGCTGCGATGTCGTGGCCGGCGAGCAGAACACGCCCCTCGTCCGGCATTTCGAACCCGGCAAGCAGCCGCAACAACGTAGTTTTGCCGCATCCCGACGGGCCGAGCAGCGCGAAGAACTCGTTGCGGTAAACGTCGAGACTCAATCGATCGACAGCGGCGATGTCGCCAAAGCGCTTGGAAATATTCTCAAATCGCACCAACGGCGCGGCCGTCGGATCCGACCAGGGCGCGAAGCCGCGTCTCATCGCTATTCCGTTTTGATCGATTCCCCGCGTCTTGATGGGGACCATTCGAAAAATGATCAAGCAGGAATTTTATCCATTTGGCGTGGCCGCGATGCGGTATCGCATTTTGCAGAATGGCCGATTTGGTCTGCAATGTGGCAATAGTGTAGTGATAGACACACGATTGCCACCGTACTGACGCTTCCAGGCATGACTCCACAACCGGCGGTCAATCAATGCCTTGCGCCAGTCGCGCCTTGAGCTACATGAAACAGCCAAAGCTACATGAAATCGCGGCAATCAGACGAACTTCACAGTTGCGATAGAGAAGTTTAAATGGCGGAGACGCATAGAGGCGCGTTGGATGAGGCCCGTCGGTTGCTTGGAAACTGTGGGCTGTTCCGGGGCCTCAAAATTGATGAGCGCTCGGCCATTATCAACCGGGCGCGTATTCGCAATGTCGCGGCCGGCGAGAGGGTTTTTTCTATCGGCGCGCCGGGTGACTACATGGCCGCTGTGCTAGCTGGAACAATCCGCATCACCGTACCGTCGCCTCACGGCAGGGAATTGTTGCTCGCTATGCTTGAGGCAGGCGAACTGTTCGGGGAAATGGCGCTGTTGGACGGCAAGGAGCGGTCTGCGGATGCCACGGCGAATACCTCAAGCATTCTGGCGATCTTGGACCGGCACGAAGTCTTGTCTTTTCTTGAGCGACATCCTGAGGTTTGGCCCCGAATCGTCGAGATCCTATGTGATCGGATACGCCACACCGATATCCAGCTGGCTGAAGTCGCGCTGCTGCGGTTGCCCGCGCGGCTCGCCAAGGCCATCTTGCGCATGGCAAGCAACGATCCCAACCCGGCGATCGACAACAGGCATTTTCGCGTTCAGTTGACGCAGCAAGATCTTGCCAACCTGGTGGGAGCAACACGGGAATCCGTCAACAAATGCCTCGCCACATGGCAGCGTCAAGGACTGGTTCACATCGACGGAGGCCAGATCACGGTGACGGATCGGCCGCGGCTTGAGTCACTGGTGCGGCTGATTTGAGCAGATCGTCACCTCAAGCCCTGCTCGGTTGCTTGTGCAAATAGCTTTGAGAATTCAAGGTGTTTGCGGTATTTCGGTGTTGGTGTGCATCTCCTGGGCCGGGAGCATATTTGCCGCCCGCCGCAGCGCGGCTGCTTCGACAGGGGGGTGCTGTCGCATTTCTCAACAGGTGTGACCGCCGTCACAGGCAACCCACGTTGCACTCTGCTAATTTTCCTGCGTTGGTCGACGCGGAGAGCGCCACATTGCACCCAGCCTTGATCCGCATACGTCGCCTTTTCCCCGGCGTTCGTCACTGCGGCTTGCTGATCCTCCTTCGCACAATGAGGCGCAGGTTTTCATGGCATCCAGGCTTATTCCAAGCCGGCGCATGGTCGGGGGCTCTTCGGGAACCCGGTCGAGTTCTCGGATTCGATTCTTTTGACTGGGTGCTGTTGCTTGCAGGAGTGCTATTCGGGCTGCTGATATTGTTTCTCTGACGAACTGAGCCGTAACGCGTCGCACAGATGCACAGACGCGCGGTCGAATCGCCGACGCTTATTTTGCCGGCCATGAGGCATCCGATCGGATCGCCGGGATGGTCGCTGCGTAAGCCAGCATTTGCGAGAGACGATCCCATCCGCCGACACCTCAGCCAGCGTCATCGTCCAAAACCAAAGACAGTGCCGGCATATTCGCGGCGTTACGCGCCACGAATATGCTGCGGAGTAATCAGTTTCATTGAATGGTTCTACCGGAACGGCCCTATTGATATCACGGACATGCCGTTGATTTCCCAGGATGTCGCTCGCCGATTCGCCTGCGAGGTCCGTGAGCCCACGGAACGTGAAGGGCTGGTCGCGACTTATAAGTCGAGGGCGCTGAACGAGGTACCGGCCTGATTTCCGCGAGAACTGCCCCTGCAGGTCGATCGGGCGGCGGCAGCGAGATGCCCTGTTTCACCTCCTGTGTTGCCAGTTTGGCACTGGAAGCGAGATCCAGCTATGCGTAAAAGTCTTTACGCTGGAGAGGATCAGGGAGTCCACCAAGACTCAGATCGCGGGGAGCAGACGGACATGAATCTACTGGGCGACCGCCTCGACAAGCAGACGTTCGCAATCGGACGAGAGCTAGAAAATGTGGTTTGCGAGGTCGCCGACCATTGGCGTGTGCATGGCATCGTCAGGCGAGTGTGGCAGTGCGATCGGTCGGTATGGACCGGGGCGGATGAGGACAGATGGCTTGGCTGGCTCTACAGCGTTGAGGAAGCCCGCAATAGGATCGACGATTACCGCGATTTCGCGGACAGCGTCAAACGCGAGGGATTTACCGAAGCACTTGTGCTTGGAATGGGCGGATCAAGTCTCGGCCCTGAAGTGTTGTCCCGGACTTTTGAGAGGAAGACGGGTTGGCCCGCTCTGCGGATCCTCGACTCGACCGATCCGGCGGAAATCAGGGAGGTCGAAGCGACGATCGACATTGCGCGCACGCTGTTCATCGTCTCCAGCAAATCCGGAAGCACGACTGAGCCGAACATGCTGAAGGATTACTTCCTTGCACGCGTCGTGGGCGTGGTTGGCAAGGAAAGGGCAGGGAACCATTTCGTTGCGATCACTGATCCCGGTACGTCGCTGGAGAAGACAGCGCGGGAGCAGGGATTCCGACGCGTCTTCCATGGGACGCCCAGCATCGGGGGACGTTATTCGGTGCTCTCACCCTTCGGCCTGGTGCCCGCGGCCGCTGCCGGAATCGATGTCACGCGCTTTCTTGAGACCACGCAAACCATGACCGGGTCGTGCGGGCCCGACGTTCCCCCAGCCGATAATCCCGGCGTACAGCTCGGTATCGCGCTCGGTGTCGCAGGGCGTCGAGGCCGCGACAAGGTCACTCTTCTTTGCTCGCCTCGGCTGGCCGCTTTCGGCGCCTGGGCGGAGCAGTTGATCGCCGAATCGACAGGAAAGAACGGTAAAGGCCTGATCCCGATCGACGGCGAGCCGCTCGTTGATCCGGAGGTCTATGGCAGCGATCGCTTCTTTATCGAGATGCGGACCGAGGACGAAGTCGATCCAGCGCATGATCGTGCGCTCGATGCCGTGGAGAAAGCCGGACATCCTGTCGTGCGCATCGCGCTCAAGTCGCCGGAACAGATAGGCCAGGAGTTTTTCCGCTTCGAACTTGCCATCGCAACCGCGGGCGCCATCATTGGGATCAATCCGTTCGATCAGCCGGACGTGGAGGCGAGTAAGATCAATACGCGCACGCTGACAACGGCATTCGAGAAGAGCGGTGCGTTGCCACGCGAGACGCCGGTTGCTTCCGACAACGCGATGGCGATCTATACCGACGTAAAGAACGCGGAAGCGTTGAAGAAGTCAGGAGCCGACGGCGGAATTGACAGCTGGTTGAAGGCGCACTTTGCTCGAATCAACAGCGGTGACTACGCCGCTGTGCTGGCCTATCTGGCGCGCAACGAGAAGCATGCCGCGGCCCTGCAGAAAATACGGCTCGCCATCCGGCAGGCGCGGCACGTTGCGACCTGCCTGGGTTTTGGCCCTCGGTTCCTCCACTCGACCGGGCAAGCCTACAAAGGCGGCCCGAACAGCGGCGTCTTTCTCCAGATTACCGCCGATCATCAGCGGGACCTCACGATCCCCGACCATGCGGCAAGTTTCGGTGTGATTGAGGCCGCGCAGGCGCGCGGTGACTTCGATGTGCTTGCGCAACGGGGTCGGCGCGCGCTGCGGGTCCATCTCAAAGGGGACCGGGAGACGAGCCTCGGCGCCCTCTGTGCTGCCATTGAACAGGCGCTTGCGTAGAAGGACTCTGCAATGCAGATCGGTGTCATCGGACTGGGCCGAATGGGGGCCAATATCGTTCGACGCCTGAGGAAACATGGGCACGACGCTGTCGTATACGATCGAGACCTTAAAGCCACCATGGCTTTGGCTGATGAAGGAGCCACGGGCGCCGGCCGACTTCAAGAGCTCGCGGCAAAGCTCAGGCAGCCCCGCGTGGTGTGGCTGATGTTGCCCGCGGGCGAGGTCACTGAGGAGGCCATCCGCGAGCTCAGCCCGCTGCTGCAGCCGGACGACGTCGTTGTCGACGGCGGCAATACGTTCTGGAAGGACGATATCCGCCGCGCCGCTGCGCTCCGGCAACGGGGCTTGCATTACGTCGACGTTGGAACGAGCGGCGGAATCTGGGGCCTGGAGCGCGGCTACTGTATGATGATCGGCGGCGAGAAGGATATCGTGGATCGGCTCGACCCGATTTTCGCTGCGCTCGCGCCGGGAGTAGGCAACGTGCCGCGATCCCCCGGCAGAGAGGGCCGTGACCCGCGCGCTGAGCACGGATACATCCATGCCGGGCCAAACGGCGCCGGCCATTTTGTCAAAATGGTGCACAATGCCATCGAGTACGGCCTCATGCAGGCTTACGCCGAGGGCTTCGATATATTGAAGAGCGCCGGATCCAAAGCGTTGCCTGAGACCGAGCGTTTCGACCTCGACGTCGCAGATATCGCGGAAGTATGGCGGCGCGGCAGTGTGATCACGTCCTGGTTGCTCGACCTGACCGCCGCTGCTCTCGCACAAGACTCAACGCTCGACGCGTATTCCGGGTTCGTCGAGGATTCGGGTGAAGGCCGATGGACGATGCAGGCAGCAATCGACGAAGCCGTGCCCGTGCATGTTCTCTCTGCCGCGCTCTTCGCACGGTTCCGCTCGCGCCGGCAGCATACGTTTGCGGAGAAAATTCTGTCGGCGATGCGCAAAGGCTTTGGCGGACACATCGAGCCAAAGGCCGACCATTCATGAAGGCGAAACACGCGGCAACCACGGCAGCACCCGCCGATCCGTGCTGCTTCGTCATTTTCGGCGCATCCGGAGACCTGACACATCGCCTCCTTCTGCCGGCGCTTTACAATCTGGCGGCGGGAGGTCTGCTGCCGGGCGCCTTCTCGATCATCGGCATAGCGCGAGCCGAGAAGTCGGACGACGCCTTCCGCGACGATCTGGCGAAGGGACTACGCCGGTTTGCGACGGGCAAGGTCGACGACAACGTCGTAGGCCGGCTGCTCAGCTGCGTCGGCTACGTCAGCGGCGACGCCGATGATTCGGCCACTTACCGGAAACTTGATCAGGTACTCGCGCGGCTTGAACGGGAACGCGATACGCACGGTAACCGGCTCTTCTATCTCGCGACGCCGCCGAAGGCATTCGCACCGATCGGCCGCCATCTCGGTCAAACAGGTCTCGCTCGCGAACAGAATGGGGCGTGGCGCCGACTCATTATCGAGAAGCCGTTCGGCATCGATCTCGCCTCGGCGCAGGCGCTCAATCGCGAACTCCTCGATCTGCTCAAAGAGCGTCAGATCTATCGCATAGACCATTATCTCGGAAAGGAGACCGTGCAGAACATCCTGGTATTGCGATTCGCGAATGGGTTGTTCGAGCCCATATGGAATCGCGACCATATCGATCACGTGCAGATTACCGTGGCCGAAACGCTTACCGTGGGCCGTCGCGGGAGCTTTTACGATGCAACGGGCGCCCTGCGCGACATGGTGCCGAACCACCTGTTCCAGCTGCTTTCGCTTGTTGCCATGGAGCCGCCCTCGCGTTTCGACGCGCACGCGGTCCGCTCGGAAAAGGCGCGGGCACTCGACGCGATCCATGTGCCGCGAGACGGCGCGGCGTTACATGACTCCGTGCGCGCCCAATACGTCGCGGCGCGGATCGGCGACAACGAAGTTGAGGATTATCGCAGCACGGCCGGCGTCAGGCCGGACAGCACGACCGAAACCTACGTCGCGCTCAAGCTCATGATCGACAACTGGCGTTGGGCTGGCGTTCCGTTCTATCTGCGGACCGGGAAGGCGCTCAAGTCTCAGCGAACCGAGGTGGCCATCAAGTTCAAACAGGCTCCTTTCGCGATGTTTCGCGATATGCCCATCGACCGGCTTGCACAAAACTTCCTGGTGTTGAGCATTCAGCCGGACGAGTGCATCGGCCTGCAATTCAATGCGAAGGTGCCGGGTCCGATTGTGGCGATTTCGGGCGTCGGCATGACCTTCAAGTACCAGGACTATTTCGACGCTGCGCCGAGCACGGGTTATGAGACCCTCATCTATGACTGCATGATCGGCGACGCGATCCTGTTTCAGCAGGCGGATGGGATCGAGGCGGGGTGGCGGGCCGTGCAGCCTTTCCTCGACGCTTGGCGCGATGCCGGCCAGAACGGCCTCGCGATCTACAAAGCTGGCAGTGACGGGCCCGCGGAGGCCGATCAACTGCTCGTTCGCGACGGTCGGCGGTGGCGATCGACTGCGTGAGGACGCACGATGACGCAAAAACGTCCGGACCTGATTGTTGTTGCCGACGTCGATGCGCTCGCGCAGGCCGCAGCAAAACGGATCTCCGCACGTCTTGCGCAACGGAGCGGCCGTCTCGCCGTCTGTCTTACCGGCGGCTCAACCCCGCAGCACCTCTATGCATTGCTGGCAACCGAACCTTATAGCACCGTGCTGCCGTGGGGCCGTATCCACTGGTTCCTGGGCGACGATCGCTTCGTACCGCACGACGACCCGCGCAGCAACGTCGGTATGGCCCGGCGGTTGCTGCTTGATCACGTTCCCGTCCCGTCCGACAACATGCATGCGATACCGACGGACGCCAGAGATGTCGAGGCAGCCGCCCGCCTGTATGAAATCGAGCTTCGCGACTTTTACGGTGCGGAATCGCTCGCTCCGGGCCGCCCGCTGTTCGACGTGGTGCTGATGGGAGTCGGCGATGATGGGCACACGGCATCGCTCTTTCCCGGCCATGCTGAACTCGATGAGAAAAAGCACTTGGTGGTCGGAGTTACCGAAGCCGGCCTCGAGCCGTTTGTTCCGCGCGTGACTCTGACTTTTCCCGCCCTGGCATCGACACGTGAAATGCTGCTCCTCGTCAGCGGCCGCAGCAAGCGGCCCGTATTGGCGCGCGTATTTTCAGGAGCGGACCTGCCTGCCGCGCGTGCCTATGCGGAAGGGGAACTCGTCTGGCTGGTGGATCGCGACGCCGCGCCGGAGCACCCAGATGGCACCTGAGACGAAAGAAGAGCAACCGACCGTCATCGTCGTGATGGGTGTGTCCGGCGCGGGCAAAAGTACAATCGCCGCCATGCTGGCGGTGCGTCTGGGCTGGGCTTACGAGGACGCCGATTGGTTTCATCCTCCCACCAACGTCGAAAAGATGCACGCGGGGAAAGCGCTTACGGACGAAGACCGATGGCCGTGGCTGCAAGGGATTGCCGCATGGATCGATGCGACGCGTCGCACCGGAGGACACGGCGTGGTCGCGTGTTCGGCGCTCAAGCGTGCATATCGCGATATTCTGGTCGCGGGCCGAAGTGACGTACGCATTGTTTATCTCAAAGGCGAGCAAGAGTTGATCGCGCGGAGAATGACCATGCGCCATGGACACTTCATGCCGGCGTCGCTGCTCGACAGCCAGTTCGCGACACTGGAAGAGCCGGGGGACGACGAACGTCCAATCGTCGTATCGATCGATGCGCGGCCGCACGACATTGTCGAAGTCGTTATGGCCAAGCTCGGGATCGAGACCGGTGGCGGCAAAACCCCGGCGACGCCATTGAAATTGATTATACGATGATGACATGCTGGCTAACGCATCTTGGGCTCCGCCCGCCAGTGCAAGGAAGCTGCCATGACCCAAGTCCTTGAACCGGAAATCGCCTCCGACGTGATCGAGGTGACGCTCAACTATATCGTGAACGACGGCACCAAGATTTTCACCGAGACCGCTTCGCCCGGCGGCACTGACGTGCGCAGCGGCGGCAAACCCGATCCGCGCCCGGTTATGATCCGCAACGGTCGACACCGTGCACGCGACTTCATGCTCGAGCGTACTGGTTTTCGCTTCATCCGTCACGACACGGTGGTCGGCGACTTCCTGGATGAAACCGAAGTGCAGCGGGTGTACTACCCCGAAATGGAGGCCCTGGTGAAGGCCGAGAGCGGGGCGTCGCGCGTGGTCGTGTTCGATCACACGCTGCGCACGGCCGATGATGCCGTGCGCGAGGCGCGCAAGATTCGCGAAGTGGTGCGGCGGGTGCACAATGACTATACGGAATGGTCGGGTCCGCAGCGCGTGCGCGACCTTCTGCCGGAAGAAGCGGACGAGCTGTTGGACCGCCGTTTCGCCATCATTCAGGTGTGGCGCCCAATCCGGCACCCGGTCGAAACCTTTCCGCTGGCGATCTGCGATGCCCGCACCTTGTCATTCAAGGATTTGGTGGTGTCGGAACGGCGTTATCCGAACCGTATCGGCCAGACTTATGCGATCACGTATAATCCGGAGCATGCGTGGTACTGGTTTCCGAGGATGCAGCGCAGCGAAGCGCTGGTGTTCAAGGTCTATGATTCGCTCACCGACGGCCCCGCCCGGTGGACCGCCCACACGGCTTTCCAGGACCCAACCTCGCCGCCCAATGCACGCCCGCGGGAGAGCATTGAAATCCGCACACTGGCGTTTTTTTAAAGATCGCCCACAGGCCTGGGCAGGTTGGCAAATTGCTATCCCCCGCAAAAAGTGCGGATGGCGTCTTGAAGTCCTTGCACGTCGGAGAACCCCAGGGCCGCGGCTGCGGCATTGAGGCCCCCAAATTTCGTCGCCAATGCGGAGACACTTGTGCCGTGACAGTTCTTAGCGCCCGGTACCCCGGCGAACTTCGGCGCTGGCTGTATGAACAGGCCAAACGCAACGGGTTGGTCGCCGACTAGAATCGGAGAGCCGATCACTGTGTCCGTCACCGCGTCGATGACTGATACGGTGTTGCTCCCCTCGTTGGCGACGTAGACCTTGGTGCCGTCGGGGGTTACCGCTACGCCTGCAGCGTCGAGGCCGACAGGGACTTTGGCAATCACCACGTTGGTCACTGTGTCGATCACCGCTACGTTGTTGCTGCCGCCGTTGGCGACATAGACTTTGCTACCGTCGGGGGTTGCCGCTACGCCGAATGGCGAGAAGCCGACGGGGACCGTCGCGATCACCGCATTGGTGACCGTATCGATCACCGATACGGTGCCTACACCTCCCCCGCCGAAGCCGCCGCGGCGGTCCTCGGTGACATAAACCTTGCTGCCGTCGGGCGTTACCAGTACGCCGTTGTGGAAGCGGCCGATGAGGATCGTGGCAGTCACCGCGTTGGTCGCCGTGTCAATCACCGACACGCCTCCGGAGCCCCGGCCCACCCTGATGGTGGTGGCGATGTAGACCCTGCTGCCGTCGGGGGCCACCGCCACGCCAACGGCAGGGACGCTGACCGGGATCGGCAGACCGACCACCGTGTTCGTCGCGGTGTCGATCACAGTTACGGCGCCTGGGGTACTATCATGGGCGACATAGACCTTGCTGCCGTCGGGTGTCACTGCCACGCCAAACGGGGAGGCGCCGACAGGGATCGTGGCGCTCACGGAGTTGCTCGCAGTGTCGATCACCGACACGGTGCTGGAGCCGTGGTTCGTGACATAGACCTTGCCACCGTCGGGGGTCACTGCCACGCCAAGGGGGGAAGAGCCGACCGGGATCGGCAAACCGACCACTGTGTTTGTCGCGGTGTCGATCACCGACACGGTGTTCGAGCCTAGGTTTGTGATGTAGGCATTTTGGGCGTGCGTTGACGCAGGGGCGAGTACGCAGGCGAGTGTCAAAGCGAGGGCGAGGTTTTTCATGCGTCACCCTTCGGGGCGAGGGAAGAAACGAAATCCCAACCCAGATACCGCTGCCCTCGATTCAGCGGCAATTGCTCAATTAGTCTGTGGGTTGGAATACGTTGAAAAATATAAGGCTGTTTTTGGCGTTATCATGATCCTAATCAGTGGTAACTTGTGGCAAGATTGGCGCCACAGCGTAAACGGCGATGAGGCAGCGATGGTGGTCGCGGGCTCATTCGGAAAGCCAATTGCCAACGACCAAAAGAGTTCCCCTGGGTCTGCCGGGGCGGCAGTACAAGTTTGACAGTTCCCGGAACCATCGGGGTCCCGGAACTATCGGGGCAGAGGCACCCGGAGTCCATCGACGAAAATCCGAATCGTGAGCCACCAAAGCACACGAAATGGATTCCATCGATGGACGAGCGGGACGCAGATGCGTCCCGCACATGAAAAGGCGCCGCTCAAAAGTCTTCGCACAGCGGCAGCTTGGTGATGACTTCCTGACCCGGGGCGCCGATGCCCGATGGGTCGGTGAAGACCAAGAGCGACCCGAGGTCGTCGGCGACGCCGAGCCCAGTAATGAGCGGCGCCCCGGTGAGATAGCCCCGGATCCGATATTGCGAGAATCCGGAGGCCGCATCGACGGTTACCTTGAATTGCACCACAGTGTTGCCCGTCGTGCCGAGTGGCGCGTTGGCCGACGAAACGTACATGTATTGTCCGTGGCTGATAAGGGCCTGCGGCTGGAGGACTCCGGCCGCCACAAAGCCGCTGTTGGGTAGGGCGGTGCCGCAGTGGTTGGCGCTGTGCGCGTTGAAGACGGCTTGCAGTTCACCCATCAGAGTGGTTGGCACTGGAGGTGCAAAGCCGAAGCCGTTGAAGATGCACTGCGGCCACGCAGTGGCTGACGAGCCGCCCGGAGTGAAGTTGAAGCTGTCCACGGTCCGCTGTCCGCCGAAATAAGGCTGGTTGTCGGGGCCGAATGCGGTGGTCAGATCGGCTGCGAGACCATTGCTGCCGACCTGCATGCACTTGACGAGGTTGGCGGAGGGGACCGAGAAGTTGGGATCGATCGGCAGGCTGGGATCGCCGGGATCGCCCAGCGGATTGAGGCAGGCATAGACGAATGATTGTCTTTTGAGCGAGGTGGCGACAGCGAACACCCCGTCGGGGCTGACGGCAGCGTTGGTGAGCTTCTGCCCCAGGGGAATGTCCGAATAAAAATTCGGGAAGGCGGAGATCACTTTGCCGGCAGGGCCACCAACGACCGGATTCGGGGCATTCGAAAGCTGAACCGAGAACAAGCCGCCCTTGATGCCGGCCACAAACAGGAAGGTAATGGCGGTTTGCGGCGAGGTGGCGGCGCCATGGGAAATCGCGCAACCAAGCTGGTTGAACCTGGTGTTAGCCAGATTAGGAGCGCCGGGCTGGCTCAGCAAGGTCGGATCGCAGGTCGGCGTGATGGTCTGCCCCTGAAACGGAACGTCGCTAATAGACTTGATAATCGGAAGGGGCGGATTGCCGGTGGTGCCCGTGATGACCGGCAGTAAAAGGCAGTTCGTCGGGTTGCTCAATGGAATTGCCCGTGCGGTCGGCGTTCCGCCGGCAGGTCCGACGTCAGTCTCCTTGCAGGTTGTCGTGCCTTGGTCGAACGCCCAGTTATGTCCGCCGCCGGTCAGTGGTTGCGTGGGGTCGTTATTCTCGAAAACCGAATTATCGGGAACGAAGATTGACCCGGCCGTGCCCGTAAAGACGCCCGGCGACCAATTGGCTGCCGGCGGCTGACTATTGACGAAGCCAAGGGCCGGGAACGTCGTGCCGTCGGCGCATACGGCCCAGGCAAAGTTCTGGCAAAAGAACGTAAACGCGGTCGCAGCCGCAACTATGCGCCGCGCCCGCGTGCTGACATTTGCGTCGCACCGATTTCGTATCATGATTTACCCCTTCCTGGAAACACAGAGATAAGGTTTATTGATAGGTTGAGCGTCATCTTGGAAGCCATCACCTTGATTGGTTCTGGTCTGAGATTTGTACTGGTTTGAACGACCAACAAATTATAGCACTAAAAACTGTCTATAACCTTTAAAATGAAAGGCAAAACAAATTCCCAGTTTTCATAATAGTATTTTATCTTGGTATATAAAAAATATGAATCAGGTTTGTTGATTTTGTTTAATATGCGAAGAAAACTTTATTCCCGGGCTTTCGTCCACTGTTGCACTGTCCTATTGTCGCAACGCGGAGCACATGCTTCCGGATGAGGAGGCCCCCCGACCACGGAAATCTCCGCTTACATGTCCTCGCAGAGTGGCAGCCTGGTGAAATTCTCCCTTTCCACGGCGCCGAGATTCAGCACGTTGATGTAAATCATAAGCGACTGGAGGTCATCGGCAACGCCAAGCCCTGTAATCTCAGGCGGGAGCCCGGCTATGTAGGTCCGGAACTTATATTGTGACAATCCGGAAATCGAATCGGCAGTCACCTTGAACTGCACCACCACGGTATTATTGAGCATCGGAGTATACATATATGATCCGTGCCTGATGATGGCATTTGGCGCGGTCACCCCGGCCATCGAAAGGCCAACGTTGGGCTGGGCAGCGCCGCAATGGTTGGCGCTACGCGCATTGAAGACGACTGCGAGCTTACCCGTCACCGTGGCCGGCGGTGGATTCGCAAACGAGAAACCATTGAAGATGCATTGCGGCCACGCAGTCGCAACCGAACCGCCTGGATTTCCATTGAAGTGTCGACGGTAAAAAGTTGCTTTGCTGTTATACAATCAGATTACGAATGCCGTCGTATACAACTGGACCTCCGCTCTGGGACTTTCGTCGTTCGTCCATTTACTTTGGTCCGAATGTTTTGCGGGGCTTCTCTTGCTGACCGCTGACGGTACGAGTGAGCGTCAGCTCAGAGCCTCGCCCTCGGCGGGCTCGCAACAGCCCGGTGCAACGCCAGTTTGAACTGGCGCATTCGTTCCCTGAGTTCGTCAAGGAAACATCCGCGCCTCGTGCTTGTGCTGAAAGCCGACGATGGTGAGCGAGCAGTGCCAAAGACCGTGCCAGGCCCTCTCGTCGAAAATTCAGCGAGCAAGTCCGTGCACGGCAACGGGGCAGACCCGCGCAAATCCCGCTTGGCTATTGTCCCTGGGCGCAGCTGCTTCGTAAATCGCCCGTTGCGTCACGACAAAGTCTATCCGCCGATCCACCAGCGCCTTCGCGCATTCATTGGGCGTGTTGACGATCGGCTCCTCATGCACATTGAAACTCGTGTTGACGAGTACCGGAATTCCGGTCGTACGGCCGAACGCTGAAACCACGTCGTAGTAGAGCGGATTTGCATCGCGCCTGATGGTTTGCGGTCGCGCCGAGCCGTCCACATGGACCACCGCCGCGATGCGCTCGCGCCAAGCAGGCCGCACGTCGCACGTGATAGTCATGAAACGGCAGGCATAGGCGTTAACGGAATTGACGTCGAACACCTCGGCCGCCCTCTCCTCCGGGACCACGGGAGCAAACGGCATGAACTCAGTGCGGCTAAGCCGCTCATTGAGGAGGTCGTGCGTTTCTCGCAGACACGGATTGGCAAGGATCGAACGGGCGCCGAGAGCACGTGGCCCATATTCCATGCGCCCGGTGTAGATCGCGCCGATCTCGCCGCGAGCGAGACACTTCGCGGCGGCTTGAATCGGATCGCCCGGGACGCGTCTTACCCCGTCGATCGCCGTAAGGACGTCGTCGGACTCCTTGCTGTAATCGCGGCCCAGGTAAACATCGCTCAGACGGCGTCGCTGAGAAAGCCACCGTTTGAGACCGTCCCGCTTGAGCAGATAGGAGAGGGCGCCGCCGACCGGCAATCCGTCGTCACCCATCGGCGGGAATACAAAAATTTCGTCGATGTCGAGCTGTTCGGCCAGCACGCGATTGAGGCGTACGTTGGAAAAGACGCCGCCAGCTACTCCAAGGTGGCGCGCGGGATTTTGCCGCAACAGACGCCGCACCGAAACCAGCATGGTATCTTCCAGCACCTTCTGAATCGAGGCGGCGACGTCCTCGCGCCGACCATTTGAGGCGATATCGCGCAGGAGATCGAACATCGCGTCGACGTTGCGAAAATTCGAATGCACCCGACCGGCCTGATCGACATGAAAACGCTTTGCGATTCGCTCGGCGTAAATCGGTTTCCCCATCGCCGAAAGGCCTGTCACCTTGCCCTCGTGTCGGTTCGCGCGAAAGCCGAGAGCGCGCGTCGCGGCGCCATATGCATGACCGAGACTGTCGATAGGTGGCGGCAGCGTGAGGCACTCATCGCCGCCGTAGATCGTCTTGATCTCGCCGTTGTCAAAATGACGATGGCTGTGATTAACCGTGTCACCGCCACCATCAGAGGTCACGAGCAGGGCGTTGCCCCATTCGGTATAAAAGACGGCTGGCAGCGCGTGCGCCAGATGGTGGTTGTAGAAATGGACAACAGCGTCGTCGCGCAGCCCGTGATCCCGCCTCATCGATGCCACATCGAAGAAGTCCTCTGCATGCGGAGTATTGGCGCGCCTTGTTTCACGGGTCATCGAGCGCAGCTTTTTGCCCTCCACATGAGTCCGCCATTGTTCACGCAACCAGCGCCAACGGCGGAAATGGAGAAAATACTGCACCGGAAAATCGGAACGGCTGATCGCGAGCACGTCGACATCGCGCAGCGTGGCGCCGACGATGCCGAGCGCCTCCTCGATCGAAAGATGGGGATAACTGCCGTCACCCTTCACGCGGGTCAGGCGTTCAAGCTGAACAGCCGCCTTCACTTCGTAGTCAACCAGCACCGCGGCGCCCGCGTCATGGGGACCGTGGTGAACGGCGAGAATGAGCTGCTCTGGCATTGCTGAAATTGAGGGGTTAGCAGAGATTTGCCGGTCTAACGCAGTTGATGATCGACGACAACGCCTTTGTCAGACGGCAATCGTGACGACCTTGGATACCTAACGGACATCTCTTCGCGCCCAGCGATGACGCCAACCAGCAATTGGCGGCCGCCGCACGCGCGCTCCTGAGTTGAACGCGACACAGATGCGATATGCGGCGTTTTCGCGCGTCGGAGGAGATCGGCCGCTCCCACTAAGTTTTTGTTGCAAAATAATTAATCTGGCTGGGGCGCCAGGATTCGAACCTGGGAATGGCGGAATCAAAATCCTCCCAATGTCATTGAAACATAAGGGATATTTGCCTTATGTCGCAGTCTTGTCGCACCCGACTTCGATGGAACGCTTGGGACTAAAAGGCAGCGCTTGTAAGCAAACCCGTGGAATCAGTAGTGCCAACATGTCCCAGCACAAAGCATGTGCCAATCTGTCTGCGGAGACTACTCGGCTTGGTGACGGAATTTTCGGCGGGGCTCTGCGAGGAGAGCGCGCTCGGCGGCTGCCAATTCCTTGCTGTCGTCGTGGCGGGGAAAAAGGTGCCCAT
>DATGCX010000124.1:0-3684 GCA_035311445.1 Xanthobacteraceae bacterium | reverse complement strand
AGCTTCCGCGGCTCGTGGATGGGGTTTGCCTATTGCGATTTCACCCGCCGTGACATCACATTGCCCATTGTGCGGAGCAGCGCCTTGCAGTGAGGCTTCCGATGCATAGAAGGCATCGAGGTCGGCGTGAAGGATGCCTACCGAGTCCGCCGAACAGAAGTTCGCAGCCTGCGAGCCACTAACGAAGACTTTCAATTCGCGACTTTTGATACGCAATCGGGGACCGGGCTCCCGGCCCCCTTGGGAACCGCCATAAAAATCAATCCCAAATCGCTAAAAGATTCGGCCTTTCTCGCGGCAGCGAGGCCCGCTCCCGTATATCTGTCGATATGAGCGCCTTTGATTCGCCCGCCGATGTCTTGCGCGACCGCTATCGAGGAGGTGGTCTTACACGTGCTCGTCGCGGGTACGTTCAGCAAGGTGACGGTGCCGGTGGGAATTGAAGTTGGATCTGTGGCGATCGAGGCGTTCGGCGTGACGGGAATATGATCCACGCCTTCGTAACTGACTCCCCGTTGGTAAAAGACGGTCGATGGATTGTAGTGGACGGTGTCCCGATAGGCCTCGTCGGGATGACTGGCGTAGTAAGCCGCCAGAGAACCTTTTATTTTCTTATTCTCGCACTTCAGAACGTCACCGATCATGTTATTGGGCCTGCCGTTCTTACCCGCGACATTCAGAACCACGGTTTCTATGGAGCCGTCCTTCCGTCTTAACTTCACGCTTCCAGCTCCTTCCAGCATAAAACTAGAAACATCATAAAGACTTCGGAAATAAGCGATCTTCCGACTTTTCCCATCCAAGGCGCCCTGAGCGATCTGCTCGCGGGTGGGGAGCGCGGAGTAGGTGCCGTCTTTATTATCAATGCACCAATGGATCGGAGCCTTGGTGACCGCGTCGACTCCGCAGCCCTGCCCCAATTCCGGCTTGGGATTTTCAAAGTGCGTCAGACCTTCAGGCGCCTCGTAGACCGGGTACCGGTACACACCCGATGGATCAGCGGAAGCGTCAACCGCCGTCGGACTATAGTACCCGGTAAACCGCGTCGTTCCCGGCTTGAAATTTCCGTCGTTGCCCTGGCGGCCGTCGCTCTCGTACCAGTCAAATTCCCGCGCCGCCCGCTTCACGAAGGTGGCGTAATCCATGTTCGGCAGGCTCGCGATTTTTAACATCTGCACATTGGCGTTCAGGCAATAATCCTCCTCTTTCACCATTCGGCAGCCGAACTGGAATGTTTGGGCCTTCTCCTCGGCAGATTTCCTTTCGCAATACGCGATTTGATTCTCTAAAGCGCTCTTGATTTCCTTTAGAGTCCCATCCAGACACTGAATGGGAAGATGTTTTGGAGGATTTCGAACTTGATGCGACGTCACGGGAAGCGCGGGAGCGATTTTCCCCACGAGATTCAATTGAACCAGATCCAGCCACCTCTGCACGGGATCATAACCGCTTGCCGCCGGCGCGGTGACGGCGAACCCAAGGACGCTCAGTAAGACGGCGGCGAAGCGTCTGCCGTGAACGGGACGGCGCAATAGCTTGCGATCGATTGCCATGATACGATCTCGATCGTTGCTTCGCGGCGCTTGATCTCGGTGCCCGAATAGCGTTGGGAAGCTAAATACATTTGGCCCAGGGCTATTGCAACTTCATCGAGCTAACCCTGAGATTTCTTGCTAACCTCGCGGCCCCACTGCTCCTCAAATGAGTATGCGAATGGCTCACAAATGGACCAAAGCTTCGCGCGCAAAGCTCAGCAGGAGCCAGAAGGCGAGATGGAGAAAACGGAAGCGGCAGCGGCGGCGGAAGCGCTAGCCTAACACACCGAGACATTCCGCTACCGCGACAGGAAGCGCGCCCAGCGCGGTCTACGCTCCAGGCGCACCCGAACTGACGGCCAAGAAAATCGTCTTTCGCTCACCGGGCGTTGGCATCGGCAAAGACGCCCGCCACGATCCGACTCGTCCCTACCAGCAGCACGCGACCGTTCGCCACGACGTATCGATAGCCCCGGGTTTGCGGCACGCGGGCGGCGACCTCATCGGGCACCGGGCGCAGCTCGACCCCCGACGGCAGCTCGGTCCCCACATCCGCGTTGACGGCGACGGATGGCTCACCCTTGAGCGCCTGGTAGATGGCGCCACGCTCATCGTCCGTGAGCGTCTTGAAGGTGTAGGCAATGGTGATGAGCTTGTCGTCGGCCGCGTTCTTCGCGGAGAACTTCGCCGGCACCGTATCGGTATTCGCCGGCGCGCCCGGAACCGCCAAGGCGCCGTTGACGAACGCCGCGTTCGCCGGCGGGCTGGCGTTCGGTGGCGGCTGCTGTTGGGCGGCGGCAAGGCCGACGCTGCCGACAAATGCCAGCGCGAGCGCGCTGGTGCGCACGGGATCACATCGCATGGCTGTCTCCTTCTCCTCCGCCCGCGACTGCGTTATCCGCCCCTCACACCGCAGCAAACCATATTTCTATTCGATCACCTCGTCGGCGCGGGCCAGCAGCGTTGGCGGCACGTCCAGGCCGAGCGCCTTGGCGGTCTTGAGGTTGATTACCAGCTCGTACTTCGTCGGCGCCTGCACCGGAAGGTCGGCTGGCTTCTCGCCCTTGAGGATGCGATCGACGTAGGCAGCTGCACGCCGGTACTGGTCGACCCTATCAGGCCCGAACGACATCAGGCCGCCGAGGGTGATGAAGTCGCGCCCGCTGTAGACCGCGGGCAGTCGGTGCTGGGCCGCCAGCTTGATGATCACATCACGAGGCACCTGCTGCGCCGCCGCGGCCGGCACGATCAAGCCACCATTCGCGGGACGCGCGAGTGCGGTTATGGCGCGCTCGATCTCGCCGGCACCCCGCACGTTGATCGGGCGCACCTCCACCCCAAGCGATGGGGCCAAGGCCTGCATCGCGCCGAATTGGCCAGGCCCGGCCGCTACGGCAGGAGTTTGCAGGAACGCCACGCGCTTGACGCCAGGCGCAACCTCCTTGAGCAGCTCCAACCATTTGGCGCCGATGCCGTACTCAAACAGCATGAAGCCCGTAGCGTTGCCGCCCGGCCGGGCGAGGGTTTCGACGAAGCCGGCGCCGACCGGTTCGGCGACCTCCACGAACACGACCGGCACGGTACGGGTCGCCTGCAGAAGGGGCCCCGTGGCTGCGCTGCTAACAGCCAGGATGACGCCGGGCGCGAGTGCAACCAATTCCGCTGCGTATCTGCGAATGCGCTCGGGGTCGCCCGCGCCTCAACGGATGTCAATCCGAGCATTGCGGCCGTCGATCCAGCCCGATTGCGCGAGCGCCTGCGTAAACGCCAGGATGTAGGTCTGCTCTGCTGGATCGTCCGACGCAAACGATGTAAGCACACCGATGCGCGGCATCCGCTCGCCCTGCTGCGCGCTTGCCGCGAGCGGCCACGCCGCCGCCGCGCCGCCGAGCAGCGTGATGAATGCGCGGCGGTTCATTCGAGCAACTCGTCAGCCCGGATGAGGAGCGACATCGGCACCTCGATGCCGAGCGTCTTGGCGCTTTGCAGGTTGACCAGCAACTCGACCTTCCCAGGCTGCTCAACCGGAAGATCGGCAGGGCTGGTGCCTTTGAGGACTCGGTCGACGTACAAGGGCGCTCGGCGGTACATGTGGAGATAATCGGGGCCATACGCGACTAACGAGCCCTCCTTCGCGGCGACCGGGAAC
>DATGCX010000123.1:0-2654 GCA_035311445.1 Xanthobacteraceae bacterium | reverse complement strand
GGGCAATGCGGCGGCCGGCGAATACGGCACCCACTGATCGGTCGCATGCGACAAACGCGGCACGTTCATGTTGACCTCGTCGACCAGCGGCCTCTGGGGATCGCGGGCGCATACGCCGCGCCTGGCGAATTCTGCGACATGGTCGATGATAAGGTGGAAGCCGGTGCCTGTTCCGGTGGCAAGCCCCGCCGGGCAGCCCGCCTTACGGCCGTCCGTGATGCATTCGAGCCGCCCCTGCAAGTCGCGCACGAAGTTGGAGACTTCCTGGGTGCGCTCGCGGCTGTAGCGGAGCTTTGGATGCACATCGAGCCCGAGCGTCGGCTGCGCGCCGCACACATTGCCGGTCTCGTCGAACTGGATCGGTTCGTAGGCATTCTGCAGCACGCGGGACGGATCGATCCCGAAGCCGTCGTACAACGCCTCTTTGACGGCCCTCATGCGGCGGTCAAGCACGCGCAGATAGGCCTGCGACACGGAGGGCGAGAAACGGAGCTCGCGACCGACCAGTCCGGCGATCGGCGCGAGGTCGCTTGCATTTTCAGTCATCGCATACGCGACCAGGGCGGCGAAGCCCACGTCGTTGCCGCCGATCGAGAGCAGGAGAACGTCGACTGGCCGCTTGCGGCTTTCCGGCGGACACCATCGCTTGGTGAAGGTCTGTTCGCCTATGCCGGTTGAGCCCAGGCTGTACACCGGCAGACGGTACGACACTGTGCGGGTGCGCCCGGCGGCGCCGGTCTTGCAGATCAGATCGCTCAATTGATCCAGCTGAGGCGCGACCTTCTTCTGGGCGCTTGGACCGGAGATTTGCTCACGTGCGTCGCGCTCCGCGAACAGCCCCTCGACGATATCGGCGCCCGAACAGGCGAGGCTAACGAAAGTCACAGCGCGGTGACGGTTTTCCAACGCAAGTCCGATGCTGACACGGAATGGATAGCCGTATTGAGAGCGGTGACAATCGGGGCTCAGCCATTGCGCCCCGCTACGATCGAACGCCTGCTGGAATTCCCGCGACGACAGCCCGAAGACGGTGCCTTTTTCTTCGTCTTCCATGAGGCGCTTCGGCAGCGACTTGGGATTTGTGCTCCTGTCGGCTGCCGCCACGCCAAATTGCCGGGTCCGCGCGTCGATTCCGCGATAAGCGAGTTGATCATTCGCGTTGATCGGATCGTAGACCATCTCCCGGGACGTGCTGAAAGTCACCGGCCGGTCCGGGTTGCTTTCGCCTGACGCGAAGCTGTCGCCCACCGCGACCACGAACACGTCTTCAACCGTCACATTCGGATCGGCGAGGGTGGTCCCGTCGGGCAGCTGCACCTTGACGGAAACGCCTGACACCGATCGGTCCAGAGAGAACGGCACCCGCCGGATGACGAGCTTGAGGTGGCAGGCCTGCTTTCTGGTCTCGCCCGGCAGCCCCCTCTTGGGCTGCCAAGTCCACACGCAATCGCCGGCGCCGACTGTCGCCAGCCGCTCGGGCGCGATCTGCATGACCACAGTGTGGGCATCAGGAAGGATGTAGTCCTCCCGCGCGGTGCCCCATGAATACTGCCGGTCGCACATGACGACGTAGCGGCGCGGCCGGGCGTTGCGATCGTAGCAGTTGAGATCGACGGTCTGCGATGCCCAGCCGAGCCGGGTCCGTTCAAAGCCCGGCCGGGCCGTGGCAAGGCAGTTGTCCGATGTCGAGGAATCCTTGCAATCGGGATCGTTGAGGCGTCGCTCGACCTTCCACAGGATATTGGCCGGCAACGGCTGGCCAGGCGAACCGCGCACGGCATTAAACGCCCGCTCCTGGACCTCGAACGAGGAGGAGCGCTTGAAAAAGCGATAGGGGTTTTCCACCTCCCAAATGAGATCGGCGGCGTGGCCGGCTGTAGTGGCAAATACAGGTGTCAAAACAATCAGGATTGCAACGACCAGCGCCTCGATCCGCATCTCCCAATCTCCCCACGCAAAGAAAGCGCCATGATACGCATTAGTGGCGCGACTGGTAAACAAGGTTCACTGACTCATTGGCCAAGCACAACATCCCGTAGAATCGCAATGATTCCTTTAAGACCGGCCTTGCCCTGGAATCTCGTGCGAATCTCTTTCGCGTGGTCTTGATGTGCCGGCGATGCGGCTCACGAGCGCCAGGGTGATGGGCGACTTTTCCCAGACGGTCCTTGAGATCCGATAGGGGGATGGTGTAACCACTAACCGAGAGCTGCACCCACAAACAGTCATAAGAGACGAGACGCCGCGTCGTATTGCGAATGCTTGGGCGCGGTATTCGATCGACGACCTTTCGCGCGGATCAAACGACATGATGGGGATAGTTCGACGGCTTCCGCCCCTAGCGCTGGCGTTATGGGCTGTTGCTCACGCTGGCAACGCCGCGAGCGCGGCGGACAATGCGACACCGGGGCCGGCTGCCGACACCGCTCACCTCTCGCGCAGCAGCATTTCGGCGTCGGCCGACGCGCAAGCGATGCTTGCAGTCGATGCGCCAGGGCGCTTCTCCATTCGCGCCGCGAGCCGCACCGGCGTGGCGCTCCAGCTCGTCGACATGATCGCGGGCCCGGGTGAACTTGCTGGCGAAGCCGGCGTGCGTGACGGACGCGTCGATGTTCTCCTCGACAAGGGTATCTACAAGATCCGCACTGTCGGCG
>DATGCX010000122.1:0-2119 GCA_035311445.1 Xanthobacteraceae bacterium | reverse complement strand
CAGACGATCCCGCGTTCGCGCGCGTCCTCACCCATAACCTGATCGGGTATCTCAGCCGCTTTGGCAAATTGCGGGTGATCTCGGAACAGACATCCGACGTCTATCGGGATCGTCAGATGGACGTGGCACACCTTATGACTGACCTCGGTGTGCAATACGCGATCGTCGGTCGCGTTCAGGGCACGGACAGCGCTCTGCGAATAAATTTTCGGCTGGTGGATACGGCGACCCGAACGAACCTCTGGTCCGACCATCTGCAGCGGGAACGCGGCGACTCAACCATCGTTGCGGATGAAGCGGCGCGGGGAATCGCTCGGGTGCTTGCGCTCGAGATTGGCCGTCTTGGCGCGCTGCGCATGCGCGCCAAACCGACTTCAGAACTCACGCTGAGTGAATTGGTTGCACGTGGCTATTTCGCTTTACACCGGGGCACCATACGGGAAAACCTTACCGAGGCCATGACATCGTTCGACGAGGCTTTGCGGCGCGATCCCCACTATCAGCCGGCCCTGCTGGGCGTTGCACGGGTGCACATCATCGCGGCGATGAATTTTATCGACCTTGATTTTTCACCCGATCTCGGCAAGGCGGAGCAGCTGGTTAACGAGGCATTGGCCAAGTCTCCGAATTCGATTTCCGCACTCTACAGCCTGGCGCTATTGCAGAAGTACCGCCGTCAATACCACGCGAGCATGCGGTCTCTGCAACGCTGTCTCGAACTCAATCCAAGCTTCCTTCCGGCGCAGGGCCAGATCGGAAATCTCCTCACGCGGATCGGACAACCGCAGAAGGGGTTGGAACAAATTCTTCAGACGATCCGTGTCGCAACTCCCAATGATCCGACGACGGGCTACTGGTATCTTTTCGCCGCCGACGCAGAGCTCGAGCTCGGCCACGATCGGGCCGCTTTAGACTGGGCCTTGCGCGCCAACGCCTTCATGCCCGGGTCTGCCCTCGTCCAGGCGTGGCTGGCATCCATTTACACTACGATTGGCGATAAATCGAACGCTGCAAAATCCGTTGCGGCTTTGACGAAAATGGCGCCGGATCGCACGCGGCTGTTCATGAACCGACCGATCGGGGGTACCAATAACGTCACTGGTCGGCACGGACCGCGGATCCTTGATGGCCTGCGCCTGGCGCTCGGTGCGTCGCTGGGCTGACCCCGCCGCCGCCGAAGGCCTCGCTCTTCCATCAAGCCTGATTGTCAAGCCGAGGAGGATTCCAACGGCCATGCTATGGCACTGCGATGCCCGAGCGAGCTTCCGGCATTCGGCGCGAGACTATCGCAAGACGTCCGCATTCATGTGAAGAACCGGTGCTTGAAAAATTACACGGTACTTGGCGCCAAGGCCTCCTGGTGCCACAGCAAGAGCCGCCGCCGCACCAGCATCACGCCCTTGACCATGGCGTAGCCGATCACCGCGATCTCCAAGATGCCGGCGAACACGCCGCGCGAGTCGGCAAAGCGCGAGGCGGTGTTCATCGCGCCGCCGAGCCCATAGCCGCCCATGAACATCTCGGTCACGATTGCGACGATAAGCGCGATGGGAAGCGCCACTTGCAGCCCGGTGATGATCTGCGGCAGCGCCGCCGGCAAGGCGATCTGCCACAACAGCTCGCGCTCCGTTGCGCCCATGTTGCGCGCCGACCACAACAGCTCGCGCTCGACGCCGCGGATGCCGACGATCGTGGCGGTGACCACGGGGAAGATCGCCTCCACCGCGATCATCGTGATCTTGGACATGTCATAGACGCCGAGCCACAGCATGACCACCGGCAGGAAGGCGATCTTCGGCATCGGGAAGCCGACCGAAATGATCGGATCGAAGAACCAGTGGGTGAACCGATTGCGGGAGATCCCCATGCCCAGCGCGATGCCGGCGACGGCTCCGATCAAAAAGCCGGTGAAGGCGCGGTAAAGGGTCTCGCCGGTGTTGACCACGAGGTCGCCGGCGATGAGATCGTGCCAGATCCGCTCCAGCACCGCGCTCAGCGCCGGCAGCATATAGGGCGTGAACGCGCCCGAGCGCGCCGCCAGCTCCCAAGCGACCGCGAGCGCAACCAAGGAAAACACGCGCGCAAAGCCCCAGCCCGCCGTCCGCAGCCAGCGATAGGC
>DATGCX010000121.1:0-2029 GCA_035311445.1 Xanthobacteraceae bacterium | reverse complement strand
AGCTCCGCTAGAGCACGATGCCGAGAAGCGCGGACCGGTTTTCGGAAAAAGTCACGCTCCAACAACGAGCTAGAGCGGGATGACGATGCGAAGCTAAAGTCACTCCGCTCTAGCTCGGACTTGCCCGTCCGAGGTTGTCATCCATGCCCCAAACCCCTCCACAACGATCAGCGCCGGCGATGGATCGCTTTATTGAACCTACCGATCGGGGCAACCAACCGCTGCATATCGCCGGCTTCAAAGGCACGCCCGAAGAGATCGAGCGACAGTGGTACGAGCAGGTCTATCATGGTCGCGGGGACAGCATGGCGCAACTGACCTGGCGCGCGGTGCTAATCGGCTCGTGCCTGGGGGGCGTGTTGTCGCTGACAAATCTCTATATCGGTCTCAAGGCCGGCTGGGGCTTTGGCGTCGCGATCACGGCCAGCATCTTGTCTTATGCGATCTGGACGAGTTTGCTCAAAGTCGGTCTCGCGCGCACGCCGATGACCATCCTTGAGAACAACTGCATGCAGTCGACCGCCAGCTCCGCCGGCTACTCCACCGGCGGCACCCTGGTCTCGGCCTTTGCGGCCTACATCATTGTCAATCACCAGTCGATGTCTGTGCCGCTCATGCTGGCCTGGGTGTTCTTTATCGCCGTGCTCGGGGTCACGATGGCCATTCCCATGAAGCGGCAGATGATCAATATCGAGCAGCTGCGCTTTCCTTCCGGGATCGCGGCGGCTGAAACCTTGCGCGCGCTGCATGCCAAGGGCGCGCAGGGTCTGCGCGCGGCCAAGGCACTAGGTCTCGCCGGGCTCATTGCCGCGATGGACAAGGTCTGGGCGGAAGGGCTGTCGACGATGAGCGCGAGCCTCGAACGCTTTTCCAGCGGGGCGCTTCTGACGGGCCTGCAGAAGTGGTCCCTTGGCAGTCACTACGAAGCCTGGTCGGGCCGCACCGTGATCTTTTCCTGGGATTTCATATTTGTCGCCGCCGGCGCCATCACCGGCATGCGGGTCTGCGCGACCATGTTCGTCTCGGGCACAGTCTGTTGGGCTGTGGTGGTGCCAGCCCTGCAGACGAAAGGCGTCATCGAAGGTACGGGTTTCGCAACCATCGTGCAGTGGACGCTCTGGTTCGGTGCGTCTTGTATGGTGGCCGCCGGAGTCTTGAGCTTTGCGCTGAGCTGGCGCACGGCATTAAGCGCGTTCCGTGATCTGGGACAACTGCTCTCCTTTCGCGCAGCGGCCGCGAGTGAAGGAGGCCGCATCGAAACGCCAATGAGCTGGTTTGCCGTCGGCCAGATCGTGTCGTTTGTTGCGCTTGCCTGGCTCGGGCACGCGAGCTTCGGCATGCCGGCTTGGGAAACTGCGATCGCGGTGGCGCTGTCCTTCTGGCTGGCGCTCGTCGCCTGTCGCGTGACGGGCGAGACCGATACGACGCCCGTCGGCGCGATGGGTAAAGTCACCCAGCTCATTTTCGGTGCGCTCAGGCCGGGCAACGTCAACGTCAACTTGATGAGCGCCAACATCACGGCCGGCTCGGCGACCTCAGCGGCCGATCTGCTCACCGACTTGAAGAGCGGCTACCTGCTTGGTGCGAATCCCCGTCAGCAGTTTCTGGCGCAGTTCTCCGGCATCTTCGTCGGTACGCTCGTTAGCGTGCTCACATTTGCAGTCCTGGTGCCCAACGCGCAGGTGCTTGGCACCGACCAGTTCCCGGCGCCCGCAGCCCAGACCTGGTCGGCGGTTGCCATCGCGCTCGGGCAGGGTCTGTCCTCGCTTGAGCCGGTCAAGCTGTGGCTGATATTTGCCGGCGGTGTTGTCGGAGTGCTGCTCACGCTCGCGCCGGTTTTATTCCCGAAATACCAGGAGCATCTTCCCTCGGCGTCGGCGTTCGGTCTCGCCTGGGTGTTCCCCTGGTATTATGGGCTTTTGTTCTTCTTGGGCGCCCTCATTGCGCTCCTGCTCGAGAGACTGAAACCAAAGCTCGCCGAAGAGTTCACCTTGCCGGTGGCTGCGGGTGTGGTGGCCGGAGGCTCGCT
>DATGCX010000120.1:0-11325 GCA_035311445.1 Xanthobacteraceae bacterium | reverse complement strand
CCGCCGCCCTCACCAGGCGCTGCGCCATCGCACCCCGATGGCGGTCTGGCGCAACGGCGCCACCGCAAGAGCTGTGGACATGATGGACAACGCAAGAGCGTTGCCCACATGCCCACAGCCCCAACAACAGCAGCAGACAGAGGGGCGATGTCGCCGCCACCGTCGAATCCGTAAAGGCCTCTTCCGACGTCTATGCGCCCGTTGGCGGCGAGGTGGTCGCGGTGAACGACAAGCTCACCGCTGAGCCAGGCCTGGTCAACGCCGAGCCGACCGGCACCGGCTGGCTGTTCAAGATGAAGCTCGCCAACGCAGCCGAGCTCGATAATCTTCTGGATGAAGCCGCCTATAATGCATTGACGCAGTCTGAAGACAGCCGTTAGATCTGGACGACTTACCATGACCACCGATTGCGCCCGTTTACCGCAAGCTCAGTCGCGAATGTCCTGTAGAAACAGGTTGGTTGGGATCTCGTATCCGAGTTTCGCGGCCTTGGCCAACTCATAGACTCTGCCGGCAACGGCGTACAATTGCGCGCCCCGCAAATTGCCGCGCTCGGACCACGAAATCTGTTCGTCAGATGTGCGTCCGGCGGCTCTTCCGCTGATAATATTGCCAAGTGTCACCCGCTTGTCGGGCAGGGCGACGCCGGGCGCCCGCTCGCGCGGCCGGCGGTCACCACGCTTGTAGGGGCTAGGCCTCGTCTCCCACCGGAGAAATTGATCGTCAAGCGCCAATTCCGGGCGACCGACCGGGGCCGGTGCATCGCCAAAGCGCAGATAGACGTCAATCCGCCTCAGGCTCTCGGCATCGAGTCGGCCACTGCCGCCGATGTTGACGATGTGGGTGCCGGGTTCGAGCAGGGTTCCGTCGAGAACCGGCACTGCCGAATCCGTCAGCGCCGCAACGATGTGGGCGCCCCGATAGATATCGTCGGAACGATCGCAAGGTTTAACCTCGATATTATAACAGGCCGCCATCTCGCGCCCGAAAGCCTCACGGTTCTCTCTGGTCGGGCTGTAAACCTGCAGCTTCTTGATTTGTCGTACGGCCATGAAAGCCTGCATATGGGACCGGGCCATGCCCCCCGAACCCAGCATGCCGACCACCTCTGCGTCCTTTCTCGCCAGGTACTTGACACCGATGCCGCCGTCGGCGGCGACACGCATATGCTGGAGGACGCCGTCATTGATGAAAGCGAGTGGCTCGCCGGTTTCTATCGAAGTGAGAAAGATCAGTCCGCAAAACAGCCCGGGGCGCGTGCAATACTTTTCCCGCGTGATCGCGCCATTATAGGTCGTTTCGTAGATCACGTCGGATTTCATACGAACCGCGAAGTATCCTTCGGTAGAGCCTCCTTCCATCGAGCCGAACTGGTAGTCCTTTGCAGGGTCGCTGGTCGGAATCCGGATGTCGATGCGTGGCCGGCAGATTGCCGTACCGATGGCGATATTCCGGTATGATTGCTCCAGCGCATCCATGGTCGCTTCGATCGTGAGCAACCTGGTGACATCGTCATTGTTGATGATGAGCGTCATCGCGGTCCTCGCCACCAATTTCCGCTGCTAATTTTCAGCGCCAAAGCTGTGCTGACTTGCTACATCCCCAAAAGAACGGCGCCCCAATCATGCTCGCGCTGATCCACCTGGGCGAGAGACGACGCGCCGGTGTTAAGAACTTATTTGGCCGCACCCTTATTCAGAGGCTGCGGCGCGTGTCGGCCCACCTTACCAGCGTGTCGGGCCGCTCCGCTATTGGTGGCGATGTGCATGGCATGCACCCTGTTAACAGCTTCTCACATGAGGCCCAATCACTCGCCGGACAATTTAGGTTGCATTGTTTCTGAACTGATGCAATCTTGGATATAATATCAACTTCGAGTCTGCGATCCCTGGAGTCCGGGGCATTCACAAATCGGGCCATCGAGGAACATCGCGCAATCAAGTTGCCGGGGGTTGTTGCGCCTTTATAGAAAGCATATTCGCAGAACCACCGTGACGGCGGGGCATTAGAAAGTTCTAATCGAAGTTTTAGGGACAACTCCGATGCTTCGAGGTGTTTTTGCAGCGATTTTGCTCTTTTCATCAATTGTCGGGACGATCGCTGGAGGTCGCGTCGCTCTAGTTGTCGGCGTTTCGAACTACGAGCACGCCGGACGCTTGCCGAGTACACTTAATGATGCGCAAGACATGGCCGCAGCGCTGAAGCGCCTAGGCTTCGACGTTGAAATGCTGCTGGACCCCAGTCGATCCGCGCTTGAGTCGGCCGTTCGCCGATATGGGGATAGGTCTGTAGGCGCCGAGGTGAGCCTGTTTCACTACTCTGGCCATGCGCTTGAATCGGCCGGACGCAACTGGCTATTGCCCGCGACCGCGAGCCTCGCCAACGAACGTGACCTGCGCTTCGAGGCAATTGATCTGAACACAATTCACGAGCAGGCCGACGGGGCCGCAAAGGTCTCGATTGTCTTTCTTGATGCATGCCGCGACAATCCTTTTGCGCGACGCCTGTCGGTAACCCGTCGCGACCTTTCCCCGCGCGGGTTGGCCCGAGTCGACGTGGCGCTGGGAGGCGTACTGGTAGCATTCTCGACTGGGCCAGGACAGGTTGCGCTTGACAGCGTTGGCACAAAGAGAAACAGCCCGTTCACGGCAGCCTTGCTGAAGCACATCGAAACCCCGGGACTTGAGATCAAGAGCTTGTTGGCTCGCGTAACGAAGGATGTGGTCGAGGAGACGAAAGGGACGCAACGCCCGTGGCAAAACTCGTCACTGGAGGGCGATTTCTATTTCCTGCCGCCGCCGGTGGTCGCCGCGGTATCATCAGCGCAATCGCTTGTAACTCTCGACAGTATGTTCTGGGATTCCATCAAGACGAGCCAGAACCCAGCCGACTTCAAGGCCTATCTTGCGAGATTCCCGAAGGGGGTATTCGTCGATTTGGCGCAAAATCGTTTGGCAACGTTGCAACACGACATCATGCCCAACGTTGGTCCTGCAAACACGCCGCAAGTGCCACCGCCCCCTGCAGTACAGCCGCAGCAACTGGCGTCGCCCGGTTCCTCTCCACCGACCACTTCGTTCCGGGATCGCGGCCAGACAGACGGCCTCATCGGACGTGCGCGCGCCCTCATTGGCGTGGGCGATATCATTTCGGCACGTATTGCTCTGCGTCACGCATACGAGCTCGGTGATGCGCGGGCGGCTCTGGAATTGGGTGGAACTTATGATCCGGTGATGCTCAAGCGCCTCAATGTCACTCTTGGCAATTCTTATGCCGATGCAGTGCAGGCGCATGACTGGTACGTCAGAGCTGCCGAATTGGGCTCCATTGATGCGATTCATCGGATGAAGCAACTCAGTTTAGAAAATCGTTGAACTCGGCTAACACCCTTTGTAGCGGGGAATTCGCCGATTAAGGCTTACCATCGCACCAGGATCCATTTTGGCGCATTCAGGCTGAATACCTCGGCGCAAACCAAAAGCGTACAAGCATCAGCGACAAAGAATGCGCTTCTGATCACACTATCGCTGCTTGCTTCGTTTTGGAGCGGCGCGGGGTGCGCCGGTTGCGCATCCCATCGACAAAAACGTCCACCAGCCGCAGCACGCTCTTCTGCCAGCCGGGCTGGTCGTACATGTAGCACATACCCACAAGGGCGCGGATCAGGTCTTCCGGGCTGATATCCTCGCGTATCTCGCCGGCCGCGATTGCGCGGTCCAACAGCCCGCCCACCGCCCGCGACAGCTGGTCAAATGAGTAAGAGAAGAGGTCCGAGGGTTTGTAGGCAGCAAGCGCAAGCGCTGCCGACATGCCCTTTTTTGTGGCAACGAACCTGACATTCGATCGCATCCACTGACGTAGCGCCTCGACCGGCTCTGCCTCTTCCTTCAAGCGTTCGGCAAGATGGGCCAATTGCTGCACCTCGCGGCGGTAGACCGCCTCGAACAGGGCCTCGCGCGTGGGGAAGTGGCGGTAGAGCGTACCGATGCCGACGCCGGCCGTTCGCGCGACGGCTTCGAGACTCGCCTCCGGTCCGCCGGCGCTGAACACGGTTTCGGCCGCCGCAAGCACGCGTTCGCGGTTCCGCGCCGCGTCAGCGCGCGGCTTTCGTCGCGCTTTCATGTCCAATGGTTTGATTCCGGCCGGCAATTTCCACCTCTGAAAAAAACGGAGGGTGCCTCCGTTCCATCTCTTGAAAACGGAGGTACCCTCCGTATATGGTGAACAGCAACGCTGACACATAGCACTTCGGTGTCAAGCGATGTCACGGCTCCCAGGGGAAGCCTCTGCGGGGAAAGGCATTCTTTCGCCGAATTCCGTCGATCGACGGACCTCACCATCGCTCTTCATGGAGCACTGCATGAGCTTTTCAATCACTCTCACCGTCAACGGTGTCGCGAGCACCATCGCGCTCGATGATCCACGCGTGACTCTGCTGGACCTCCTTCGCGAGCGTCTGGACCTGACGGGAACCAAGAAGGGGTGCGACCGCGGCCAGTGCGGCGCCTGCACCGTCATCCTCGACGGACGACGCATCAATTCATGCCTTGCGCTCGCCCTCTCTCATGACGGCGCCGATTTGCTCACCATTGAAGGCGTCGCGCAGGGCGAAAGGCTGCACCCGGTCCAGGAGGCGTTTATCGCTCACGACGGCTTGCAGTGCGGTTTCTGCACACCGGGCCAGATCATGAGCGCCATCGGCCTGATCCGGGAGGGCCAGGCCGGCAACGACCCGGAGCGCGTGCGTGAAGGCATGAGCGGCAATCTCTGCCGCTGCGGCGCGTATCTTGGAATCACCGAAGCGGTCCTCAATGCGCAAAAGGCGCTCGCTGCAGTGAGCCGGAAGGAGGTCGCATGAAGAGCTTTGATTATGTCCGGCCGGCGACGGTCCGCGAGGCCGTCGCGGCCGCCGCACTGCCGGGCGCTGCTTATCTCGCCGCCGGCACGAATCTTCTCGACTTGATGAAGGGTGGCGTGACGAAGCCCGACCGTCTGGTCGACATCAGCCATCTTCATGGCCTCGATCGAATCGAGGACCTTCCTGACGGCGGCGTGCGCATCGGCGCGTTGGTCCGCAATGCGGACCTCGCTCACGATCGCGATTTCGCGCGGCGCTTTCCCGCCGTCGCCGAGGCGTTGCTCTCGGGAGCTTCCGCGCAGCTGCGCAATGCCGCAACCGTCGGCGGCAATCTCATGCAGCGGACGCGCTGCCCCTATTTCTACGAGGTCGCCAGCGCCTGCAATAAACGCAGTCCCGGCGCGGGCTGCGATGCCCGCGGTGGCGACAACAGGCTGCACGCCATATTGGGATGGAGCGAGCACTGCATCGCGACGCACCCTTCGGATTTTTGCGTCCCCCTGGTCGCGCTCGACGCCGTCGTTGAGATCGAGGGCAGCGCAGGCCGGCGCGAAATCCCGCTCGAAGCGTTCCACCGCTTGCCCGGCGACGCGCCCGACCGCGAGAACGCGCTCGAGCCCGGCGAGATGATCGTCGCGGTGCGGTTGCCGGCCGAGGCGGCACGTTTCGCGTCCCATGCCCGTTACATCAAAGTCTGTGAACGAACCTCCTATGCCTTCGCGCTTGTCTCAGCCGCCGCGGCGTTGCGCATCGAGGCGAACGTGATCGCGGATGCGCGGTTTGCGCTCGGCGGCGTCGCTTTGAAGCCGTGGCGGTCGCGGGAAGCCGAGGGAATTCTCATCGGCGCGCCGGCCGAGAAGCCGATCTTCCGCCGCGCCGCCGAGGTTGCGCTCGCAGAAGCAAGGCCCTCGGGCGACAACGCCTTCAAGATCGAGCTCGCACGACGCGTCGTAGAGCGGGCATTCGCGCTCGCTGCCGCCGGCACGCCCAAGCGATTGCCGGCACTGCCCGGTTCACCCTTTGCCGCCGTTTCTGGAGTTATTGCCCATGACTGAGATCATGCTTTCACAAACCCCCGCCCACGTTCGGCATGGCTCGAACATCGGGCAGTCGTTCACGCGCCGCGACGGCGCGCTCAAGGTGACGGGTGCCGCTAAATATGCCGCCGACCACCATCCGCCCGGCATGCTCTATGCGGTGCTTGCGGTGTCGAGCATCGCGCGCGGGCGCGTAGCTTTTCTGGATGTCGCGGCCGCGAAGGCCCTTCCGGGCGTCGTCGACGTGATCACGCCGGCGAACCGGCCGCCGCTCGCGCAGGATCCGGATGAGAGATCGGATCTCTTCACGTTTCGGCTTGATCTGTTGCAAAGCGACCAGGTCCGTTACGCCAATCAGCCGATCGCCGTCGTGATCGCGGAGACGCTTGAAGCCGCAACGGAAGGCGCCGCGCTGCTCTCTCCGCGCTACGAGATCGAGCCGGCGCGGGTCGGGCTCGATGCGGCGGAAAGCTTCGTGCCGTCGGCCGTCGGCCCTGGGTTTCCGGCGCAGATGCATCGCGGCGACGTCGACGCCGGGCTTGCTGCAGCGACAAGGAAGATCGCCGAGACCTACGAGACCCCAGCGCAATATCACAATCCGATGGAACCGCATGCGATCGTGGCATCCTGGGATGGCGACAGGCTGTCAATCGACACGCCGAGCCAAGGCCTTACGATTGCGCAGGGGCGGCTCGCCGGCTTGCTCGGAATATCGCCTGACAACATTCACATCCGCAGCCCGTTCCTCGGCGGCGGTTTCGGCTGCAAAGGCTTGATCTCCGGACCTCAGGTTCTCGGCGTCATCGCGGCCCGTGTGGTTGGAAAGCCGGTGAAGCTCGTGCTGCGGCGCGAGCAGATGTACGGCCCGGTCGGCCACCGCGCGCCGACGCGGCAGACCTTGCGCCTGGGCACCGACCGGGACGGCAGGCTCATCGCGATCGACCATCACACCAAGACGATGTCGAGCACGTTCGACGATTTCTTCGAGTCGGCTTCCGATGCCTCCCACACGCCCTATGCGAGCGCCGCCATCGCGACCTCGCACGAAGCTGTTCGGGCCGACATCGGCACGCCAATGTTCATGCGCGCCCCCGGCGAGGCGACAGGCTCGATCGCGCTCGAAAGCGCCATCGACCACGTGGCGCAGGCCTGCGGCATGGATCCGTTGGCGTTTCGGCTCAGGAACTATGCCGAGGTCGAGCCGATTTCCGGCAAACCGTTCTCCTCGAAGGCTTTGCGCGAATGCTACCGGCAAGGCGCCGAGCGGTTCGGCTGGGAGCGCCGCCCCCTCGCCCCGAGGCAGATGCGCGACCGTGACGGATTGCTGGTCGGCTGGGGGGTCGGCACCGCGACGTTTCCGGCGTTGATGTTCATGGGCAATGCTAGGGCCGTGCTGCGCGGCGACGGCCGCGGCGTCTTGGAAATCGGCGCCCAGGACATGGGCCAGGGCGCCGGGACTGCGTTGGCGCAGATCGCGGCGGACGCGCTCGGGCTCGAAATCGACCGGGTCGAGTTTAGATCCGGCACTTCCGACCTTCCCGATGCCGGTATTGCGGGCGGCTCCGCCCACACCGCGACCGCCGGCATGGCGATCCACAATGCCGGTGCCGACGTCATCGCCAGACTCGCCGAGCTTGCCACCAACGACAGACGCTCACCGCTGTTCGGCGCCGGCAATGCCGGCGTGACCGCGCGCGGCGGCCGCTTGAGCCGCAGCGACGATGAGAGCCGCAGCGAGAGTTACGCCGACATCCTCGGCCGGGCCGGGCTCGCGCAGATCGAAGGTCACGGTTCGGGCGCGGCCGATGCGGCCGCGCAATCGACCTACGCCATGCATGCGCATGGCGCCGTGTTCGCCGAGGTCAAGGTTGACCCCGATCTCGGGCAGATCCGCGCCACACGCCTGGTCGGCGCCTTTGCGGCCGGACGCATCATCAATCCGCGCATGGTGGAGAGCCAGCTCCTTGGCGGAATGATCTGGGGCGTATCGTTTGCGCTGCATGAGCAAGCCATCATGGATCCGCGGTCCGGCCGTCCGATGAACGCCAATCTGGCCGAGTACCACATTCCCGTGAACGCCGATGTGCCGTCGCTCGAAGCGATCCTGGTCAAGGAGCACGATCCGCACGTCAACGCGCTCGGCATCAAGGGCGTAGGCGAGATCGGGATCACCGGCACGGCGGGTGCGGTCGCGAACGCCGTTTGGCACGCCACTGGAGTGCGCATGCACAAGTTCCCGATCACGCTGGATCGCCTGATCGAGCCTCGGTAAGCATCAGGTCTGCATCGCAGTTTTTTCCTGCGATGCACAGCTCGAGCGCTCGTTCGGCGCTGATCGATGCGGCTGTTCGCTCGCTTCCCACTAATTCCCGATGCTGCTCCGAACGTCGCGCTTGGCCGGCGCCTTCGGGCTGATGTAGTGCAACGGGCAATCCGCCACCCAGCCATCGAATAACCCGCCCTGACAGAGGCCTTCGGCAACGAAGCCGATGTCGACCGTGCGGGGGGCCGGTCCGAGCCCGGCGGTTGCGCGTAACGGTACGCCTATTCGGGGCATCAACGTATGGTTGCAGGCGATAGAGAAAGGCTACGCCGATGTGGCTGACCTTCAAGCACGCGCTGGAATTGGACGCCAACGTGAGCAAGGGCGAGCACGGCAGCCTCGTGGTGTACGATCCGGTAAGGTGATTCACGGCGAACGAAATCCGCTCCGACCGCAACCCCAAAGCGCAGTGATTTTTTTGCCCGCGATGGCATAAAATGAAATCATGAACGAAATTTCAGGTCACAGCACCTTCACCCATCGACCCGCCGATCATCCGGGGGTTCAGTCCGGATCGGTCGGCGTGCTTCTGGTCAATCTCGGCACGCCGGACGCCACCGATGCGGGGTCGGTGCGACGGTATCTGCGCGAGTTCCTCCACGACAAGCGGGTGATCGAAGACGACACGATCGTCTGGAAGTTCGTCCTCAATGCCATCATTCTGCCGCTGCGACCGCGGCGCAAAGGGCTCGACTATGAAAAGATATGGAATCGCGAAAAAAACGAATCGCCGCTGAAAACGATCACGCGCTCACAAGCAGACAAGCTTTCGGCTGTGCTCACACAACGCGGCAAAAGCGCCGTTGTCGACTGGGCGATGCGCTACGGCAACCCGTCGATCCGCTCCCGCCTCTCACAACTCGCGGCACAGGGATGCGATCGGATTCTGGTTGTGCCACTCTATCCTCAGTACGCCGCCGCCACCAGCGCGACCGTATGCGATGAGGTGTTTCGCGCTCTCATGGACATGCGCTGGCAACCGACCTTGCGTGTCGCCGCGCCTTATTTCGATGAGCCTGCCTATATTGAAGCGCTTGCGGCTTCGCTGGAAGCCCATTTGAAGATGCTGGCATTCGCACCTGACCTGATTATCGCCTCATTCCATGGCATTCCGATGAGCTATTTCCAAAAAGGCGATCCCTATTATTGCCATTGCGCCAAGACCACCCGATTGCTGCGCGAACGGCTGCGACTCGACGAGAGTAAGCTGATCATGACGTTTCAATCGCGGTTCGGTCGCGCCGAATGGCTCAAGCCCTATACGGATATGACCGTCAAGGAATTGGCCGCACGTGGGGTGAGGAATCTCGTGGTCATCACGCCGGGCTTTTCGGCCGACTGCCTTGAAACACTGGAGGAGATCGCTGGCGAGAATGCCGAATATTTCCGGCACGCGGGCGGTGAAAATTTCGCCGCAGTTCCGTGTCTCAACGACAGCGAGCCGGGGATGCGCGTGATCGAGGCGGTGGTGCTGCGGGAATTACAGGGATGGGCCTAAAAATGGCAAGAGCGATTTTCTTATCGCGCGCGAATAAATGCGAAAGCCCGCAAACCCAGATACTTTCAAGTCTGACAGGAGCATTATTCAACCAGGTTCGTATGCACTATACTGTCATGGTTCAGCTTGACCGCGCGATTCCGGTAAATCCGGACGGCATGGTCAAGGCGCAAACGAAACTATGGGATCACCTCAAAGCGAAAGCGCTCTGATATGCGGCTAGAAGTGGGTCCAGAGGGGAGTTAGCAATGTTGGGCGGCTACGATATTTTCGTTCTCATCCTCGTCTTTCTGGCCATCCTGATAGTGTTCCTCGGCGTCAAGACGGTGCCGCAGGGTTATAACTGGACCGTCGAGCGATTCGGCCGCTACACGAGAATGTTGCGGCCAGGTCTCAACCTGGTCGTCCCGTTTGTTGATCGGATCGGTCGCCGGATGAACGTGATGGAGCAGGTGATGGACGTTCCGCAACAGGAGGTCATCACCAAGGATAACGCCAGCGTGACGGTGGATGGCGTCGTTTTCTTTCAGGTGTTCGATGCCGCCAAGGCAAGCTACGAGATTGCCGCGCTTGATCAAGCCATCATCAAGCTCACGATGACGAACATTCGCTCCGTGATGGGCGCTATGGATCTCGATCAGATGCTGTCGCATCGTGACGAAATCAACGAGCGTCTGCTGCGCGTGGTCGACGCGGCGGCCGCGCCCTGGGGCATCAAGGTCAACCGCATAGAGATCAAGGACATCATACCGCCGGAGGACCTCATCCAGGCGATGGGGCGGCAGATGAAAGCGGAACGCGAGAAGCGGGCCGAGATATTGACGGCGGAAGGCCAGCGCCAATCCGAGATCCTCAGGGCAGAGGGCGCCAAACAGGCGCAAATCCTGCAAGCCGAAGGTCGCCGCGAGGCCGCCTTTCGCGATGCCGAGGCGCGCGAGCGCTCGGCCACCGCCGAGGCCAAGGCCACCGAAGTCGTAAGTGAGGCGATCGCCAAGGGCGAGGTCGCCTCGATCAACTATTTCATCGCCAACAATTATCTGCGCGCGCTCACGGAGATCGCGCATTCGCCGAACCAGAAGGTCTTGATGCTTCCAATCGAGGTAACCAGCGTGCTCGGCTCCCTCGCAGGCATCGCAGAAATAGCCAAGGAGACCTTCGGCGGGCCTACAAACGGCGGCGGCGGGAAGAGTGTGCCGCCGCCACCGCCGCCCGTTCCATCGGCCGGCGTTCCTGCCATCGGTGCTCCGGCCGTTGGCGCAAAGCCTGTGAGCTGAGGAAACTTCGATGCTGACGGCGCTTACTTCGCTCGGGAGCTGGGACTGGTTCATCGCCGGTGCCGTGCTGCTCGTGCTTGAACTACTAGCGCCGGGCGTATTCATGCTGTGGCTTGGTCTGGCGGCGCTGCTGGTCGGCGCCATATCGCAGTTCATTGACTGGGACTGGCAGGAGCAATTCATCGCCTTCGCGGTGTTTTCCTTCGCGGCGATTCCGCTGTGGCGTCGACTTGCGACGCGAACCCCGACCGATCAGCCGTTTCTCAATCGGCGCGCCGAGGCTCTCGTCGGCCGCATCTTCACGCTGGAAAAACCGATTGTGGATGGGTCCGGCA
>DATGCX010000119.1:0-37217 GCA_035311445.1 Xanthobacteraceae bacterium | reverse complement strand
TGGGTTTCGCAAAGGCGTAGCCCATCCTACGCGGTCTGGCCGAACCGAAATACCTCGCCCGCAGCAATCGGCACAAGTCCGCCGTTCTCGGTGCGCAGCATCAGCCTGCCCGCACCGTCGATGGTCTCGAAACTGCCATTCGTCTCCCGCTCCTCCAGCCGCACGCGAATCGACTGCGCCAGCCCATGGGCGCGAGCAAGCCAGGCGATCCGAATGCCTGCAAAACCGGCACCGCGGCCCCACTGGGTGAGGCGTGCCTGCATGGCAGCGGCGAGCAAATCGATCAGCACAGCAGCGTCGACATCGAAGCCTTCGGCGGCGAAATCCGTTGCTGGAAATTCCACTCCGTCCGGATGATGCCGGCAATTCAACCCGATGCCTATCGCAGCCGTAACCGGATTACCCTCACCCTCGATCAGGATGCCCGCGATTTTTCGTCCCGCGCACAGGAGGTCGTTAGGCCATTTGAGCGCCAGGGACGCGGCGAGCCCCGGCGCGGCCGCGGCTGCCGCGTCGTGGAGCGCGAGTCCGGCGACGAACCCCAACTGCGGCGCCACCGCTGCCGGCGCCGGGGCGGTCAACATCAGCGTCGCATGAAGATTACCGGTCGGCGATATCCATGCCCTGCCACGCCGGCCGCGACCGGCCCTTTGCTCCCGCGCGACGATCCACAGCGGCCCCCGCTCTCCCGCCCGCGCGCGGCGCAGAGCTTCCGCATTGGTCGAGTCGACGGTGTCGAGAACGGCAATGCGCGCAGCCGCAATCGGCCCCGAGGTCATCGTCAGAACAGCGATCTCGCCGCAGCACCGGCAGCGTCGACCAGCGGGCCAGGATAGACAAAGAACAGGGTCACGAACAGCCCTGTCACGCCCAGCATAGCCCCCAGGGCGCGTCCCATGGGATCGAAAGCCGGCGCCGGGTCGTCGAAATACATGATTTTCACGATCAACAGATAGTAGTAGCAGCCGACGACGCTCGCTAACACGCCCAGCACAGCGAGTATGAACATGCCGGCCTTGATGGCGGCGAGGAAGACATAGAATTTCGCAAAAAAGCCAGCCAGCGGCGGCACGCCGGCCAACGAAAACAACAGCATTGCCAGAAGGAACGCCTGGACTGGATCGGTGCGCGCGAGGCCCGAAAGATCCGTGATCTCCTCGAAAGCTTTGCCGCGTCGTCGCATCGCAATGATGCAGGCGAAGGTTCCAAGCGTCATCGCTACGTAGATCGCCATGTAGACGAGTACGCCCTGGATACCCTCGCTGGTGCCGGCCGCAAGCCCGATCAGGGCGAAGCCCATGTGGCCGATCGAGGAATAGGCCATGAGCCGTTTGATGTTTCGCTGCCCGATCGCGGCGAACGCGCCAAGCGCCATCGAGGCAATCGCCACGAACACGATGATCTGCTGCCATTGCGCCGTGATCGCCGGAAAGGCGCTAAACGACGCCCTCAAGAACACCGCCATCGCCGCAACCTTGGGGGCCGATGCAAAGAAGGCCGTAATCGGCGTCGGAGCGCCCTCGTACACGTCGGGCGTCCACATATGGAACGGGACAGCGGAGACCTTGAAGCAGAGCCCGGCAAACAGAAGGACGAGCCCAATGGTCAATCCGATACCGCCATTGGCGGCCTCCCGGGCAATGCCGGCGAATTTCACCGTGCCGGTATATCCATAGATCAGGGACGCGCCGTAAAGCAGCATCCCCGAGGAGAGCGCCCCAAGCACGAAATATTTCAGGCCCGCTTCGGTCGAGCGCACATTATCGCGATCGAACGCCGCCACTACGTAGAGCGCGAGGCTCATCAGCTCAAGCCCGAGATAGAGCGCAATGAGGTCGGCCGCCGAAATGAGCATCAACATGCCGGTGGTCGAGAGCAGGATAAGAACCGGATATTCGAATTTGTGCCGGTCGGGCCCTTCGAGAAAATCACCCGACATCAGGAGTGTGCCGATCGAACCGATTATCGCGAGGATTTGGAGAAACTTTGCAAAGCCGTCGACCACCAGGCTGCCACCGAAAGTGACCATCCGCTCTTCCGGCATGACTGCGATCGCGATACCGGCGAGAACCAGGAGGGCCACGGCATAGCGCAGCACCGGCATGGTAGCGCGTTCGCCCTGGTAGGCGCCGATCATCAACAGCACCATGGCGCCGCCTGTGAGAAGCAGCTCAGGGAGCGCTGGATAGAGCTCAAGGGCTTCATTCATCGCGGTACTTGCCTCATTTGACGAGCGCAGCCGCTTTCGCCTCTCCCACGGCCTGCTGATAGTTCTCCACCAGCGCCGCTACCGAAGCTTGCGAGATGTCGAGCACCGTCTTGGGGTAGACGCCAAACAGAATGGTGAGGGCGACAAGCGGCGCAAACACAATCATCTCGCGCCCGTCCAGATCGAGGATGCTGGCAAGCGAGGGTTTTTCGAGCCTGCCGAAGATCACCTTGCGATAGAGCCACAGCGCATAGGCGGCGGACAAGATGACTCCGAAGGCCGCGAATGTTGCCACCGCGATGTTGACTCGGAACGTCCCGATCAGGGTGAGGAATTCGCCGATGAAACCCGAGGTGCCCGGAAGCCCGACATTGGCCAGCGTGAACACCATGAAGGCCGCCGCATAGAGCGGCATGCGATTGACAAGGCCGCCATAGGCCGCAATCTCGCGGGAATGCATGCGATCATAGACGACGCCGACGCACAGGAACAACGCGGCAGATACAATGCCGTGAGACACCATCTGGAAAATGCCACCGCCGACGCCCTGGATCGTAACGGCAAAGATTCCCATGGTGACGAATCCCATGTGGGCGACCGAGGAATAGGCGATCAGCTTTTTCATATCCTCCTGCACCAGCGCGACCAGCGCGGTGTAGATGATGGCCACCACCGAGAGCGTGAAGATCAGCGGGGCAAACTCTTGGGACGCGAACGGAAACATCGGCAGCGAGAAGCGCAGAAAGCCGTAGCCGCCCATTTTGAGCAGAATTGCCGCAAGTATGACCGAGCCCGCCGTCGGCGCTTCCACATGAGCATCGGGAAGCCAGGTGTGGACGGGCCACATGGGCAGCTTCACGGCGAATGACGCCAGGAAGGCGAACCACGCCCAGGTCTGCAGCGAACGCGGGAAGGCATGATGCATGAGGGTCGGGATATCGGTGGTGCCGGCATCCCAATAAAGCGCCATGATGGCGAGCAGCATCAGCACCGAGCCGAGGAAAGTGTAGAGGAAGAACTTAAAGCTCGCATAGACCCGACGCGGGCCGCCCCACACGCCGATAATAAGGAACATCGGAATCAGGCCGCCCTCGAAGAACAGGTAAAACAGCGTGAGATCGAGCGCCGTAAAGGTCCCGACCATCAAGGTTTCGAGCACCAGGAACGCGACCATGTATTCCTTGACGCGCCTCTGGATCGGCCGCCAGCTTGCAATGATGCACAATGGCATTAGCGCCGTCGTGAGAATGACGAAAGGCAACGAAATGCCGTCGACGCCCATGTGATAGCTGATGGTGCTGGCGAGCCACGGCTTCCTCTCGACGAACTGGAACTCCGGCGAGCCGGCGTCGAAGCGCCACACCACGATCAGCGAGATCGCGAAGGTGATCAAGGTCGTCCACAGCGCCACCCAGCGGGCGTTGCGGGCGATGGAGGCGTCCTCGCCACGCATTGCCATGATGAACAGCGCGCCTAGCAGAGGTAGAAACGTAGTAACGGAAAGGATCGGCCAGCTCGCCATTTCACTGCCTCCCGACGGCCACCCAGAACCAGGCAATGAAGGCCGCAACCCCGATCAGCATGGCAAACGCATAGTGATACATGTAGCCGGTCTGCAGGCGCACGACGTTGCGCGTGACGTCGAGTACCCGTGCCGATACACCATCGGGCCCGAAGCCGTCGATCAGCCAGCCGTCGCCGCCCTTCCACAGGAGCCGCCCGAGCCACAGGGTCGGCCGCACGATGATGAAGTCGTAGATTTCGTCGAAGTACCACTTGTTGAGCAAGAACCGGTAGAGCACCACGTGCTGGCGAGCGAGTTCGACGGGGGTCTCGGGACTGCGAATGTAGAACAGCCACGCCACCGCAAATCCGATCACCATCAGCACGGTCGGCAGCACCGATATGAGCGGGCCGACGTGGTGCATGTCCTCCAAAATCGTGTTGCCGCCGCCGACGGCCAGCGACTCGCCGAAGAAGCCTTCGACACCCGGACCGACGAAGATGTTGGCGAATGGAAACCCGGCCAGCACGCATCCCAGCGCCAGTGCGAAAAGGGGGATCAACATGGTCGGAGGAGTTTCGTGCGCCGCCTCATAGTGGACCGCATCATGGGGCTGGCCGTGGAAGGTCTTGAAGATGAGCCGCCAGGAATAGAACGAGGTGAGGGCCACGGCGCCGAGCGTCATCATGAAGGCGTAAAGCGCCGCAGGGTTCTTGCCCGCGTAGGCAGCCTCGATAATGGCATCCTTGGAATAATAGCCCGCGAACACCCACGGGAACCCAGTGAGCGCCAGGGTACCCACCACCATCGTGGCGTAGGTGAATGGTAGTTTCGTACGGAGCCCCCCCATATGGCGGATATCCTGCTCGTGGTGCATCGCGATGATCACCGACCCCGAGCCGAGGAACAGCAGCGCCTTGAAAAAGGCATGGGTGAAGAGGTGGTACATGCCGACCGAGTAGGCGCCGACTCCCATGGCGACAAACATGTAGCCGAGTTGGGCGCAAGTCGAATAAGCAACGATGCGCTTGATGTCGTTCTGCACGAGCCCGACCGTGGACGCAAACATCGCCGTGGTAGCGCCGATCACAGTGACGAATGTCAGCGCATCGGGCGACAGCTGAAAGAGCGGCGACAATCGGGCCACCATGAACACGCCGGCCGTTACCATGGTGGCGGCGTGGATCAGGGCCGATACCGGGGTCGGGCCTTCCATGGCGTCCGGCAGCCAAGTGTGCAGCAGGAATTGCGCCGACTTGCCCATGGCGCCCATAAACAGCAGGAGGCAGATCAGGGTGAGCGCATCGACCTCCCAACGAAACACGTTGATGGTCTTGCCGACCAGCGAGGGAGCCTGGTGAAAGATGGTACCGAGATCGACCGCCCCGGTCATCATGAACACCGCAAAGATGCCGAGCATAAAGCCGAAATCGCCGATCCGGTTGACAATAAAGGCCTTGATGGCGGCGGCATTCGCTTCCGGTTTGTGGTACCAGTACCCGATCAGCAGATAGCTCGCGAGACCGACGCCTTCCCAGCCGAAGAACAACTGCACCAGGTTGTCAGCAGTCACCAGCATCAGCATCGCGAAGGTGAACATCGACAGATAGCCGAAGAAGCGCGGCCGGTATGGGTCCTCCTCCATGTAACCGACGGAATAGAGGTGGACGAAGGCCGAAACCGTGGTCACAACGACGAGCATGACGCCCGTCAGGGCATCGATCCGCAGCGCCCAATCGACCTTGAGGTCACCGGAGACAAAGAACGGCAGCACGACCTCGTGCACTTCCTGGTGCGAAAATCCGACCCGCGCAAAGGCGATCCATGACAGCAGCATGGAGATGAACAGCAGGGTCGTGGTGATCAGCTCGGCAGTGCGCGAACCTGCGGCGGCGGGCTCGTGCTGTTCCGGCTCGGCATCGGACTCATGGATGACGGCGGCCCCGCCGCGGGCGGACGGCGCACCAGCCCCCACCCTACCCTCCGCCGGCGCCGGCGGAGGGTAGGGTGGGGGCTGGCCGATAATGTGGTCTTCCGCACCTTCCGGTGGCGGTCCGCCTGGATAGCGCGCATGGGCGCCGACCAGAGCGATGATTCCAGCCAATACAGCGCCGAGCAGCGGCAGAAAGACGATCGCCTGATACATTGCTGGTTTCAGCCCTTCATCAGATTGATGTCTTCGACCGCGATCGAACCGCGGTTGCGGAAGAAGACGACCAGAATGGCGAGTCCGATGGCGGCTTCCGCGGCCGCCACGGTGAGCACGAACAAGGCGAATACCTGCCCGATCAGATCGCCAAGATGAGCCGAGAACGCCACCAGGTTGATGTTCACGGCGAGCAGAATGAGCTCAATCGACATCAGGATCACGATGACGTTCTTGCGGTTGAGAAAAATGCCAAAGATGCCGAGCGTGAACAGAATCGCCGCAACAACGAGGTAATGGCCCAGGCCGATCGTCATGGGAGCCTCAACACCGTTCGTCATACCCGCGCTTGTCGCGGGCATCCACGTCATTAGGGCCCACCAAGCGCGAAGGTGTGGATGACCGGGATAAGCCCGGCCATGACGCGACTAGTGGACGGCACCGAGCGATCCGCATCGACCTATATCCCCTGCCCGGGCCGCACATGGCGAATTTCGATCGCTGTTGCCTTGGTGCGCGCGACCTGATCGGCAATGTTCTGGCGCTTGACATTGGGCTTATGACGCAACGTCAGCACGATGGCACCGATCATGGCGACCAGCAGCACCAGACCGGCCGCTTGAAAGTAATAGACATAGCGAGTGTATAAGATGCGCCCGAGGGCCTCCGTATTGGTCACCTCGGCCAGCGGGGGAATCGGATCGGCGATCGGCTTACTGACAACGGTGCTGATCGCACCGGATCCCAGCACCAGAATCATCACGAGTTCGACGAAGAAAATGATACCGATGAGGCCGCCGATCGGGAGATAATTGAGGAAGCCCTGGCGCAACTCGGCGAAGTCGACGTCAAGCATCATGACGACGAACAGAAACAGCACCGCCACCGCGCCCACATAGACGATCACCAGGATCATCGCCAGGAACTCGGCGCCCATCAGCACGAACAGGCCGGCCGCATTGACGAAGGCGAGGATCAGAAACAGCACCGAATGGACCGGGTTCTTCGACGCGATCACCATTACGGCCGACGCCACGCATATGCTGGCGAACAGATAGAAGAACAGCGCCGCGATGATCATCGCATCACCTGTAGGATGCGTCGAGCGCGAGGTTCTTCGCGATTTCACGCTCCCAACGGTCGCCGTTGGCGAGTAGGCGCTCCTTGTCGTAGTAGAGTTCCTCGCGGGTCTCCGTCGCGAATTCGAAATTGGGGCCCTCCACGATCGCATCGACCGGACAAGCCTCCTGGCAGAGCCCGCAATAGATGCATTTCACCATGTCGATGTCGTACCGGGTGGTGCGCCGCGTGCCGTCATTGCGGCGCGGTCCGGCCTCGATCGTGATCGCCTGCGCTGGGCAGATGGCCTCGCACAGTTTGCAGGCAATGCACCGCTCCTCGCCATTGGGATAGCGGCGCAACGCATGTTCGCCGCGGAAGCGCGGCGAGAGCGGCCCCTTCTCGAACGGATAATTGAGTGTCGCCTTGCGCTTGAAGAAGTAGCGCATCGACAGCGCGATGGCCTCGACGAATTCCTTGAGGAACAGCGATTTTGCCGCCTGGTCCAATCTCATGACGTGATCCTCATTGCGGCACCGGCGCCCATCCGGTCAATTGCAGGAACCCAGCCACGATCGCCACCATAGCCAGCGAGATCGGCAGGAACACTTTCCAGCCCAGCCGCATCAGCTGATCGTACCGATAGCGCGGCACGAATGCTTTCACCAGGGCGAACATGAAGAACACGGAAATTGCCTTGAGGACGAACCAAACGATCCCCGGCACCGCGGTAAGCGGCCAGACCGCCAGCGGCGGCAGCCATCCACCCAGGAACAGGATGGTGGCCATTGCGCACATAGTTGCAATCGCCACGTACTCCCCGAGCATGAACAGCATGTAAGGGGTCGAGCCGTATTCCACCATGAAGCCGGCAACGAGTTCGGATTCCGCTTCCACGAGGTCGAAAGGAGGCCGATTGGTTTCCGCGAGTGCCGAGATGAAGAAGACGATGAACATCGGAAACAGCGGGAGCCAGTACCAATTCAACACCGTGAACCACGGGAGGCCAAGGAGATTGGCGAGCCCGACCCCCTGGGCATCGACGATATCGCTGAGATTGAGCGACCCAGCGCACAAGAGCACCGTGATAATGACGAAGCCAATCGAAACTTCGTAGGACACCATCTGTGCCGCAGAGCGCAGTGCCGCGAGAAAGGGATATTTCGAGTTTGACGCCCACCCGCCCATGATGATGCCGTAGACACCAAGCGAGGAGATGGCGAAGATATAGAGCACGCCCACATTGATGTCGGAGATCACCCAGCCGGCGTTGACCGGAATCACCACCCATGCGCCGAGAGCAAGCACACACGACACCAGCGGCGCCAGAAGAAACACCCCCTTGTTGGCGCCGGCCGGGATGATCGGCTCCTTGAATACGAACTTGAGAAGGTCGGCGAAGCTTTGCAGCAAGCCCCACGGACCGACCACGTTGGGACCGCGCCGGATTTGCACTGCCGCCCAGATCTTGCGGTCGGCGTAAAGCACGTAGGCGATCGCAATCAGCAGAACCACCAGCATCAGAAGGCTCTGCGCGACAATCACTAGGAGCGGCCAGATATAGTCGGTCCAAAGCTCGGCCATCGGTTCCGCCTTCTACTCCGCCGCAGTCGCGGCAGCGCGCTCGGCCAGCGCCGAGCATTCCGCCATCACGGCCGAAGCGCGAGCGATCGGATTAGTCAGATAGAAGTCATCGATCGGAGACTGGAACGGCGCTTTCTCCATGGCGCCGCCACGCGTTGCGAGTTTGCTGATGTCGTCGGGATTGCCCGGCGTGATAGTACCGATCCGTTGCAGATGCGGGAATGTCTTGAACAAGACACCGCGCAGCTGTGCGAGCGAGTCGTAAGGGAGCTTCGATCCGACCACTTCCGACAGCGCCCGCAGGATTGCCCAATCTTCACGCGCCTCGCCGGGCGGGAAGGCAGCGCGGCCGGCCATCTGCACCCTGCCCTCGGTGTTGACGTAGATACCGGACTTTTCCGTGTAGGCCGCACCCGGTAGAATGACATCGGCACGTTGCGCCCCGTGATCGCCATGGGTGCCGATGTAGACGACAAAGGCTCGCGATTCCACATCGACTTCGTCGGCGCCCAGCAGGAACAGCACGTCCACTGCGCCATCGGCCATCGCTGCCGCGGTTGGGCCGCCTTCACCCGGAACGAAGCCGATGTCAAGGCCGCCGACCCGCGCCGCCGCAGTATGGAGCACCGAAAAACCATTCCAGCCATCGACCACCGCACCGGTCGAAACGGCCGCTTTGGCTACGGCCGAAAGGACTGCGGCACCATCAGCACGTGCCAGCGCGCCCTGCCCGACAAGCCAAATCTGCCGCTTCAGGCTGGCCGGCGCATGGTCGGCGAAGCTTGCAAGCGTGTCGGTCCCGGCGCCCAAATACTGGTAACCATAAGTCAAATCGGCACGCTCGCCGATAACGCCGATCTTGAGGCCGGCAGAGCGCCAACGTTTGCGAATGCGGGCGTTGAGCACGGGCGCTTCCTTGCGCGGATTGGCGCCGACAATCATCAGCCCGTCGGCCTCGTCGATGCCTGCAATGGTGGCATTGAACAGGTAGCTGGTGCGGCCCCATTTGGGGTCGAGCACCGTCCCGTCCTGTCGGCAATCGAGATTGGCGGACCCCAGCCGGGCCAGCAGATCCTTGAGGGCGTACATGTCCTCGACAGCAGCGAGGTCGCCCGCAATCGCGCCGATCCGCTCACCCTTGGTGGCCTTGAGCTTCGCCGCGACAGCATTGAACGCTGCGCCCCACGTCGTCGGCCGCAGTCGCCCGCCCTCGCGCACATACGGCTGATCGAGGCGTTGCACCCGCAAGCCGTCGACCTGATGCCTGGTCTTGTCGGAGATCCACTCCTCGTTCACGTCCTCGTTGACGCGCGGCAGCACGCGCATCACCTCGCGGCCTCTCGTATCGACCCGGATAGCGCAACCAACTGCATCGGAGACATCGACGGACTCGGTCTTGCCAAGCTCCCACGGGCGCGCCATGAACGCATAGGGCTTCGAGGTCAATGCCCCGACCGGGCATAGATCGACAACGTTGCCTTGCAGCTCCGATAGCATCGCCTGTTCGAGATAGGTCGTGATCTCCATGTCCTCGCCACGACCGATGGCGCCAAGCTCCGGCACGCCCGCGACCTCCGTCGCGAAGCGGACGCACCGCGTGCACTGGATACAGCGGTTCATGTAGGTCTTGACCAAAGCCCCGAGATATTTGTCCTCGACGGCGCGCTTGTTCTCCTTGAAACGCGAGGAGTCGACGCCGTAGGCCATGGCCTGATCCTGCAAATCGCATTCGCCGCCCTGATCGCAAATCGGGCAATCGAGAGGGTGATTGATGAGCAGGAATTCCATCACCCCTTCCCGCGCCTTGCGGACCATGGGCGACCTGGTCTTGACGACGGGCGGTTCGCCCTTTGGGCCGGGCCGACAGTCGCGCACCGCCCAGGCGCAGCTGGCGACGGGCTTCGGCGAGCCGGACAATTCGACCAGGCACATGCGGCAATTGCCCGCGATGGAGAGGCGCTCATGGAAGCAGAAACGTGGAATCTCCGCGCCTGCCGCCTCGCACGCCTGAAGCAACGTATATTCCGGCGGAACATCCACCAGGTTGCCGTCAACAACGAGCTTGCTCATCGGGCGGCCCCATCTTCCTCATCGCCCCGGCCCGGTCCCATGCGATCAGGCAACCTCCCCGCAATCAGTTTCCCTGAAACGCGCCCGGCCAGAAATGTCGCCATGCCGATCCACCACACTGCCGGCTGATAGATCGGCCCGGAGGCGTGAAATTCCTCAAGCCGGGATTGAAAGAAGCTGCATTCGTCAATGGTTGTGACAAGACACGGCACTTTGAGATCGAGTAACCGCAGCGGCCCGGTCCACTGCGCGTAGAACAGGAACCACCAGGCGAACGCGGCCACCATGATGGCGAGGCCGGCGTTCGACAGCCAATTGTGCTTTTGCGCCAGTCCCGGTGCGGTGATGCTCATCTCTCGCCCCTACTCCGCCGCCACCCGGACCGGTTCCGGATGCGGGTTGGCGGCGTATTCGTCGATGCGCCGCTCGATCTCGTGGCGGAAGTGGCGAAGCAGGCCCTGCACCGGCCACGCGGCCCCGTCCCCGAACGCGCAGATCGTGTGGCCCTCGATCTGCTGCGTGACGTCCATCAGCATATCGATCTCACGCTTGTGGGCGCGGCCTTCGGCCATGCGCATGAGCACGCGCCACATCCATCCCATGCCTTCGCGGCATGGCGTGCACTGCCCGCAGCTCTCGTGCTTGTAGAAATAGGAGATGCGAGCCATGGCGCGTACGATGTCGGTGGACTTGTCCATCACGATCACGGCCGCGGTACCGAGGGCGGACTTTACGTCCTTGGTGCCGTCGAAATCCATCGGCAGCGGCACGCATTGGGAGGCCGGCACCAGGGGCATCGACGAGCCGCCCGGGATCACGGCCAGCAGGTTGTCCCAGCCGCCGCGTACCCCGCCCGCATGCTTTTCCAACAGCTCGCGCAACGGAATGCCCATGGCTTCTTCGACATTGCACGGATTATTGACATGGCCGGAAATGCAGAAAATCTTGGTGCCGGTATTGTTCGGCCGACCGATGCTGGCGAACCACGCCGCCCCCCGCCGCATGATGTCGGGGACGACCGCGATCGACTCCACATTGTTCACCGTGGTCGGGCAACCATAAAGGCCCATATTGGCAGGAAACGGCGGCTTCAGCCTCGGCATGCCCTTCTTGCCTTCGAGGCTTTCCAACAAGGCGGTTTCCTCGCCGCAGATATAGGCGCCGGCGCCGTGATGGACGATGATATCGAAGTCCCAACCATGGACGTTGTTACTGCCGATCAGCTTCGCCTCATAGGCCTCCTCGATCGCCGCCTCCAGGCGCTCGCGTTCGCGGACGAACTCGCCGCGCACATAGACGTAGCAAGTGTGCGCACCCATGGCGAAGCTGGCGAGCAGGCACCCCTCGATGAGAAGGTGGGGATCGTGCCGCATGACGTCGCGATCCTTGCAGGTCCCGGGCTCCGATTCGTCGGCGTTGACCACCAGATAGTGTGGCCGATCGCCGACCTGCTTCGGCATGAAGGACCATTTGAGGCCGGTCGGAAATCCGGCGCCGCCGCGCCCGCGCAACCCGGAATTCTTGACCTCGTTGACGATGGCATCGCGCCCCTTCTCCAGAATCGCCTTCGTGCCGTCCCAGGCGCCGCGCGCGCGCGCGCCTTCGAGCCGCCAGTCGCCACGACCATACAGATTCCGGAAAATGCGGTCCTTATCGTCAAGCATCGTTCATGCCCTGCCGGTGTTCAGCTGGGGTATCGCCGTGCGACGAGATCGGCCCCGGTGAGGCAGGGGCGATGTTCTTCAGGGTGGTGTCGCCTCCGAGTGGAGCGGAAAACTGCCGCGCGTTCTGCGGGCCCGTCCTTGGGGTTTCGCCGTGCGCAATGGCGTCGAGCACCCGCTCGAAGGATTCCGCGGTGAGGTCCTCATAGGTGTCCTTGCCGATCTGGACCATCGGGGCATTGACGCAGGCCCCCAGGCACTCGACCTCCTCCCAGGAAAAATCGCCGTCTGCGGAAACTTGGAACGGCTCCGGATGAATGCGCCGCCGACACACCTGTTTGATTTCTTCGCCGCCACGCAGCAGGCACGGCGTGGTTCCGCACCACTGCACGTGGGCTTTGCGGCCGACCGGCTCGAGCAGGAACATGGTGTAGAAAGTTGCAATCTCCAGCACCCGGATATGCGCCATGCCGAGGAGGTCGGCGACATACTCGATCGCCTTGCGCGGCGTCCAGCCGCCGGCCTGCTCCTGGGCACGCCACAGAATCGGGATTACCGCCGAGGCCTGCCGGCCCTCCGGATATTTAGCGATCTGCTGGCTTGCCCAGGCGAGATTCTCCTCTGTGAAGGCGAAGCTCGTGGGCTGCCGTTCGGGAGGGGCGAGGCGGCGGACGGACATTACTGGCGGCCTCGCGCAAAACAACGCATCCGCTGCTTAGGCACACTGGTCGTACTCACCGGTCCACCTCCCCGAACACGATGTCGAGTGAGCCGAGGATGGCCGAAATGTCGGCCAGCAGGTGGCCGCGGCAGATGAAGTCCATCGCCTGGAGATGGGCGAAGCCCGGCGCGCGGATTTTGCACTTGTAAGGCTTGTTGGTGCCGTCGGCGATGAGGTACACGCCGAACTCGCCCTTCGGTGCCTCGACGGCTGCATAAACCTCGCCGGCCGGCACGTGGTAGCCCTCGGTGTAGAGCTTGAAATGATGGATCAGGGCTTCCATCGAGCGCTTCATATCGGCACGCTTCGGCGGCATGATCTTATGGTCGGCAACATGCACAGGCCCCTGCCCTTCGGCCGAGCGCAGCTTATCGATGCATTGGCGCATGATGCGGATCGACTGGCGCATCTCCTCCATGCGGATGCAGTAACGATCGTAGCAATCGCCGTTGCGGCCGACCGGGATATCGAAATCGAGCTCTGCATAGCACTCATAGGGCTGCGCCTTGCGCAGATCCCAGGCAGCGCCCGAGCCTCGCACCATCACGCCGGAGAAACCCCATGCCCAGGCATCCGCGAGATTGACGACGCCAATGTCGACATTGCGCTGCTTGAAGATGCGGTTATCAGTGAGCAGAGATTCAAGATCGTCGCAGACCTTGAGGAAGGGATCGCAGAACGCCGCGATGTCGTCGATCAGCTGATTGGGCATGTCCTGGTGTACGCCGCCGACCCGGAAATAGGCCGCATGCATGCGGCTGCCCGAAGCGCGCTCATAAAACACCATCAGCTTTTCGCGCTCTTCGAAGCCCCACAATGGCGGCGTGAGCGCTCCCACGTCCATCGCCTGCGTGGTGACGTTGAGAAGGTGCGACAACAGACGGCCGATCTCCGCATAGAGAACGCGAATGAGTTGCGCCCGTTTCGGGATAACGATGCCAAGCAGCTTTTCTGCCGCAAGGCAGAAGGCATGCTCCTGATTCATCGGCGCCACATAGTCGAGACGGTCGAAATACGGAATCGCCTGCTGATAGGTCTTGTGCTCGATCAGCTTTTCGGTGCCGCGATGCAGGAGCCCGACATGCGGATCGACGCGATCGACCACCTCGCCGTCCAGTTCCAGCACGAGGCGCAGGACGCCATGCGCTGCCGGATGCTGCGGCCCGAAGTTGATGGTGAAATTGCGGATGGCGGCCTCGGTCATGCGCCGGCCTTCCCGGAGCCGTTGGCCGCCTTCTCATCGCCCGGCAGAGGATAGTGCGGCCCCTCCCATGGTGAGAGGAAATCGAATGTGCGAAATTCCTGCGCCAGGTTCACCGGATTGTAGACCACCCGCTTCAGCTCGTCGTCCCACCGTACCTCGACAAAACCCGTGAGCGGGAAATCCTTGCGCAGCGGATGGCCCTCGAAACCGTAGTCGGTGAGCAGGCGGCGCATGTCCGGATGCCCGGTGAACACCACGCCGTAGAGATCGTAAACCTCGCGCTCGAACCAGTTGACACCCGGCAACACATCGATAAGGGAGGCGACCGGCGTTGCTTCATCGACCTCGATCTTGACGCGGACGCGCCGATTCTTGGTCGGCGACAGAAAGTGATAAACGACATCGAAACGTCGCTCGCGCTGCGGCCAATCCACCGCCGTGACGTCGATAATGCAGGAAAATGCGCACGCCGGATCGTCGCGCAGGAACATCGCCACCCGCACGATCTCAGCCGCATTGGCCGTGATCGTCAGCTCGCCTTTGACCACAACGTAGCCGGTGACTGCCCCGGGAAGCGCCCCGGCAATGGCCTGGCCGAGGGATTCCAGCGTCTCATTCGTCATGTTGTCACCGCTCGATGGTCCCGATGCGCCGAATCTTCTTTTGCAAGAGCAGTACACCGTAGAGCAGCGCCTCGGCGGTGGGCGGACAGCCCGGAACGTAGATGTCTACCGGCACGATGCGGTCGCAACCGCGTACCACTGCGTAGGAATAGTGATAATAACCGCCGCCATTGGCGCATGAGCCCATGGAGATCACGTAGCGCGGCTCCGGCATCTGGTCGTAGACCTTGCGCAGCGCCGGCGCCATCTTGTTGGTAAGGGTGCCGGCCACGATCATGACGTCGGACTGGCGCGGCGACGCCCGCGGCGCGAAGCCGAACCGCTCCGCATCGTAACGTGGCATCGACATCTGCATCATCTCGACCGCACAACAAGCGAGCCCGAAGGTCATCCACATCAGCGAGCCGGTGCGCGCCCATACGATCAGGTCATCAGCAGCGGTGAGGAGGAAACCCTTGTCGGCCAGTGCATTGTTGAGGCCGACATAAAAGGCGTCGTCCGAACCTACCGGCAGGCCGGTGCGCGGATCGAGAAGTCCCGTCGCGCCAGGAGCAACGGTTCGCTCGCTCAATCCCATTCGAGCGCTCCCTTCTTCCACTCATAGATAAATCCAACGGTCAAAACCGCAAGGAAAACCATCATCGACCAGAATCCGAACACGCCGAGTTGGCCGAACGTAATCGCCCAGGGAAAAAGGAACGCAACTTCAAGATCGAAGATGATGAAGATGATCGCGATAAGATAGTATCGCACATCGAACTTCATACGCGCGTCATCGAAAGCATTGAAGCCGCACTCATAGGCCGACAGTTTTTCCGGATCAGGCTGTCGATAGGCAACAATAAAGGGCGCGACAAGGAGCGCGAGTCCGATCGCCAGCGAAACACCTATGAAGACGACGAGAGGAAGGTATTCCTGCAACAAGGCATTCATCGTCACCTCACCGCGCGCCGGTAATATCGCCACAGCTGCGCAATGGCCCCCGACCCAACGGGTCCGGCACCGCCGAAACCGCCGTGAAAAAAGGCGGATTCGATCCACGCAGGGGACATCGGAGGCTTAGCGCAGTGCACCATAGGTGGCAAGTCGATGTTGATAGCATCGCCCACCGGCAGCTCGAAATCGATCATGCTGCATTGTTGAGCGGCGGGTTCCGCGAACGTGACCAGTTCGGGGCCGATTTTGCGCGCATCCGAGCAAGTTGACCTCATTGCCATAGATTTGCCGCAACGAAGCATGTCAAACCAGGGTCGTGAGCCCATCATCGCATGAATGGCCGGAAAGTCATCGATGAACCGGCCGCCGCGAAACCAACAGGGTTCGCGGGTCATTAGCGGCCGGATCGCGCAAAAAGCTGTGAATTTGTGTTACTGCCACGCTTGTATAAAGGTTCGCTGAACCCATTTGGATTATCGGCTTTTTCAGCCGGGGTTCTCGACATAGTGACGCCAAGAAAGGCCCCGTTCATGAACGAAATGGCCCCGCCCCTGACCGGCACCGAGCACTGGACGAATAAGGGCGACGTGAAGCTGTTCTTGTGGAACAAGCCCGCTTTCGATCCCGCGAGGGCAAAAGCCACGATCCTGTTCGTTCACGGCTCATCCATGGCGTCGCAGCCGACGTTCGATCTCCATGTCCCTGGACAGCCAGATTCCTCTGCAATGGAATTTTTCGCCCGGCATGGCTACGACACATGGTCAGTCGATATGGAGGGCTATGGCCGTTCCACCAAGACCCGCGATAACAATGCCCCGATTGCTTTCGGGGCGGAGGACTGCTTCGCCGCTGCCAGTTATATCCAGCAGCTGCGCGGACCCAAGCCGTTGCTCGTCTACGGGATTTCGTCCGGCGCGCTGCGCGCGGCGTTGTTTGCCCAGAACCATCCCGAGATGGTGTCGCGGCTTGCCCTCGACGCAATGGTATGGACCGGAAAGGGCAGCCCAACGCTCGCCGAGCGTTCGAAGCGGCTGGCGGAATTTCGTGCCGCGAACCGTCGGCCGATCGACCGCGCCTTTGTGCACTCGATCTTTAATCGCGATCATCCGGGTTCAGCGGATGAAAAAGTGGTGGATGCCTTTGCCGACGCAATCCTGGCGCTCGACGACTCGGTTCCGACCGGTACTTATGTGGACATGTGCGCGAACCTGCCTGTCGTCGACCCGACCAAGATCAAATCCGCCACCATCATCATGCGCGGCCAATGGGACGGTATTGCAAGCATCGATGATCTGCTCGAATTCTTCAAGTTGCTGCCCAACCCGGACAAGCAGTTTGCAGTCATGCCCGGCGTTTCCCACGCGAGCTTCCAGGGCAAAAACTATGAGCTCTGTTTGCACATCCTGCTGAGCTTCTTCTCCCAGCCGGAGCCGGTCTATTGTGGGTAAGGCGCGCGCGATCATGGGCAATGGTTTATGCGGTGCCGGCAACGCAGCTCACGCCCTAGAGCGAATTTCGGTCATAGGGGACCGTCTTCGTAGGGTGGGCAAAGCGAAGCGTGCCGACCTGCCCCCTCCCTATTCTCCCCCGCAGGCGGAAGAGGGTAGGGAGGGGGTGGGCACGGCGCGCGAAGAGCGCGCCTTCGCCCACCCTACACGTGGTTCCAATCGATCGAAATCGTCTGCAGCGGAATTGCGTCATCTGTCGAGTGTGGAGGCATAGGTGCGCCACGAACAACCCGATCAAGCCATGGCAAATGCAACCGACGCGACGCCGCCTGGACAGAAGCGCCGGTTTCGGCTCGCGCTCGGCATTGAGCGATTCGGCCTCATTCCGCTGCGTTTTCCCATTCCAAGCGTGATCACGTTCATTGTCCTGGCAGCGTTGGCAGCATTCGGCGTCATGCGCATCCAGGCTGACGACTCGCTAAGCCAGCTGTTTCGCTCCGACACGCCGGAATTCAGGCAATACGAGGAGGTGACCAAACGCTTTCCGTCGAGCGAATACGACGTCCTGGTGGTGGTCGAGGGCAAGAGCCTGCTGCAGCGGGAGTCGCTCGAAAAACTGCGCGACCTGGTGACGGAGCTACAGCTCATCGACGGCACCCGGGGCATCATCTCGTTATTCTCGGCGCGACAGCCGCCTGAGGGCGACCATTTGCCGGAGCCGTTGTTCCCGGAGCCGCTGCCCGAGGGCAAGGGCTATGATGCGCTTGTCCAAAAAGTGATGTCGAACGAGATCATCCGCGGCAAGCTTCTTTCCGAGGATGGCGAACTCGCCTTAATCGTGTTGGCGCTCGATCCGGCGGCGGCGACCGGTAACGGCCTGTCGGACATCGTTAGCGAAATCCGCAAGACTGTGACGGAAAATCTCGGGGGCACCGACCTCAAGGGCGAGTTGTCGGGCGTGCCGGTGATGCAGCTCGACATTCGCAAGGCCATGGAGCGGGACCGGGTGATCTACAACGCTCTGGGATTCGTGGCGGGATGCCTGATCGCCATAGCGTTCTTCCGTCGTGTGTCGTTCATGGTGATTGCGGCTGGGCCGCCGCTGACCGCCATCCTGCTGGCACTCGGCACGCTCGGCTGGCTCGACTTCCGCCTCAACATCTTCCTCAACGTGATGACGCCGCTGATCATGGTGATCAGCTTTTCCGACAGCATGCAGCTTACATATTTGGCCCGCGACCGCCTGATCGCCGGCCGCAGCAAGTACGAAGCCTTCCGCGAGGCCATCCTTATCGCCGGGCCTGCCTGCGTGCTCACCCACGCCACGGCCGGACTGTCGTTTTTCTCTCTGCTGTTCGCCAACTCGGACTTGATCCGCACCTTTGGTGAGGCCGGCATCATTGCTACCGTGGTCGCACTGGCGGCGGTGCTCATGCTTGTCCCATTGCTCGGCGTCCTGCTCGTGCACAAGGAGGCGAGCTTCGCAGCCAAGATCAAAGGGGCGGACTTGGCCGTTGACATGCTGCGCTGGTTCTGCGGCTGGATCGCCCACCGCATGGTGAGCCGGCCCGGGCTTTACACACTCATCGCGGTCGCGGTGATCACGACGCTGGCCTTGTTCTATGTCAACCTGCAGCCGCGCTACCGCCTCGCCGATCTCGTGCCCGACAAGGAAAAGGCGGTGGAGGCGAGCGGCCGGCTCGACACCAAGCTGACCGGCGCCAACCCGCTCGACATTCTGATCGAATTTCCGCCGGGCGCCTCGCTCTATGATCAGACGACACTCACCGTCATGGCGGAGGCCCACACCATCCTGGAAAAGCAGGCCGGCGTCGGCAATGTGTGGTCCATCGAGACGCTGCGCCGCTGGCTCGCCGAGAAGGCGGGGAAATCCGACGTCGCGACCCTCAAGCAATATATCGACGTCCTGCCTCCCTATCTGGTGCGCCGGTTCCTCTCCGCCGACCAGACCGCGGTGGTGGTCTCAGGCCGCATTCCCGACAAGGACGCAAGTCAGTTGCTCCCGGTCGTTGAGAGCCTCGATAACTCCCTGGCTGCGGTGCGGGCGAAGTATCCCGGCTACCGGATCTCGGTGACAGGCCTCTCGGCGATCGCGGCGCGCAACAGCGCCACCATGATAACAAAACTGAATCTCGGCCTGACGGTTGAAATCGCTTTCGTCGCAGCCTTCATCGGACTCGCGTTTCGATCTTGGGTCGTGGCCCTGGCCGTCATCCCGCCGGGGATTTTCCCCGTTTTGGTGTCCGGCGACATCCTGTGGATGCTGGGCGACGGCCTGCAATTCGCCAGCATCGTTGCCCTGACGGTGTCGTTCGGGTTGGCCTTGAGCGCGACGATCCACTTCCTCAACCGCCTCAGGCTAGAGGAAAGGCCGGGAGAAGACCCGGGCGGGGCGGTCGAGCGAGGCACCATCCTGGTAGGCCCGGCGTTGATCCTGACGTCCATCGTGCTTGCATGCGGGCTCATCGCAACAGTTCTGTCGGACCTGCCGTCACTGAGACTGTTCGGCTGGCTGAGCGCCTTCGCGATGATCTCGGCGCTTGTCGCTGACCTCTTGATCCTGCGGCCGACCATCATGTTCCTGCGCCGGCTCGCGCGCTAGGGCGGATTCCCGTCGCCTGGAAACGTAGTCTTAGCGGCAAAGCCAACGGGGCCGGCGTTTGGCCAGCCCCATTGACACGCTCCGCGTGCCGATCACAACCGAGCCTCTTGGGCATGGCACGCGAAGAGTGCGCCCTTTGCCCAACAGGTAATTCGGCCACACCGAAGGCTGCATGACCAGTTTCGGCGAGATAAAATCAGCACGGTGCGTTCTGCCGCTAGATCTCATCTCACCGTTTCCACGCCCTGGCGGTACAATTTGCCAGCCGCGGCGTCTCCTAAGGAGTATTCGCCGCAGTTCTGGCAGACGGCTGCAGGCGCATCGCGGACGATCACGACGGTGTTGCCGCGTTGCAAAGTGACAGTGACCGTGCTGAGCGCCGTATAGCCCTCTTTACAGACGATGCATTTCATGTCGGGATCTCCCCCGTCCTGACATCGCCCCCCAATGGCTGAATGCGTCGGAGACCTCGTCATCAAGGCCGGGCCCCCGATAGACCATTACACCAAGGCCGGCAACCCCGTTGGCGGCTTGATGTGATGACTGATATCATTGCAGACGGTCGAGCGCCGGTGAGCCTTGGACGGGTTCCGCATCCGGCACCGGCGAATCGGCCATCATTGGATCGGCAGTGGCTGTTTCTCCAGTCTTTTCCTGTTGCTCTGGAGCGGCAACGGTTGCGGCTGTGTTCACAACAACGATGGTCTCGGCCGGCTCGGCCGGCGGCACAGCGGCAGCAACTGCGGGAATCAGCGTGCCGGATTCGCCGGTGGTAGCAGCCAGATGCTCGGACGAAGGTTGAACTGTGGGTGGGACGGGTGTTGGAACGATGGATTCGGCGAAAGCCGCGGCGGGCCGGTCGACGGCTGGCTGACCAGTTTCCATCGGCCCCGCGGCCGCGGTGGCTGGAGGAGGCGTGCCGGTTTCACCGCCAGCTGCGATCGGTTGCTCCGTCGCCGTCGGGACCGCAATCTGGGGCATCGAAGCGGCGGAGTCGCCCACGAGAGCGATTGGTTCATCCGTGACCGAGGGCATGGCTGCCGCAACGGGAACCGCAACCTCGGGCATCGAAACGGTGGACTTGTCCTCAGCAGCAGCTGGCTCGTCCATTAGCGGAGGCGTGGCCGTCGCCACGACGTGCGACGTGTCGGATTCATTCCGCAGCGCGAGCTCACGGTCGAGTACCGGCGCTTGACTGATTTGCACCGGGCTCCTGAGCAGGGCATCAAGCTGCGTTTTGCTGATGCAGGTCTGCGCCCCGCTGTCATCGGCTACGCAAAGCTGCTGCGCGACAATACGCTCTGAGGTGAATGATTCCGCGAATGTTGAGAATGCCGCTTGGAGATCGGCGACCCGCTGCTCGACGCGTAATACGATTTGCGCAATGGGATCGAACACGATGCTTTGCAGAATGGGCGGATCCGCAGCTCGGACCGCCGAGCCGCCTGCCATAGCGGACAGCACAAGCAAGGCCAGACCGAAAACGTGACAACCGCCGGCCGCCAGAGAATTCCATATGCTCTTCATGTCTTACTCCTCGGTTACACGGTGAGGTGCTGGCGCGGACAACGGCTCGATGTGGGCGCACGTTTTGTTACCCACGCATGGTCGGTGCACAAGGCGTAGGCAAGCAGTCATTCACTCGGTCTCCCGAGCTCGCCGAGTCCTGCGCCATAAGTTCGGCTGCAAATTTGATTGCGTTATCGGGATCGCCAACCCTTGGCCGGCATGGTGAAGGCGGCCGGTTAAGAAATGGTTGCGATGCTCCACAAATTCGTAACAGACGGGTAGAACCGATTGAGCTAACGTCCTGACGATCATTTGCGCCACCGCAACGTGGCCACCGGCGTCCAGGAACCTCAAAGCCTCAATTTTGAACTAATGAATTAACATGCGGTCGGTATGTCGGTCGTGGTGCCCGATTGATTGCGCGCCCCGCAGCCGCGACCGCGAACAGAGCGCTCGCCATCCACGAAGAAGCGATCGGACGGCAAAGATCGGGGCGGCGGAATGTCTGTGGAGAAGACGAAGGCACTGTGTAAAGAATCAGCGCCAAAACTAAACCCCGCCGAAGCGGGGTTTAGGGTCTGAGCGGGAACTGGGGCTGGGGGGCTGAAGAAAGTTCCCACTGCATCCCACCCGTAACATATCGAAGCAATTGCCCGCCGCAAGAGGAGGTGGTTTGTCGCAGGACCGTCTAAGCTCGGTGTCTTGATAATTTGATTATCGATCGCAGTATTGTGGCGCAACTTTCAATCTTTTTCCGCCGTTGCGTTCTAGGCACGTCGACGCTTTTGGCCCAGCGAAATTTACTCCACATTGCGGTCTTTCCAAATTTACTCCACATTGCGGTCTCCAAGCCGAGGCTCGATTTTCGCCTGGCGCAACACAGTCGAGCTGATTGCGCGCAGTGTGCGGCTGGCCGCGCGAAAAGAAGCGGGGTGTTCGCGCGCTGGTGAAGCGTACGGCCCCCTCTCAAGTGCTGATAGGGAAAGAAAGATGGCCATGCCGAGTTTCGACCCCCAACTTGTCCAAGTCATGAGAAATGCACTTGAAGAGGTCATGGCGAGAGTGCCACTAGAATGTTCAACTCCGGCCACAAAGGCCTATCTTGCCGAGTGCATTCTGAAGGCCGCGGCACAAGGGCATACCAGCTATGAGAGTCTGGTAAATTTCGCCGCTGATCGGATACATTTTGTCAGTCAACGTTCACATGAAACCCGCGACAGCCACGGTCCAGCGGAAACGACAGCAGGGAAGCGCCGCAATTGACGGATCTAGCGCGGCCCGTCCGAAGAAGATTTAGAGCGCAGATAGCGGCATGGCGCGATCAGCACCGTGCGGCAACCGCCGTGTGGTTCAGTTATATCCTGCCCGCGAGGCAATCGACCCCTCTCCCCGGTTGCGGGGAGAGGGGCCTTTTCCCAAGCTAGAGGACGCAGCGTCACGTTCAACGGTGGTCGCCGGACGCACACCTCTTGGCCCGATCACGCATGATCGAGCGGAACGGCGATGAACTTTGTTCCGTCGTCAGATTTCATCCGCAGCAGCGCGGTGTGTTTGCCTTCCTTGTGCAGCTCCGCGAGCTGCCGGCGCACATCTGCAGGCTTCGAGACTGCTTTGCCACCGACATCAAGAATAACATCACCCTCCTTGATGCCGTGCTGCGCCGCAGGTCCGTCGGGATCTACAGCCTCGACTGCAACTCCTTGGCTGCCCAGCCCGTCTATATCGCTCCCCGGAGCCAGCGTGAGGCCAAGTCGCGGCGCGCCGTCGGCCGTTCCATTTTCATGCTCCTCGGTGCCGGTGCTGGCCTGGCGCTGATCTGGCAACTCACCAAGGGTGAGTGACATCGTCTTGTCAGAGCCGTTGTGGAGCACGCTGAGCTTGACCGACGTACCCGGCGCCGTCGAGCCGATCCGGCGGGCGAGATCGCGGCTGTCCTTGCCGTCGACTGCGGTGATCACGTCTCCTGCGACAATGCCGGCCTTGGCGGCGGGGCTGCCCGGCTGCAGTTCGTCAACGATGACGCCTTGAACCTTCTTGAGACCGAGGCTATCGGCGATCTCGGACGTGACCGCTTGGATGCGTACGCCCATCCAGCCTCGGGTCACGTGCCCGTGCCGCTGCAGCTGCGCAACCACCATTTTGGCGGTGTCGGCCGGAATATCGAAGCCGATGCCGACCGAGCCGCCGGACGGCGAGTAGATCGCTGTATTGACGCCGATCACATTGCCGTCAATGTCGAAGGTCGGCCCGCCCGAATTGCCGCGGTTGATTGGCGCATCGATCTGGATGAAATCGCTCACGCCGGAGCCGATGTCGCGCCCGCGTGCCGATACGACGCCAGCCGTCACCGTTCCACCGAGGCCGAACGGATTGCCGACCGCCACCACCCAGTCGCCAATACGCGGCTCGTGATCAGCGAAGTTCACGAACGGGAAGTTGTTGCCGTCAACCTTGATCAGCGCAAGGTCGGTGTTGGAGTCGGTGCCGACGACCTTGGCCGACAGCGTCCTGCCATCATCGGTGACAACCTGCACGGTCTTGGCGTTGTCAACCACATGGTTATTAGTCACCGCATAGCCGTCAGCTGAAATGAAGAAACCGGAACCTTCTGCAGCCGTTCGCGGTCCTGCCTGCGGCATTCCGAACCGCCGGTTTGGCATGTCCTCGAAGCCGAATTGCCGGAAGAACCTTTCGAACGGGGAGCCCCGTCGGAACGGCGCCGCGTTGTCGTCATCCTGTTTCATCGCACTCGATTGCGCGCCGAGCCGGACCCGCACCGAAATGACGGCTGGTTTCACCTTCTCGACCAGGTCCGCAAAGCCGCGGGTGGTGAGGTGTGTTTTTCTGCTCTGTGAGACGTGATCACGCTCAGATGGCTTTCCAATAATTCCCGAACGTTACGTTGACCTGTCCCATGCATTAATTTTTTTTGAGACAACGCTGGCTGTGCTGCGATTGATCGCCGCACGAGCGCAGCACATGGGACCAAACAAGACCATGTTGCATTGAAACGTCAGCATGCGATGGCATAGCGGCGAGGATGATTACGCAAACCACGATACACGATGTAAGGACAGCCCCATGAGCAAACCTCCGTCGTCAGACAGAGTCACCGATCAACTTCATCCAATGGTCCATCGAGCCGCGGCTGGACTGCTGATATGGTTCGTGGTGGCAGCATGGCTGCTGTTCAATGATGAAAGCTATACGAAGCTCGCATTCGCTATGATCAGCGTGCTGGTGCTGCTATGATCAGCGTGCTGGTGCTGATGGCGGTCGGGATTCCCTCAGTGTTGTTGCGTGCCAGCGTGGTGGCGCAGCGCAACGCGACCCGCGAAGACGCAAGCCAAGCGGACATCGCCGACGAAAATGCGGCCAAGGAAACTCCGGAAACATTGGGCAACTGGATGCGCGGTCAATTCGCAACCTGGACGGACCGGGAAAAGGCTTCAACCGCCATGGTCGAGGTCTTGTTGCCCCTTGCCGCCGTGGCGTTCGGCCTCACAGCGCTCGGGATCGTGTTCGAGCTGACCCGCGCGGGCATCGTTTAGCCTGTCCATCGTGGGCCCATTGCCGAGCAACCTCTTTATTTTACGCGCCGCCGTATCATTTTCGAAATCTGCAACCCGGCGCGTCCTGTCTTGGTAAAACTGCGGTGTTGGTTTCCGTTACTCGGAAATTCGACAGGGCCCCCTTTCACGATTGCGCGATCACCCTCTCGATGAACGATATTTCACGTCACCGAAATGTTGCGGCAATGTCGGCGAACTAGCTGCCGGTTGCGCTGCAAAAATCCGCGGACTTACCCCGCTTCTGCGACCTGGGAACCGGAAGGGAACCAACGAGATTGTGCCTGGGGATGAGCCCGGATCGCCTGACGAAACGAGGCGCTGGCAGCAGCGTTGACCCGTAAATCGGCGGTGTCGGCGCCTGCGCGAGTCCGATTCTATGAAATTGAGCGATGATTCGTCCGTGTTCATCCGTGGAGCGAGAGGCGTGAAGAAAAGCATTTTCGCCAGTGTCGTGGTGATCATCATCGTCGTCGGCTGCATCACGGCCTGGCATTTGATTGCCGCGCGGAACCCCGCCAGCGGACAGCAGTCCGCGCCCCCACCCATTCCAGTGACATTCGGAGAGGCAACGACCGAACCCGTTCCGGTCCTTGTCGCCGGTCTCGGCACTGTGCAGGATTATAAGAACGTCGCCGTGAAGACGCGCGTCGATGGACAGATCACCGATGTGTTCTTTACCGAGGGCCAGGACGTCAAGGCTGGCGATCTGTTGTTCCAGATCGATCCCCGGCCTTTCCGGGCGGCGCTGGCACAGACTCAAGCCAACAAGCGCAAGGATGAGGCGCAACTGCAGGCCGCACAACTGGTGCTCAACCGCTATGCCAAGCTGCTGGCGTCAGCGACGCAGACCCAGGAGGCCTACGATAACCAGAAAGCAACGGTCGGACAGCTTCAAGCCGCGGTCGCCGCAGATCAGGCGCTCATCGACATCGCGCAGCTCAATCTCGACTATGCGCAAATTCGCTCACCGATTGATGGACGCACCGGCGCCCGTCTTGTGGATCCGGGTAATATCGTGCAGGCGAGTCAGAACACAACGCTTGTGACCATCGCGCAGATCAAGCCAGTTTTCGTGAGTTTTACCGTCCCGCAGGAATTTCTGGACCAGATCCGGCAGAATCGGGCCAAGCACCAGCTCGACGTTATCGCCTATGCGAGCGATGACAAGACCCAGCTGTCGACCGGCAAGCTGACCCTGATCGACAATGTGATCGACGTCGCAACCGGCACCGTCCGTTTGAAGGCGACATTCGCCAACGCCGACGAGCGGCTTTGGCCCGGCGAATTCGTAAACGCCAGGCTAATTCTCTCGACCCGCGAGAACGCCGTCACGGTACCGGCGCAAACCGTAATGCAGGGTCCCGATGGTCCCTACGTCTACGTCATCAAACCCGACGAGTCGGTGGAGCGGCGCAGCGTTGCTGTTGCCACGACACAGGACGGCCGCGCGGTCATCCAGGAAGGCCTCGGGGCGGGCGATCGCGTCGTGGTCAACGGTCAATACCGACTGACCGATGGCGCCAAGGTCGCCTTATCGGGCCCGCGGCAGGCAGCGGATACGACAGCGGGCGGTTCCCGATGAACATATCCGAGGTCTTCATCCGCCGGCCGATCGCGACATCCCTGCTGATGGCTGGCATTCTGGTCTTTGGCGTCGCCTCGTATCAACTGCTGCCCGTCGCGGCCCTTCCTACGGTCGATTTTCCGACCATCACGGTGAGCGCTCAACTTCCAGGGGCAAGCCCCGACACCATGGCTTCCTCCGTGGCAACGCCACTCGAGCAAAAGTTCGCCGCCATCCCGGGCCTCACCGAGATGACTTCGACCAGCGGTCTGGGATCGACGAGCATCACGCTCCAGTTCGAACTGAGCCGCAGCATCGACGGCGCCGCCGGCGACGTGCAGACCGCGATCAACGCTGCAAGCGGGCTGCTGCCGAAGGACCTGCCCAATCCGCCGACCTACCGAAAGACCAATCCGGCGGAACGAGCCATCCTCATCTATGCGGTGTCCTCGGACGCGCTGCCGATCTATCGGGTAGACGATTACGCCTACACCATCCTGGCGCAGAAACTGTCCGCGGTCAGTGGCGTTTCCCAGGTCGATATCGCCGGGCAGCAGCAGTATGCCGTGCACGTGCAAGTGAACCCGCTTGCGCTGGCTTCGCGCGGAATCGGATTGGAGGATGTCCACAACGCACTAAATGGTGCGACGCTGGACGAGCCCAAGGGCAACCTCGAAAACGAGCACCAGCAGATCACCCTCGATACCAACGACCAGCTGTTCGACGCGCAATCGTTCCGCGACGTAATCGTGGCGTTTCGCAACGGCGCGCCGGTGAAAGTATCGGATATCGGACAGGTCATCGATTCCTCGCAGCTGCCGCGGACCGGTGCCTGGTTCAACGGCAAGCAAGGCGAACTGCTGCTGGTCCGTCGCCAGGCCGGCGCTAACACCCTCGCGGTGGTCGACAAGATCAAGTCGATGATGCCGACGCTGCTGGCGTCGTTTCCGCCGTCGATCCACGTCCAGCTCGTCTCCGACCGATCTGAAAACATCCGCGCGTCGGTCCAGGATGTCGAACTCACGTTACTGCTCACGATCGCGTTGGTCGTTGTCGTGATTTTTCTCTTTCTGCGCAACTTTTGGGCCACTGTCATCCCGAGCGTGGTCGTTCCGCTGTCCCTCGTCGGAACCTTCGGGGTGATGTATGCGGTCGGCTACAGCGTGGACAATCTGTCGCTGATGGGCCTGACCATCGCGGTCGGGTTCCTGGTCGACGACGCGATTGTCATGATCGAAAATATTGTCCGGTATCTGGAAATGGGCGACCGGCCGTTCGAGGCAGCGCTCAAGGGCGCGGGCCAGATCGGATTCACCATTGTCTCGATCACGCTCTCGCTGGTCGCGGTTTTCATCCCGCTGATCTTCATGGCCGGTATCGTCGGCCGGTTGTTCAGGGAATTCGCCCTTACGGTCACCACCGCGGTCCTGGTCTCGGGTTTCATCTCTCTCACCCTTACTCCGGTCATGTGCTCGCTGTTCCTGACGCGCGAAAGTCAGCACGGTCGGGGGCGCTTTAATCGGGCCGCCGAAGTGTTCTGGACATGGGGCGTTCGGGGTTACGATCGCGGGCTCGGATGGGTGTTCCGGCATCAGCCTTGGATGCTCGCCGCCACGCTGGCGCTGATCGTCGCCACCGGCGCGCTCTACGTCTACATTCCCAAGGGATTTTTCCCCGAACAGGACACCGGGTTCATCTTCGGGCAAGCGGAAGCGCGACAGGACATCTCCTTCGCGGCGATGAAGGAGATCGAGAACGACTTCTCGCAGATCATACTGAAAGATCCAGCTGTATCGGGCGTCGTCGGATTTACCGGCGCCACTGGCGGCAATCCGAGTGAAAACAGCGCCCGCATGTTCGTTCAGCTCAAACCGCTGAGTGAACGCGGAGTCTCGGCACAGCAGGTCATTCAGCGTCTGCGACCCAAGATAGCGCAGGTCCAAGGAGCAAAATTCTTCATGCAGGCCGGGCAGGATGTGTCAGTCGGCGGCCGGCTCACCCGGACCCAGTATCAATATACCCTCACCGACACTGATTCCGAGGAGCTTAATCACTGGGCTCCCATCATCCAGCAGCGGATGCAGGACCAACCCGAACTGCAGGACGTGGCCTCCGACCAGGAGATCGCTTCACCGCACGTCGCAGTCGAGGTCGACCGCAAGGCCGCGTCACGGTTGGGGCTATCGCTTTCGTTGATCGACCAGACGCTATACGATGCTTTCGGACAGCGGCAGATCGCTACCATTTACACGTCAGCACAACAGCGTAAACTCATCCTCGAGGTGGCGCCGCAGTTTCAAAATGACGTCTCCGCACTGTCGCGCATCTATCTTACAAGCAGCAACGGCTCACGGGTTCCATTGACCACAGTCGCGCACCTCACCAACAAAGTCCAACCGTTAACTGTGAATCATCAGGGCCAGTTTCCGGCGGTGACATTGTCGTTCAACGTAACACCGGGATATTCGCTCGGCCAGGCCGTGCAGGCCATCCAGTCGATCGAGCGGGGGCTGAAGACGCCGATCACGCTCCAGGGCTCATTCCAGGGCACTGCGCAGGCGTTCCAGACCTCGTTGTCGTCGACCCCCATCCTGATCGCTGCGGCCATCCTGGTCGTCTACATCGTGCTCGGCATGCTCTACGAGAGCTACATTCATCCCATCACGATCCTCTCGGCGCTGCCTTCGGCAGGCGTGGGCGCATTGATCATGCTGATGCTGTTCGGTTATGACCTCAGCGTGATCGCGCTTATCGGCATCATCCTGCTGATCGGAATCGTGAAGAAGAACGCGATCATGATGATCGACTTCGCCCTCGAGGCCGAACGTAACGAAGGTAAGAGTTCACTCGAGGCCATTCACGAAGCGTGTTTGCTGCGGTTTCGTCCCATTATGATGACCACCATGGCGGCGCTGTTCGGCGGCCTGCCGATCGCACTGGGCCAAGGCGCCGGCTCCGAGCTACGGCGCCCGCTCGGCATCGCCATCATCGGCGGTCTCCTGGTGTCGCAATTCCTCACGCTCTACACGACGCCCGTAATCTACCTCTATCTCGACAGGCTCAGCCACTGGTTGGGAAGAGGCCGCCGCCGCGAACCGCCGCGGGCAATCACCCACCAGGCTGCGGCGGAGTAGTAGCGTTATGGCCGGGCTAGTCCCGCCATCCACGCCTTGCTTGCTGACACTCCCTAAGAAAGACATCGATGCCCGCGACAAGTGCGGGCGTGACGGCGGAGAGCTGGTTCGATCTCACCGAACGCGCTCGTAGTTGCCGTTGCGCGTCCTCCACCAAGGCGGTAAGCGGTGCTCCCGGCCACTTGTCTCCAAACAACAAGGACACCCTCATGCTGGTGATTTCCGGCGGCCTCGTCCATTCGCGCAACTCGCCGCGCGCCGAGTTGCGCGATATCGTGATTGACGGCGACACCATCGTGGACCTCGTCGTGCCGGGTGCAGTCACGAGCGCCGATGCGGAGATCATTGATGCGTCCCGGCGCCTGGTCATCCCGGGACTCATCAATGGCCACACCCATAGCCATGGCGGCCTCTCCAAGGGCGTCGGTGATCTGTGGAGTCTCGAGCATCTGCTCAACGCAGCGCCGTGGATCGGGGGCAGCCGCGCCACCGAGCACAAGCATCTTGCCGCTCTCATCAACGCGGTCGAACATGTGGAGAAAGGGTCGACCGCCTGTTACGACCTGTTCTTCGAGTTCCCAGCGCCGACGATCGACGGAATGGAGGCGGTGGCAAGCGCCTACGCCAAGGTCGGGCTGCGCGCCGTCATCGCCCCGATGGTGGCGGACCTCACGTTTTACCAATCGGTGCCGGGCCTGATCGATGCCCTGCCGGACGATGCGCGCGACCATGTCCGCAACATGCGCATGGGAGGCGCCGATGCGACCATCGCGGCGCTGCGCGATCTCGCCGCGCGCTGGTCGCATCCGACCGATCGCTTGCGCCTCGGCATTGCCCCCACCATTCCGCAGCATTGCACTCGCGAATTTATGGTCGGATGCCGCGACGTCGCGCGCGAGCACGGCCTTGCGATGCAGACGCATATAAGCGAGCCGAAATATTTGTCCGCGTCCTCTTTCAAGTTCGCCGGCATGTCGATGACCGGAACCATGGACGCATGCGGCATCGTTGGGCCGTGGTTCTCGGCGGCGCACGCGGTGTGGATCAACGAAACCGACATGGCGCTGCTCGCCCGCAAGGGCGCCCAGGTCTCCCACAATGCCGGGTCCAACCTGCGGCTCGGCTCCGGCATCGCCGCGGTGCGTGAATATCTCCGCCATGGCGTCACGGTCGGGATCGGCACCGACGGCTCGGCCTCCTCCGACAACCAGAACATGTTTGAAGCCATGCGTTATGCCGCGTTCGTATCGCGTATCCGCGGCCTGCCGCCACAGGAATGGGTGTCCACCGCGGAAGCGTTCCGGATGGCGACTGAAGGCTCGGCGCACATCCTCGGCATGCAGGATTTCATCGGCAAGATCGCGAAAGGCTACAAGGCAGACCTCGTCCTCCTCGACCTCGACACCCCCAACTATATGCCGCTCAACAACGCCACCAACCAGCTCGTATTGACCGAGGACGGCACCGCGGTCGACAAAGTGCTGATCGGCGGCAAGCTGGTGGTCACGGGCGGCCGCGCCCTCGGCATCGACCATGCCGCCCTCGCCGCTCAGGCCCAGGAGGCGGTAGAGCGCCTCTCGGCGCTCAACGCGCAGGCGCGACGTTTCACCGAGCGGATCGAGCCGATGGTGTCGAATTTCTGCCGCGGCCTTGCCGACGACGAGGCGATGCATGCATTGCGCCGAGACATTCCCCCAGTGGGTCGCTGCCTGCATTGCGGGGCGGCGCATTGAGATGGCAAGAAGCCCAGCGCGCTGAAAAATGGGCGTTGATGCGAAACAAGCGTTCGAAAACGTAAAAAAGAGGCCTCAGCTTTCATGGCTGCCGTTCACGTGCTGCTTGGTCACATTTGCGATATGCTGTCGCGTTGGCTGGACGCCGCATATCCGACAATATGTTTCACATATTCCGCCATAGTTCATCTCTACGCCATCGCCGTGAAGGCAAGCGGTGGATGGCGCAAATGCCGAAATGGTGGCGCACTTGGAGGGGAGACGCTATGATCACACGTCGCAGCCTGCTGGAAGCAGCCGGCACAGGTGCAATACTCGTAGGCGCGGGCCGCGAATTATCGCGGACCTTCATAAGCTCGGCGGAAGCCCAGGCGGCCGCACCGAACCTGCCTGTACAATTGCCAGAGGGCACGCGGCGGGAGGCCGTGCTTGACGCATTGGCGGGCAAGAAGCCGCTCATCAAGCTCTCCTATCGGCCGCCGAATTACGAGACGCCCGTTGAGCTTCTGCGCACCGCAATCACGTCCAACGACGCCTTCTTCGTGCGCTACCATCTCTCCGACATTCCGCAGGTCAAGGCTGAGACCTGGCGGCTGTCCGTCGGCGGTGAGGGCGCCAACGGCGAGGTCAGCCTCAGCCTGGACGAGTTGAAGCAATTACCCGCTGTGGAAATCGTCGCGGTGTGCCAGTGTTCAGGCAACCGCCGCGGACTGTTCGAACCCCATGTGCCCGGCGTCGAATGGGGTTATGGCGCCATGGGCTGCGCCCGCTGGAAAGGCGCGCGGCTCAAGGACGTGCTTGACCGCGCCGGTCTCAAGAACGAAGCAATCGAGATCGTGGTCTCCGGCACGGACAAGGGCGCCGTCGACAAGACGCCCCAATTCATAAAGAGCATTCCGGTATGGAAGGCGGTAGAGGATACGACGCTCATCGCCTACGAGATGAACGGCCAGCCATTGCCGCATTGGAACGGCTTTCCCGCACGTGTCGTGTTGCCGGGATGGACCGGGACCTATTGGATGAAGCACGTATCCAAGATCAGCGCGGTCACCAAGCCGTTCGAAGGCTTCTGGATGAAGTCGGCCTATCGGATTCCGGTCGGTAAATTCCCGGTGGTGGCACGCTTTGCGTCCCAGGAAACCGCGGTCAACACTCCGATAGCCGAAATGGTGGTCAACTCCTTGCTGACAAGCCACGCCAACGGCGCCACCGTAAAGGTCGGCAGCAAGGTAACGGTCGGCGGCGTCGCGTGGGATGCCGGCTACGGCATCCACACGGTCGACATATCGACCGACGGCGGCAACACCTGGATGGCGGCAACGCTCGGTGAAGATCTCGGCCGTTTTGCCTTCCGTGCCTTCAGCCACCCCGTCAACATGCCGACAAAGGGAAACTACAAGATCATGGCGCGCGCCACCAACAAGATCGGCCAGAGTCAGGCCTCCGCACTGATCGCGAACCCGGCCGGCTATCATCACAACGTCGTGCAAACCCTCAACCTCGTAGCAGCGTGAGGAGCGCCACCATGCGATCGATCATCATTGCAGCGCTGTCCGCCGCCTTCTGCGGCGCTCTGACGGTTGCGGCGGCGGCCGGCGAAAAGCCGGTGCAGCTCAAGAAGGCCACCGGCTCCGATAAGGTCGAGGCCAATTGCGCTGCCTGCCACACCCTCGACTACATTCCGATGAACTCGCCGTTTCTCAACGCCGCCGGATGGGATGCCGAAGTGACCAAGATGATCAACGCCTTCGGGGCGCCGATCAGCCCCGCCGATGCGAAAATTATCGGCGATTATCTGAAAGCGAACTACGGTCAGTGACGGCCGGCAACACGACGCCGCGTGTTGCAAGCATGATTTCCAGTCGATCGCTTCAGCCAATCTGATGGGATTGGAGCGTCGATCAAGTCATAATGTTGGAGGGGCCGCACAAGCGGTGTCCTCCAACATCGCCTGTTGTAGCGGCGCCCCTTGTGGTCGCCCCATTCGTGGCATACGCGCAGCAGGGCGACCACAAGGGTCGCCGCCACATCATATCTCCCGCCGGTACGAGTCCATTATTGTCGCTTTGATGGCAGTCCGATCGCTTCGGTTTGCCTCCTCCCCAAAGGCAAAGCGCACCGCGGCCCAAGCCGCGGTGCGCTGCCTTCGCCCTATCCCACCCGTGTAATCAGCGCGCCCTGAGCCCGGCGTTGTTTTGCTGCGCCTGCAGGAATTGCTGGAATTTGGCGAACAGTAATTCCTGATCACTCGCGGAGATCGACTTCAGTCCTCTGGCCGCCGCATACTGATCGACGAACTGATCGAATGCGACCTTGAGATCGGCATTGCCGGCAGCGGTGGCTCCGGGACCACGCTGCCGTGCCGCAATCGCCCGCTGCTCAGCAAGCCAATCGGCGGCCGGCTTAAAGCGCGTCCAGCCTGGCATATCGGCCGCGATGTTGATTTCCTTCCATTTCGGGTGACGCGAACTATCCTGGAACTGGTCGATCCTGTTAAAGAACTCGCGTACGAACCTGGCGAGCTTGGCGTAACGCGGAGAATTCTCGGGCCAAGCATAAGCCACGAGCACCGCGCGGTTGGCAAATGTCGGTACCGTCGCGCCCTCGGGGATCAGCGCTGGATATTGCTCGTGCGTCAACTCCGCCGGGATGTAGTCGGCGAGCACCTGCTTGACGTTCGGATTGTTCGGCAAGGTACGCTCATCGAACGGCAGAAAGTGGACGCCATCTTCCTTCTTCACTTTCGCATAGAGCGCCTGCGGCGCGCCGGTCAGGATGATCATCGCGGCGAGTTCGCCATCGATCACCTTCTTAAGAGCCACATCGTTATCATAGTACGACCGAACCGTGTCGATTTTCAGCATGTTGAACACGATATCGGCGGTGACTTCGGTCTGGCTGTCCTTGAGATTGAAGTTCACCTTCTTGCCACGCAGGTCGTCATAGCTGCGGATGTCGTTGCGCGCGAGAACCTGAAACTCCGAATTATAGAGCTTCGTGATGTATTGCACCCGCTGCTCGATATTGGCGTACAGCGCCGGATCGCGCTTCTTCAGGAGCCGCAGATTGTCCTCGTCAACGACCCCCATATCGATGTTCTTCAGGAACAGGACGTCCTGAAGGTTCTGTAATCCACCGACGCCCAGCACCGGCAACACCCGCTGGCCGTCAGGCCGCAGGTCGTTGACGACATTCTTGATGTCTTCCGCAAACCGCGCGCAGGTACACGAAATTCCCGATACCACGATGGTGACCGCGATATCGTTGGCCTGGCGCTTTTTCTCCTCGTAGCTGACAACCGGCTGCCGGGCAGGGCTTTGCGCCCGCGCCACCTGCAGCGGCACGATGAGAGACAGGCAGAATGTCGCGAAAAGGGTTTTCTTAAGTACCGCATTTGATATTGACATTACGCGCTCCACTTGAACACGAGTTCCAATATGATTCGAAATGTGACACAATTCTGAGTGGACATTGGTCATTTGGCGGCGCGCGCTTGTAATTTTTTTTGTTACAATCGCAAAGAGTAACACAAATTTCGCCGAGTTTTCCTCGACAAACAGCCCGCCACGACACAATTAAGCCACGCAATAGACCCTTGCGACCGGACCCGGGCGCAGGTCTTCTCGTGCGACGATGCTCGGAGGAAGACTGGCGGGAGCGACGGGGCTCGAACCCGCGACCTCTAGCGTGACAGGCATGTCTTTTACTGGCAAACGACTGTGCATACCGGCAAACAGGTATTGCAAACTATTGGATTGTCACGAATACCATTAGTCGCTGCGGCAAACGCAGATACATCGCGGCACGCTGCAATCTTCCCATGATCTTCCCAGCTGGGGGGCTCCGATGAAATTTACCACCAAATCGATTGCCGGTCTGCGGGCGCCGGCAGGTAAGATCAACAAGGAGGGGAAATACGTTCCCGGCGATCACGTCGAATGGGACGATAACCTTCCCGGATTCGGCCTGCGGTTGCGGGAGGGCGGTTCCCGCAATTGGGTCTTTCAATACTCGCTTGGCGACAAGCAGCGGCGCATGTCGCTGGGCTCGGCCACCGCGATAGCGCTAGTCAAAGCCCGAGAGACCGCAAGCGAACTACACGCCAAGGTTCGGCTCGGCCAAGATCCCGCCGGACAAAAGGCCGAAAGCCAACAGCGAGCCGCCGAGACCTTTGAAGCCATCGCGCTCCAATACCTCGCTGTCCGAAAGAGGGAAATGCGGCCGGGCGCTTACGATCAGATCGATCGGCACCTGCTGAAATATGCCAAGCCGCTCCATGGACTGCAGCTTGCCGGTATCACCCAGCGCACCATGGCGACCCGAATTAACGAGATCAGGGAGTCCTCCGGCACGGTGCAGGCTAATCGGGCGAGGTCGTCTCTGCTCGCGTTTTACGGTTGGGCGATGCAACAGGGCATTGTCACCCAGAACCCTGTCGCCAATACCGGCAGATTCACTGAGCAGTCGCGCGAACGCATTCTGACCGACGGCGAGCTGCGGGAGATTTGGACCGAAGCTGACGACGATCAGTACGGCTCGATTGTCAGGCTCTTGATGCTGAACGGCCAGCGCGCCGACGAAATGGCAAGCCTGCGGCAGTCGGAGATTGGCAGGGCCGAAGTGCCACGGTCGCGCGTCAATGGCATCGAGCTACTGGAGTTCACCGTCGATGCGATCGAGCTACCGCCGGAGCGCACCAAGAACAAGCGGCCTCACATCGTGCCGCTCTCCAAGCCGGCCCTGGCAATCCTGGAAAAGCAGCCGCGTCGCGTGAATGACGATGGTAAGATCCGGGAGTTCGTATTCGGCGTCGGAGAGTGCGGCTTTTCCGGCTGGTCGAAGTGCAAGGAACGGCTCGACAAGCGCATTCACGATGCACGTATGAAGGCCTGGGAGGAAGCCGGCGCGCAAGGCGACAAACCCCTGCCCCTTCCCCACTGGACGCACCACGACCTGCGGCGGACCATGGATACGGTCATGAACGACCGGCTCGGGATTGCGCCGCATGTGGTCGAGGCCATCCTGAATCACGTGTCGAGCCACAAGAGCGGCAAGTCGGGTGTGGCCGGCGTCTACAACAAGGCGCTGTATCTACGTGAGCGCACCGAGGCGTTGCGGCTGTGGGCTGATCACGTGATGGCCCTGGTCGGGGCCAACGTCGTGCCGCTGCGGCAACCGGCGTGAGGCCGCCGTCATGGCGCGCTCTAAAACAACTGCGAGCCTGGCCACCGCGCTCTTGCTCGGCAGACCGGCCTGCACCACCAACGGCTGGTACAGCAAACGCAAATATCTCAAGCCTGGCAGAAAGCGTGAATCGGCCGCGCGCGTGGCACTAGCAATCGAACTGCGAAAGGAAGCACCGGACGGATATTTCGTGCAATTGCTGGCTAAGATGATCGACCCGCGAACCCGAACGCATGGACCCGTCCCCAAACAAACAATCAAGTTTGTGCCGCCTAAAGGGGGGCGTCGCGCGTCGCATCGTGCGGACCTCGACATAGTTGCCTTCATGCGAGAACAGCTTGCACGGCATCCCGCGCGACAAAAGAAGGCAGGAATCGATGCGGCCGCCTGGGAGGCTCACGAGCATTTCGATGTGAGCGAACGCCGCGTATGGCAGGCGTGGGAGCTGTTCGGCGATTAGTGCAAACAAACACGTGGATTTGTTTGCAGCGGCTTTCGAATGACGATGGCGACACACGGAGATACATCGCGGCATCCGAAAGGAGTTACCCGCGATGACCCTCCCCACCGTGTCTGCAAAGGTTTTGGAGAATCTCCGGCATTTCGACCAATTGCCTGATGATGCGATCGTGTCGCCGAAGATTTTCGCGGCGCTGATCGGAATATCGGAGAGCAAGCTTCGACACTCGCCGCCCATCCCCAGGGTGAAGATCAGCACACAACGCGGCGGCTT
>DATGCX010000118.1:0-50834 GCA_035311445.1 Xanthobacteraceae bacterium | reverse complement strand
GAGGAGGGTGCCCGTTCGATATCCATTGGCTGGCTGGTTCATGCTTTTCTAAGTCTGAAGTCGCGGGCCGTTCGAGCGATTTTCCGAGCTGCTGCCTGTGTTGTTGCGGTATTCGGTCGTCCAGTGTCGAGAGAATGGCTGCGCACTAAGCCGCGGCTCGGCATGCGCGGTGGCGGAACCGAAGAACCGCATGGCCGGATACATGAGGTGGACGAGGACGATGAGGCGCAGGAGACGAATACATCACAAGCGCGCAAATCGAAGCGAAAAACCACGCGGGCGGACCGCAAATCTGCCGACGGATACGAGTTGCCCTCGCTCGGTCTGTTGGCGGCCCCCAGGGCTTCGGAAAGGGCCGCGCCGAGCATGGAAGCGATCCGCGAAAACGCGACGGCCCTCGAGCACGTGCTTTCCGATTTCGGCGTGCGCGGCGAGATCATCAACGCGCGGCCCGGACCAGTTGTGACGCTCTATGAGTTGGAGCCGGCGCCGGGGATTAAATCATCCCGTGTGATCGGCCTCGCAGACGACATTGCGCGCTCGATGAGCGCGCTGTCGGCACGCGTCGCGGTGGTTTCCGGACGGAACGTGATCGGAATTGAATTGCCCAATCCGACCCGCGAGAAAGTCTATCTGCGGGAACTCCTGGCAGACAATGATTACGCGGGCAGCGGCGCCAAGCTCGCGCTCTGCCTTGGGAAGACGATCGGCGGCGAGTCTGTCATCGTCGATCTCACCCGCATGCCGCATCTGCTGATCGCTGGTACCACCGGCTCCGGCAAGTCGGTCGCCATCAACACCATGATTCTCAGCCTGCTCTACAGGCTGCGCCCAGAGCAATGCCGGCTTATCATGGTGGATCCCAAGATGCTGGAATTGTCGGTTTACGACGGCATTCCGCATCTGCTCGCGCCGGTCGTTACTGATCCCAAGAAGGCCATCATTGCCCTCAAATGGGCGGTGCGGGAGATGGAAGATCGCTACAAAAAGATGGCGAAACTCGGTGTGCGCAATATTGATGGGTACAACGCAAGGCTCGCAGAAGCGCGCGCAAGAGGCGAGGTACTGTCTCGCACGGTGCACACCGGTTACGACCCGGAGAGCGGGGACGCAATCTACGAGAGGGAGGAATTCGATCAGGAGCCCTTGCCCTACCTGGTGGTCATCGTGGACGAAATGGCAGACCTCATGATGGTAGCCGGAAAGGACATCGAAGGCGCCATTCAACGCCTGGCGCAGATGGCGCGGGCAGCAGGTATTCACGTGATCCTGGCGACGCAGCGGCCATCCGTCGATGTCATTACGGGTACCATCAAGGCTAATTTTCCAACCCGAATTTCCTTCCAGGTAACTTCAAAGATCGACAGTCGCACGATACTGGGCGAGCAGGGCGCTGAACAACTGCTCGGTCAAGGCGACATGCTCTACATGGCCGGGGGAGGGAGAATCAGCCGTATTCACGGACCCTTCGTATCGGATGATGAGGTCGAAAAGATCGTCCGCCATCTCAAAGCTCAGGGGCAGCCGCAATATCTGGACGCGGTCACGGCCGAAGACGACTTGTACGGTGAAGACGGCGCCATATTTGATGCGACCAGCATGGGCGGTGGGGAGGGCGGCGATCTCTACCAGCAGGCGGTACAGATCGTGGTCCGCGACCGCAAGGCTCCGACCAGCTACATCCAGCGCCGCCTGCAGATCGGATACAATCGCGCCGCCTCGCTTATTGAACGGATGGAAAAAGAGGGCGTGGTCGGACAGCCGAACCATGCCGGCAAGCGGGAAATCCTGGTTGGCGGCGAGGATGACGAGGGCTATTGAGGGGCGGGCGCGGCAAATCGAGCCGCGAAAACGCCATCGGGCTTGGTCATATCCGGCCCCACCCTATAGAGAAACAGGCTTTCGGAGGTGAACATGGCATTGGGGCGTTTGGCAGCAGTGGTGGGGGTCATGCTCATTGCGGCGCCCATAATGGCGGTTGCCCAAGGCGTTCCGCTGCCGCAACCGGCGCCGAAGAATCGCAACCCGCTCATCCGGCCGCCAACGCCGATCCAAACGGATGCGGCCGGACGTCCAATTCCTGTGCGCCCCGGCGAGTCCGTTCCTTATGACGGGTCTCAACGGGCACTGGTGGATCGGGTTAGCCACTATCTTTCCTCGTTACAAAACTTGATCGGCGACTTCGTGCAGATCGGACCGGACGGCGCACGGACCGTGGGGAAATTCTATATCCAGAAGCCCGGCAAGGTGCGATTTGAATACGAGCCTCCAAGCCCAATCGACGTTATTGCGGATGGCTCGTCGGTGGTCGTACGCGACCGCAAGCTTGCTACCCAGGATCTTTATCCACTGTCACAGACGCCGCTCCGGTATCTTCTGGCGGATCAGATCGACTTGGCACGCGACACCAACTTGACCGCCGTGTCGCAGGACAACACCTTCGTCACGGTTACGATCGAGGAAAGGCAGATTTTCGTCGGAACCCATCGGCTTGTGCTGATGTTCGCGGCCAAGGACATGCAATTACGCCAATGGACTGTCACGGATCCGCAAGGATACGAGACGACCGTAGCGGTCTACAATCTCGATACAACCCACAAGCCCGATCCCGGCCTGTTCACGATCAGCTATGAGAACAGGAGTCAGTAGAGGGGCACCAATGGCGCAACACGTGAGATGATGATCCGACGGAATCGTCAATCCAGGCACCCGCAGAGAACTTGCTAATGTGAAAGTGAAGGGTCATTTTCAGTCTTCTTTATACCGCCGGCCCGTTGAAATCCGCCGTCCTTTACCCCCTATGGAATTAAAGATCACAACCTGGAACATCAATTCGGTGCGATTGCGCATCAATCTGGTGAGTCGATTTCTGAAGACTGCAAATCCTGATGTGATCTGTCTGCAGGAGACCAAGTGTCCGGACGACAAGTTTCCGCTCAAGCGATTCGCACGACTGGGCTACAGCCACGTCGCGCTCAACGGCCAGAAGGGATATCACGGCGTCGCGGTTCTCTCGCGCTTACCCCTGGATTCCATTGATGCTCGCAGCTATTGCGGCAAATCGGACAGCCGACACATCACCGTAAAGATCGGCACACGCGCCGGGGTCGCCGATCCGGTGACGCTCCACAATTTCTATGTTCCGGCCGGTGGCGATGAGCCGGATCCGACGATCAATCAGAAATTTGCCCACAAACTCGCTTTTTTGGATGAAATGCGCATGACGCCGGATATGTGCCTTGGCAACAACGATCGAGCGATTCTGGTCGGCGACCTCAACGTTGCGCCGCTTCAACATGATGTGTGGAGTCACAAGCGGATGCTGAAAGTTGTCTCCCACACTCCAATCGAATGCGAAAAGCTCACGGCCGTGCAACGAGCCGGCGAATGGTTCGATGTCTTACGGGCTTTCGTTCCGGAACCGACCAAACTCTACACGTGGTGGAGCTATCGCGCGCAGGATTGGGAAACCGCTGACCGCGGACGGCGTCTCGATCACATTTGGGTAAGTCCTGCGATGGCAAACCGGGTGTTAGGCATGAGCATAACCAAGCGGGCAAGGGGTTGGACCCAACCGTCCGACCACGTCCCGGTGACGGCGATTATTGAGCTATGATGGTTGATCCACTCTTAATGGCAGATTCGTCCTCTCAAGCACGCCCCGTACCAGGGAGATTTCCTCGTTCGCGAGATTGACGCGCTCCACCATCCGGTCGCGCATTTTGCGGGCCGCCTCGGGAAATCCTTCGAGAACTTTGCGGAACAGGCTACGCGAGATTCTGATCACGGCGGTTGGTTCGGCCGCAATCGCAGTGGCGGGGCACACGGTTTCGGTGATCAGAGCCAGCTCCCCGATCAGTGCGCCGGGCCCAAAGATGACGCTCGGATCGGACCGTCTGGGATCGTGCATGGTAAGCTTCAACGAGCCTTCCTGAATGAGATAACCCGCGTCAGTGGTTTCTCCGGCGCGGAAGAGCACCTCGCCGTCCACGAGGTGTTTCGTCTCGGAACCGATGGCGATAATCTGCAATGCTGAGAAGCCGAGCTGCGCGAACGTCGGAACGCGCTCCAAAAAAGCAATCTCGTCTTCGATCGTCATCGGCTGTTCGAGGGGTCCCTCATGGAACCAATTTGTATCCGCCGGCTTCGGTCACCAGTATCTCAGGCATGGCTGCGTCTTTTTCAATCTTCTGGCGCAGCCGGTAGATGTGAGTCTCCAGCGTGTGGGTGGTCACGCCGGAATTGTACCCCCAAACCTCTTGCAGCAGAATCTCGCGCGAGATGGACCGCTGGCCGGCACGATAGAGAAAGCGAAGGATCGCGGTTTCCTTTTCGGTGAGCCGGACCTTGTTGCCCTTGCTCCCCATCAGGAGCTTCGAGCTCGGCTGAAACGAATAAGGCCCGATGGCAAACACCGCATCCTCACTCGCCTCGTGCTGCCTCAGTTGGGCGCGGATTCTGGCCAACAAGACGGCGAACCGGAATGGCTTGGTCACGTAGTCATTGGCACCAGACTCCAACCCCAAAATGGTGTCGGAATCGGTGTCGTGGCCCGTCAACATGATGATCGGCGCCTTGAAGGAATTCTTTCTGAGGATGCGCACGGCCTCCCGGCCATCAATGTCGGGCAGGCCGACATCCATGATGATGAGATCGATCTGTCCGCCCTTGGCGGCCTGCACGCCCTTGGTGCCGGTATCGACTGCGATGGCCTCGAATTCCTCGTGCAGCGAAAGCTGCTCGACCAAAGCCTCACGCAGTTCAGCATCGTCATCTACGATCAAAATTCTGCGCGCCGTCGCCATAAAGAGCCTCAAGGGTCCATATTGGAAGCCATGCTTTCGGCAAGTAGATCAATTGGCGAGGAAAGCGCAAGCGCAACCCGCGCCGCAGCCCTATGGCGATGACAGCAAATCCGGTTTATCAACGTCATATGCATCGGATAACACTCGCAAATATGGGCGTCCGCGCAACGCCGGGGAACCGCCGACAGGGGTGGCTCTCTGCCGGGCGCTTGCAGGTCAAAGTGGCGCTCGGTCGGTCCGGCATCAAGGCCAACAAGCGGGAGGGGGATGGCGCAACCCCCGCCGGGCGCTATCGGCTCGTCCGGTTGTGGTGGCGTCGCGATCGCTTGCCGCGGCTGCGGACGCTACTTCCGGTCAGGCCGATCAGCGTTCTGGACGGATGGTGCGAAGATCCTTCTCATCGCCGCTATAACCAAGCCATCAGAATTTCACCCAGTCATCCGGGAGATCGACTGTGGCGCGCCGACCCCTTGTACGACATGGTCATTGAGATTGACCACAACACGCGTCCGCGCGTATCAGGCCGCGGAAGCGCGGTTTTCATTCACGTCGCGAGAGCCGCATTGGCACCTACTGCTGGTTGCATTTCTTTGCCAATCACGGCGCTCCGACCGCTTGTTGCCCGCCTTGGACCAAAAACAACGATAACCATTCATTGCTAGCGGATCGCTCGGCCGGACAAACGGAAGTGTCGCATCGCCCGCTGTAGGGCGACCCTTGTGGTCGCCCCCTTCGCTGCATCCCGCAACAGGGCGACCACAAGGGTCGCTCCTACACACCGTCAGGCCCGGCGCCCGAAAATGGCCGTTCCTACCCGAATGTGGGTTGCACCAAACCGGATCGCGAGAGCAAAATCGGCACTCATGCCCATGGACAGCTGTTTCAAGCCGTTGCGCTTGGCAATTTTTGCGGTCAGGGCGAAGTGAGGCGCTGGCGGGTCGTCGATCGGCGGGATGCACATCAGGCCGGAAATTTCCAGATTATAGGACGCCCAGCACGCGGCGATGAAGGCGTCTGCGTGCTCGGGCAGCACTCCGGCCTTTTGGGGCTCCGCTCCAGTGTTGACTTGCACTAACAGCAACGGAGCGCGGCCCTGCTTCTGGATCTCCTTGGCTATTGCGGCACACAAGCTCGGCCGGTCCAAGGAATGAACCGCGTCAAATAACGCAACCGCGTCCCTGGCCTTATTTGATTGGAGCGGCCCAATCAAATGCAACTCCAGATTCTGGTACCGTTCGCGTAGTGGCGGCCATTTGGCGTTAGCTTCTTGAACCCGATTCTCCCCAAAAGCCCGCTGCCCCGCGGCGATAACCGGCTCAATCACGTCTGTGCCGTAGGTCTTGGAAACCGCCAGCAAGGCGACACTTTCAGGGCGGCGCCCGGCATCCCGGCATGCGACATCAATTTGGTGGCGCACGGCGTCGAGGGAGGTAACGGGATCATGGGCCGGGGCAGACATGGCGAATGATAGGATTTTTCCTGAGGTGTTGTACGGAGGGCTCAACCTGGCGAACTTGCGCGTTATTGACCTGTCTGCCGCAATCATGTCCTAGTCCGGTGGTGTTTCGACGGCCGGATTAGCATGAGCATTGAGCGATATAACGCCCGCGCAGCGGAATCTCGTTGGCAGCAGGTATGGGATGCGGGGAACGTATTTGCCACCTGCAACGAAGACGTGCGCCCGAAGTACTACGTGCTGGAGATGTTCCCATATCCGTCCGGGCGCATCCACATGGGCCATGTGCGCAATTACGCAATGGGAGATGTGGTCGCCCGCTACAAGCGCGCCCGGGGATTCAACGTATTGCATCCGATGGGATGGGATGCATTCGGGATGCCCGCCGAGAATGCCGCCATGGACAACCGGGTCCCTCCTCGGGCCTGGACCCAGCAAAACATCGCCGCCATGAAGGCGCAGCTCAAATCGATGGGCTTGTCGCTGGACTGGAGCCGCGAGATCGCCACCTGCGATCCGAGCTATTACAGGCATCAGCAGAAGATGTTCCTCGATTTTCTGGCCGCCGGACTGGTCGAACGCAAGCAATCCAAGGTGAATTGGGACCCTGTCGATCAAACCGTGCTCGCCAACGAGCAGGTCATCGACGGCCGGGGATGGCGCTCCGGAGCGCCGGTCGAGCAGCGCGAGCTGACGCAGTGGTTCTTCAAGATAACGAAATTCTCCGAAGATCTGCTGACCTCGATCGACAGGCTGGATCGGTGGCCCGATAAGGTCCGTGTGATGCAGCGCAATTGGATCGGTCGGTCGGAAGGCCTGCTGATTCGATTTGCGCTTGAACGGACGACGACCTCCGCCGGCGAGACAGAGCTTGAAGTTTTCACCACACGCCCGGACACGATTTTCGGCATGAAATTCATGGCGCTGTCGCCGGATCACCCGCTGGCGCAATCAGCTGCTGCAAAGAACCCGGAACTTGCAGCCTTCATTGCGGAATGCAAGCGCACCGGCACGGCGCAGGAGTTGATCGACAAGGCCGAAAAGCTTGGCTTCGACACCGGGATCAGGGCGATCCATCCGTTCGATCCGACCTGGAAGCTGCCGGTCTACGTGGCCAACTTCGTACTGATGGACTATGGCACCGGCGCCATTTACGGAACCCCGGCGCATGACCAGCGGGATCTCGATTTTTCCAACAAATACGGCCTCGGCAATACCCCTGTAGTCTGTCCCGAAGGACAGGACCCGCAAACCTTCGTCATCACCGACATCGCCTATGATGGCGACGGCCGCATGATCAATTCGCGGTTTCTCGACGGGCTGACCATAGCAGAGGCGAAGGAGCAGATCGCCAAGCGTCTGGAACGCGAAGTGCGTGGCAATCAGCCCATTGCACAGCGCCAAGTCAATTACCGCCTGCGCGACTGGGGCATATCGCGCCAGCGCTATTGGGGCTGCCCGATACCGATCATCTATTGCGCGTCGTGCGGAGTCGTACCGGTGCCGGAAGCCGATCTGCCGGTGAAGCTGCCCGACGATATCGAATTCGATCGGCCCGGCAATCCACTCGACCGTCATCCAACCTGGAAGCACGTGGTCTGCTCGAACTGCGGCGGCGAGGCTACCCGTGAAACCGATACCATGGACACGTTCGTCGATTCGTCCTGGTATTTTGCCCGCTTCACCGATCCATGGATCGAAACGCGCCCGACCGATCGCAAGGCCGTCGACGAATGGCTCCCGGTCGATCAGTACATCGGCGGCATCGAGCACGCCATTCTGCACCTGCTGTACAGCCGCTTTTTCACTCGCGCCATGGCGGCGACAGGTCATATCGGAATAGATGAGCCTTTCGAGGGCCTGTTCACTCAAGGCATGGTGGTGCACGAAACCTATCGTACTGCGGACGGCGCCTTCGCAGCACCTGCCGAGGTGAAAATCGAGGGGGCGGGCGATGTGCGCCGGGCCACGCTGGCGGAAACGGGCGAGCCGGTTGAGATCGGTCCCATCGAGAAGATGTCCAAATCAAAACGCAACACGGTCGACCCGGACGACATCATCGGCACATTCGGGGCCGATACGGCGCGGTGGTTCATGCTCTCCGATTCGCCGCCCGAGCGCGACGTGATCTGGACCGAAGAAGGGGTGCAGGGCGCCTGGCGCTTTGTTCAGCGCCTCTGGCGGCTCGTCAATGAGGCCGCAGAGTTTTCACGCGAAGCGCCGGCGAGCCGGCCGCCTGTCTTCTCGGGCAGCGCGATCGCGGTCCGCAAGGCCGCTCATGGCGCGCTCGCAAAAGTATCTGAGAACATCGAGAGATTGCGCTTCAACGTCTGCATCGCGCACATCTATGAGTTTGCAAATTCGCTGCAGGCTATCTTGGCCAGTTCCCCACAGAGGGTGCCTGACCTCAAGTTTGCGGTACGCGAGGCTGCCGAAATCATGGTCCAGCTGTTTCATCCGATGATGCCGCATCTGGCCGAAGAATGTTGGGCAGCGCTTGGTCACAAAACGCTACTTGCTATTCACAGCTGGCCGGAAGTCGAACATGATCTTCTCTTGGAAGATACCATCACGCTTCCGGTGCAAGTGAACGGTAAGAAGCGTGCGGACGTAACCATTGCGCGCGACGCCCGAAACGCCGATATTGAAGCCTCCGTTCTGGCTCTCGACGCCATCAAGCGGGCACTGGATGGCAAGTCGCCGAGGAAAGTAATCATTGTCCCACAGAGGATCGTGAATGTGGTGGCTTGAACGAGATCCGATGCGTCGCCTCGCAGGTCGGCTGGCTTGCATCATGTGCCTTGGAGGATTGGTGGGTGGTTGCTTTCAGCCCCTCTATGCTGAGCACTCGTTGACCAATTCACCAGCCATCGGCCCCGCGCTGGCCGGGGTGGACGTTGCCCAGATCGCTGCCCCCAGTGGCTCTTCGGAAGCGCGGGTCGCCGTTGAGGTCCGAAATCAATTGTTATTCGACCTTACCGGTGGAGCCGCGGCAGCGCCTCCGACCCACCGTCTTGCAATCAGAATGTCGTCGACCCGCCTGTCGGTCATTGTCGACATCAACAGCGGCAGGCCGGACGTCGAGGATTATGGCCTCAACGTCAATTATACTCTGACTGAGGTCAAGAGCGGCAAGGCGGTGGTCAGCGGGGTAACTTCTGCCCGTGTGTCCTACGACATTCCGGGTCAAGCGCAACGGTTTGCCCGGGCGCGCGCGCTGCGCGACTCCGAAAATCGCGCCGCCAAGCTGATTGCTGATAATATCAGGGCGCGCCTTGCATCCTACTTCGTAGCCGGAACCTGAGCGGCGGCAAACTCTGACCGCTATGGTTGCGCTCAAGGCCGCCGATGTCGAACGATTTGTGGCGCGGCCGGATCCTGGCAAGCCGATCGTTCTGGTCTTTGGACCCGACGCAGGCTTGGTGCGGGAACGGGCCGATGCATTGATTCGCTCCGCCGTAGATGATCCGCGGGATCCGTTCGGGCTCGCCCGTCTGGAAGGCGATGCCCTCGCGGATGCTCCCGAGAGGCTGGTGGAGGAAGCTCACACGATACCATTGTTCGGTGGCCGTCGGGCGATCCTCGTCAAGGCGGGCAGTCGGAACTTCATCAGCGCCGTGGAACGGCTGGTCGCGGCGCCCCCGGGGGCCGATTGCCGGATCGTGATCGAGGCCGGCGATTTGAAGCGCGGCGCGCCGTTGCGCACGTTGTGCGAGCGCTCCCCAATCGTGGCAGCGTTGCCGTGCTATGCGGATTCGGCCCGCGAGTTGTTCCGACTGATCGACGAAGAGATGCGTCGCGCCGGAATCACGATTGCACCCGATGCTCGCGCATTGTTGGCTTCACTCATCGGCGGCGATCGCCGGGCCTCGCGATCGGAAATCGAAAAGCTCGCACTTTACGCCCGGGGCAGAAGCAGCATCGAAATGTCGGACGTAATCGCCGTGGTGGCGGACGCGACGGTTCCGGCAATTGACGCCACTGTCGATGCGGCGTTTGCCGGCCGGGCAAACGATGTCGAGAGCAATTTCGGCAAAGTCCGATCAAGCGGCGTTTCAGCAAGCGCGATCGTCTCAGCAGCCCTTCGTCAGGCCGCGGCGTTTCACCGATTCCGGCTCGCAGCGGATTCCGGAATCCCAATCGATGAGGTCATGAGGCGTAGCACTCCGGCGATCCATTTCAGTCGACAGAAGGCCGTAAGGTCGGCAATCGAGACGTGGACTGCCAAACGGCTTGAACAATTGATCGGACAACTCGGCGAAACGACCCTCGAGGTTCGCAAGAATTCGGCTTTGGCCTATCCGATCGTTCTGCGAACGCTGCTGTCGATTGCAATTGCGGCGCGGCGCAAAGAATGAACCTAGATCCGGAAGTTGACGTCGCTGATTTTCGCGAAGCCCTTCGCCCACAAGCAAGAGAGAGAATGCTTGAGGGCACCCAATGGTAACTGCTCCGCAGTAGGCTGATTTTCGAAGTTTTATCGATTTATCAGCGCGTTCGGCGCGAGGTGCGTGCTTCCAACTCACGAATTTAGGGTGAATGCAGACGACCGAACTCGTCAGGGCGGCCTTCAGAGAGGAACTTTGGTCAATGTTGCCTCTTTCCTACCGCCGTCGCCTGGGGGGTATCAATAAGCCACTGAGAGAACACTATCTTTTTGGGGTATTTCGTTTTGCCAAAATGGCCCGATTAAGCCCGAGGCAGAAAGGTTCATGCGCGTGGTCCGTAGCGTCGTCGCTCACGGCGCCCGCTCCAATCTCCGGACAACGTCGCGGAGCTGATCAAGGCTGCGGTATTTGATGTGAACCGCTCCGCCACCGCTGCCATGGTCGATGGTGACGGTGAGACCGAGCGCATCCGACACATACTTTTCCATCGCGATGGTGTCGGCATCCTTTTGGCGCGGCCGGCGTTCTTGGCCCTTGCCGCGGTTGCGGGTCAGCGCCTCTACCTGGCGAACATTGAGCCCCCGCTCGATGATCTGCCGCGCAATCCGTTCCGGCTCGGGGTGTCCGATCAACGCCCTCGCGTGACCGGCGGAAAATTGCCCGGAGCGGATGGCGGCTTTGACGAATTCGGGAAGCTTCAAGAGACGCAGCATGTTGGCGACGTGGCTGCGGCTTTTGCCCACGACCTTGGCAATATCATCCTGGTGGTATTTGAATTCATCAATAAGCGACTGGTAGCCGGCCGCCTCTTCAAGCGGATTGAGATCCTCGCGCTGCACGTTTTCAACGATTGCCAGTTCGAGGGCCTCGGCATCGCTGACGTCGAGAACGATCACCGGAACTTCGTGCAAGCCGGCGCGCTGCGCCGCCTGCCAGCGCCGCTCACCGGCAATGATTTCAAATGCATCAGTGGCGCACCGCATGGGGCGCACCGCGATCGGCTGAATCATGCCGCGTTCCCTTATGGAGCTCGCCAGTTCATCAAGCTGGGCGGCGGGAAAGTCACGGCGCGGATTGCGCGGATTAGGGCGAAGGAATTCGATCGGCACTTTGCGTTGGCCGCGCACGCGCTCGGAAGTGGTATTGGTCTCGGCGCCCATGTCGCCGATCAGCGATGCCAAGCCGCGGCCCAGCCGCGACCGCGTCGACTCTTCCGCCATGGCGGCTTCTCCTGAGAAATCGTTCAAGCGATTCGCCTCATCGCCTCACAACTCGGGCGCATGCGAAATCGAGTCAGTGCGGCGAAGCGGTCAATTCCCGCTCGCGCTTGATGAGCTCGGTTGCGAGCCGCAGATAGGCCTCGCTACCTACGCATTTGAGGTCATACACCAGCACCGGCTTACCGTATGACGGCGCCTCGGATATCCGGACATTGCGCGGGATCACCGTGTCGTAGACTTTCTTGCCCATGAACTCGCGTACGTCGGCCACCACCTGTCCGGAGAGATTATTGCGTGCATCGAACATGGTGAGGACGATGCCGTGAATGCTGAGCTCTGGATTAAGGGTCTGTTTGACTTGCTCGACGGTCTTCAATAGCTGCGACAATCCCTCGAGCGCGAAAAATTCGCATTGCAGGGGCACCAGGATGGCGTTTGCCGCGGCCATGGCGTTGACGGTCAGAAGATTCAACGAAGGCGGGCAGTCCACCAGAACATAGCTGAATCCGGCTTCATCTGGGCGCGGCGCGGCAAATGCCGCAAGCGCGTTACGAAGCCGAAACGCGCGATCGCGTTTATGTCCGACTTCCAGTTCGAAGCCAGACAGGTCCAGGGTGGACGATGCAATGAAGAGCTGGGGGACCGCGGTCGGCAATACCGCCGATCGAAGCGGCGCTTCGCCGACCAGCACATCGTAGGTCGAAAAGCGCCGGGCAGCGCGGTCGATACCGAGGCCCGTCGAAGCATTGCCTTGGGGATCGAGATCCACAATCAGCACGCTTTCCCCTACCGCTGCGAGTGCAGTTCCAAGATTAATCGCAGTGGTGGTTTTTCCCACCCCGCCCTTTTGGTTGGCAATGGCTAGAACGCGCGGCGCGGCCGGGACCCTCTTGGAAGACTCACCAGCCGGAGCGGCGCTGGGTTGGTCGGACATGACAAACCTCACATTGCTACAGATTCGGTGCGGACCGGCGAATCCCGAGCGGTTCGCGCCTTGAAAGCGCATGCACGACCAGGATCCGCCCGGTTTCGCTCGTTTTGCTGGGTACCTGCTGGGCCCCGATATTCCAATGCTTAGTAGCCTCGGTCAACTCTATATCTAAATCTTGACCCTTCGGCAAAAGGGCTTTTGCACCTTTTTTTACGAAAGGGGCGATCATTGCAAATAAGTCCATCAGCGGTGCCAGTGCTCGCGCCGTAATGTAATCGGGCATCGGCAAAAAACAGGCGGGATCCAACGTCTCAATTCTCGCCGCGTGCACGATCCCGGGTGCTTTTGATTCGCGGATCGCCTCGCGCAGGAAAGCGGCCTTTTTCATATTGCTTTCGACCAGATGGACGCAAGCTCCCGGAATATCCGCAAGCGCGCATGCGATGACGATCCCGGGAAATCCGCCGCCGGAGCCGAGATCGAGCCAGATCGGTGGATTTGACTGTGAGTTCGTCGGAACCAAGTCTAAGAGCTGCAACGAGTCAGCGACATGGCGGGTCCACAGCGATGACATCGTCGAAGCAGACATGAGATTTGTCCGCCGTTGCCACACCAGAAGCAAGGCAACGAACCGATCGAGCCGGGTGGCTGTTTCACGTGAAACACGGAACGCCGACAGCACGCGTTTACGATCCGCGGTGAGGTCGATTGATTGGTCCGGCCTTCGGCTCATCGCCCACGAACTCAACACGCCAGCCAACAGTGCTTCATGACCTCGTGGCGCGCGTCAAATGAATTGAAGGGTCTGCAAGAAGTTCGCCTTTCGTAGCGGCGGCCCTTGTGGCCGCCCGGCAGGCGGCAGCCGGCGCGGCAGGCGGCCACAAGGCCCGCCCCTAGGCAATGCACCTCCCCTTCAATTTTGATCAAGCACATGATTACTCACGACTTGCCGCGGTCCGCCTAATCTGGCCCCGTCGCACGAACGCAGCCAATAACGTCAGAGCCGCGGGCGTAATGCCGTCGAGGCGGCTCGCCTGGCCGATTGTGCGTGGCCGCGCTGCCGAAAGCTTTTGCCGTGCTTCGTTTGAGAGTCCGGGGACGGCTGCATAGTCAATTGCATCGGGGATTCCAAACGCCTCGTCGCGCCTAAACGCAGCCACCTCGGCGGCCTGTCGCTCCAGGTAAACCGCGTACTTCGCGTCAGTTTCGAGTTGGGCCCCGATGGCGGTCGGAACGTCAAGAAACTCCGGCCAGATCCGCGCAATTTCGGCAACCCCAATATCGGGGTGAGACAGCAGCTCGAACGCCGTGCGCCGCTGACCATCTCGGTTCAAAAGGAAGCCAAATCGTTCCGCTTCATTCGACGTCACCGACAGGCTTCCGGCTCGTTCCCTCCACATCGTGAGCGCCGCCAGCTTGCCGAAATAGAGGTCGCAGCGCTTTTGGCCGACGCATCCGAGTCTGATCCCCACGCCCGTTAGCCGCTGGTCGGCATTATCGGCTCGCAAGGACAATCGGAACTCCGCTCGCGATGTGAACATGCGATATGGTTCCGTAATGCCCCGGCTGATCAGGTCGTCAATCATTACACCAAGATACGAATCGGCACGGTCGAACGTGACCTCGCCCGCCCCGCTGGCACGGGCGGCGGCGTTGAGACCGGCTACCAATCCTTGTCCGGCGGCTTCTTCGTATCCGGTCGTGCCGTTGATTTGGCCGGCCAGGAACAGGCCGCGAAGGCGCTTGGTTTCCAGCGTCGGATGCAGCTCGCGCGGGTCAACGTGATCATATTCGATGGCGTAACCTGGCCGCGTGATCTTTGCGCGTTCCAGTCCCGGGATGGTGGCTACCATGGCGTGCTGGACGTCGACTGGCAATGATGTCGAGATGCCGTTCGGATACACAATGGGATCGTCGAGACCTTCGGGCTCAAGGAATATCTGATGGCCGTCGCGTTCGCCAAATCGCACGATTTTGTCTTCGATGGATGGGCAGTAACGCGGACCCCGGCTTCGGATTTGCCCGGAATACATGGGCGATCGATGTACATTGGCCCGAATGACCGCGTGTGTGGCCTCGTTTGTACGCGTGATGCCGCATTGGACCTGCGGATTATCGATTTGGGTTGTCAGCGCCGAAAACGGCTCCGGCGGATCGTCGCCGGGCTGCATTTCGAGTTGCGCCCAATCGATTGTGCTCCCGTCAAGTCGTGGCGGCGTGCCGGTCTTGAGCCGTCCCAGGGTAAATCCGATCCGCTCCAATGTCCTCGATAGACCGATCGACGGCGCCTCGCCCACGCGGCCTGCCGGCGTGCGCTGGTCGCCGATGTAGATCAACCCGCGTAGAAACGTCCCGGTTGTCAGAACCACGGCTCCAGCCGCGTAAGCGCTGGCATCACTAAGCCTTACGCCGGTGACGCTCCCCTCCCCCGTCAGCACATCCTCGGCCTCGCCGGTAACCACTGTGAGGTGGGAATAGTGCCGGATGGCGTCCTGCATCGCCGCCGCGTAAAGCTTCCGGTCCGCTTGGGCTCGGGGCCCCCGAACAGCTGGCCCCTTTCGGCGGTTGAGGACGCGGAACTGAATTCCGCCTAAGTCCGCAATGCGGCCCATCAGGCCGTCGAGGGCATCGATCTCCCGCACCAGATGCCCCTTGCCGAGACCGCCGATCGCAGGATTGCACGACATCGCCCCGATCGTCTCAAAGCGGTGCGTAACCAGCGCCGTGCGCGCTCCCATGCGGGCAGCCGCTGCGGCCGCTTCGCAGCCCGCATGGCCGCCCCCGATCACTATGACATCGTACAGCATGCTCACACTCGTCAGTCCGGTCAAAACTAGTCGATCGCCTCAGTTGGAGCGACCGCACCAAGCGGGGTCGTGACACATCGCCCGCTGTAGGGGCGACCCTCGTGGTCGTCCCACTTGTCGCAGCCAGAAGCGACCGACTCGGTTCCTTAGCCGAGCCTCCCGGTGAGGTCAAAAATCCTGGCCACCTGGAATGCAGGCTCCGTGTTTCACGTGAAACATCTTACTTGCCGATACAAAAGTCCCGAAAGATCACGTCAAGGACATGCTCGACGTCCACCCGCCCGCTCAGCCGTCCCAGGGCGCGAGCAGCGCTCCGAAGCTCTTCCGCGACCATGTCTTCTCGACGGAGATCCCCTTCGACCGCAGCCCGCCGTAGCGCCTCAATACAATCCTGCAAAACCGCGCGATGCCTTTGTCGTGTAATCAGCGACGATTCGGTGCCCCCGAAAAACTCGCCCGCATAAGCCTCAAGCCCGCCGACAAGCTCGTCGAACGCCGCCCCGGTCTGTGCCGAGATAAGATATCTCGCCCCGTGACGCTCGGCCGCGCCTCCGTCTCCGGGGCTGCCCTCAATCAAATCGCTCTTATTGGACAGCACCCAAACCGTCGGCGCATCGGGACCCATCAGAGCCGCCGGCAGCATCGCGGGTTCTTTAAGCGTCGCGTCAGTCACCCACAACACGAGGTCCGCCGCCTCGGCGCGGGCGCGGGCGCGGCGGACTCCCTCGCTCTCGACCGGGTCGTCGGTATCGCGCACGCCTGCGGTATCGAGGATCGTGATCGGAAACCCGCCCAGATCGAGCTGAACCTCGATGATATCACGAGTCGTCCCCGCGTAAGGCGATACGATGGCCGCGGATCGCTTCGCCAGTCGGTTAACGATACTGGATTTGCCCACGTTGACCGGGCCGGCGACCGCCGCCGTCAAACCTTCCCGCAACCGTTCGCCACGATGCGTATCCGCCAAGAGTTCGCGGATTTCTCCTTCAAGTTCCCGAACGATGTCCAATGCCGGCTGCAGCAATTTCTCCGACACGTCGCCTTCGTCCGGAAAGTCAATCAAGGCCTCGACGAGCGCCAGCGCCTCGATCAGGCGCTCACGCCAACGCTCGGCCCGCTCGCCCAGCAATCCCCTAAGTTGGCGAAGCGCTTGCCGTCGCTGCGCTTCGGTTTCCGCTCCTATGAGGTCCGCCAGCCCCTCGACCCTGGTGAGGTCGAGCTTGCCGTTCTCAAACGCTCGCCGGGTGAATTCACCCGGCTCAGCCGGGCGTAATCCCGGCATTCGGCCAAGGGCCGACAGCAGTGCCGCCACCACCGCGCGACCGCCGTGCAATTGGAATTCGGCCGTGTCCTCACCAGTTTCGCTGCGCGGGCCCGGAAACCACAGAACCACCGCATCGTCGATCGGTTCAAAGGAGCCCGGGACCGTGCCCGACTCACGATGTCGGTCTGCCAGCCGCGCCAGCAACGCCTGACGCGGCTGTGGCAACCGCCCGGCAAGCCGCACAATGACATCGCGTGAGTGCGGACCACTGACTCGGACGACCGCGATAGCCGCCGGCGGCCGCCCCGATGACAGTGCGAAGATAGTGTCCTTATGATTGAGCATTTATGTATTTGCGCGTCTTAGTTTCGCTATGTACGGAGCCTTGTTTCGCCTCAAAGTGACTTTGACTCGCCGTCACCAATGAAGCCTCCGCTTTCTTGGGGAATTCGCAACCACAAGCTATGCTTCTCGCTTAACCGGGACGTAGCCGCCCGACCTTCCAGTTCCACGCATTTGCGCCCCGGTGCTCCAGACATGAATCCCATGACAGCTCCGAACTCAGCCCCGCACGAAAATCGTCTTGCCCACGAGACAAGTCCATATCTGTTGCAGCACAAGAACAATCCAGTGGATTGGTGGCCGTGGGGTCCGGACGCGCTGCGCGAGGCCAAGCGGGCCAACAAACCGATCCTGCTCTCGATCGGCTACGCGGCCTGCCACTGGTGTCACGTGATGGCTCACGAAAGCTTCGAAGATGAACAGGTCGCCGCCGTCATGAACCAGCTGTTCGTCAATATCAAAGTCGACCGCGAGGAGCGGCCCGACATCGACCAGATCTACATGACGGCCCTTCATCACCTGGGTGAGCAAGGTGGCTGGCCTCTGACCATGTTTCTCACCCCTGACGGGGAGCCGGTTTGGGGCGGTACCTATTTCCCGAAGACCGCACGCTACGGCCGACCGGGTTTCACCGATGTGATGAAGGAAATCGCCCGCCTCTTCCGCGACGAACCCCAGCGCATCGAACATAATCGCAGCGCGCTGATGACCGCCCTGGCCACCAGGTCCGGGCCGACCAATCAAGTCGTAATCGGCGCTGCCGAGTTGGACTCCGCCGCTGTCGCAATCGCACGCGCATTTGACCAAACCAACGGCGGCCTCGGCCGGGCGCCGAAGTTTCCGCAATGCTCCGTGCTGGAGTTGCTTTGGCGCGCGGGCTTGCGCCGACGGGAGTCGCGATTTTTTGAGCTCGTCGAACTCACGCTCGAGCACATGTCCGAGGGCGGAATTTACGACCACCTGGGCGGCGGGTTTTCCCGCTATTCCGTCGACGAAAAGTGGCTGGTGCCGCATTTCGAAAAGATGCTCTACGACAATGCCCAGCTCCTGGAACTGCTCGCGCTGGCTTACCGACGCACCGGAAGGAAGCTGTTTCTCCAACGCGCCCAGGAGACCGTCGATTGGTTGGCCCGTGACATGTCAACTCCGGAGGGCGCATTTTGCGCTTCGCTGGACGCTGATTCCGAGGGTTGCGAAGGCAAGTTCTACGTTTGGTCACGGGCCGAAATTGAGGAAGTTCTCGGTGCCAACGACGCTGACTATTTTGCGCATTGTTATGACGTGACCCCGGAGGGAAATTTCGAAGGGCAAAATATCCTTAACAGACTCGACAGGCTGCCTAAAGTCACTGGCGACCCGGCCCATTCCGGCAGCCGCCAACCGCACCATGCTGAAGTGGATGAGGACGTCCGCCTTGCCGGCCTGCGGAGTGAGCTCCTTGCGGTACGCAACAAGCGCGTTCGGCCGGGGCTGGACGATAAGGTGCTGGCGGATTGGAACGGCTTGATGATCGCAGCGCTGGCAAACGCCGGCATAGCCCTGGATCAACCCCATTGGCTCGCAATCGCTCAACGGGCATTCGGATTCATCGAGCGCCGCATGACGCGAGGTGATCGGCTCGGTCATTCCTGGCGGGATGGAAAGCTGCTTTATCCAGGGCTCGCCTCCGATCACGCCGCAATGGTCAAAGCCGCGCTGGCGCTGCATGAGGCTACCGGCATCCCGGAATATCTCGGTCGCGCATTTCAATGGCAAAAAGCTCTCGATCGGCATTACATCCGCAAAGACACGGGCGGTTATTATTTGACCGCCGACGATGCCGAAGGCTTGGTTGTGCGCCCGGATTCAACGATCGACGAGGCGACGCCTAATCCGAACGGAGTCGCGGCACAAAACCTTATCCGCCTCGCGGTTTTGACGGGCGACGAAATCTGGCGCGAGCGCGCCGATATTTTATTCGACGGCCTGCTGCCTATCGCCACGCAAAGCATGTATCTCCATGCCAGCCTGATGAACGCGCTTGACCTGCGTCTGCGTGCCATTGAGATCGTCGCGGTCGGTCCACAGGCCGACCGATTTGCCGCCGCCGCCTCGGAGTGGCCGTTCCTTGAACGCGTCGTGGTGCGTGCAGCAAAACCAGAGGACCTGCCTCCGGCGCATTCGGGCCGAGCTGTTTCGCTGCATGACGGGCAGACCGCCGCGCTTGTCTGCCTGGGGCAGAGGTGCTCCCTGCCAGTGATCGACCCACAGCAGCTGATAGCTGTCATCGCCGCCGCGGGTCGCGACAATACGGGTCCGCCATTATCGCGCTGAAGGATCGCTGGAGCAAATTTCTACGGGCTGGAATCACTTGTAGGGTGGGCAGGCTTCGCTTTGCCGACCCTTGTATGGGGCCAATTGTCAAGCCAATTGTTTAAGAACCGTTGTTCATGCCGTGGCCCGGTGACAGCGCGCGCAGACGCAGTCAAGGATGCCCCTTCAGGGGCACCGCCGGAGGCGGCGCCCAGCGTCCTTGACGGCGGCGAGCACGGTGTCACGCTGAGCTGGTCGGGATCGCAACGACGGTGACGATTGACGGTGGCAGGAGATACGCCCGTCGATCTGAGGGGAACCTGCGGTCGGTGAGGCGAACGTCGCCCCACAACCTTGTATGCGGTGAGTTCTTGTTGCGGACTCGACCATGATGCAGTCATGCGCATCGGCGGCAGGTTCCTTGGCGGCGGGTCCAATCTACACAAAGCGGCACAAAGGCCAGGGTACATGCCGCGGCGGACCCTCCCGTTGCCGGCCTTGGCCAAGCCCTGCTCGCGCCGCTCGACCGCCGGCACGCGGCCACCGAAGGGACCGGCGCGATGTGATGTACGTGTCAGCGCGTCACCTCGTCCCCGCCGCGGCGAACGGGCCCACTTCCGGCTTGGCTTGCGTGTCAGCAAACTCGCCTAGTTCGATTTTCACGCCTCGCGCGATGGCCGCCATCTCATTGCCAGCCTGAAAGCACGTGAAGTCAGGTCGGTCCCTCCACGCCCATGGACCGCACAGCTTCACTCCTGCCTTGACGGCGGCGTCGTGAACGATGTTGATCTCCCGCTCGTAATCCGGGTCGCCTTGCTTATAGCCGGCAAAATTCCCGAGATCGCTGCTGGCAGCAAAGATCGCATGAACCCCGGGGACCTTGGCGATCTCGTCGGCGTTCTTGAGACCCTCGAGCGTCTCGATCATGAGAATCAGAACCACGTTGTCGTTGATGGTATTGCGATATCCGCCCGGCACATTGCCCCACATGTTCGGATCGAACGCGAACCCGCCGCCAAGACTGCGTTTCCCCAACGGCGGAAAGTAGGTCCAATCCCTCGCGGCCATGGCCTCCTCGACGGTGTCTACAGTTGGAACCACCACCACCAGCGCACCGGCATCGAGAGCATGTTGTATCTGAAACTCGTCGGCGTAGGGGACACGCACGCCCGGAACTGCTTTGGCGTGCGGACAAGTCCGCCACGCCTTGCCGGCCTGGTCCCAGGTCGTGTTGGCGTGCTGCATCTCGGTCCAGATGAAGTCGTATCCGGCATTCGCCATCGCACAATACGTGGTCGGATCAATTCCTGACGATACCGTCCCACCCACCAGCTTGCCGCCGGACATCAGCTTGATCTTGGCCGGATTCCATATCTTCGTCCCTGGCGGCAGCGTGAACGCGTTGCCGTACTTCCAGGTATTCATATCGAATGGACCCTGATTAATCGCGCCGGCGGGCGCGATCTCTCGCGCCTTGCTGTCCACACCGGCTGGTGCAGCCAATGGGAACTGGCTCTGCTGTGCGTCGGCCCTTACGCCGCAAATCGACAACGCCGCACATACGGAAATCGCGACTGAATACCTCATCACCGAATTCCCTCCCTGATGTTCGGTTTGGCCAAAGGCAAAAACGCCCCTGATCAGAGCCGGATAGGGCTCCGATCCTCCGCAGGTCACGATCTTATAACGATCGCCTATGTCTCAGGAAGGCAGGACGAATTCCGTGCTTCTGGAATCAATTCGGTGTCCGGAGCCCCGCAATCATTCACTACGTATTCATCGACTCGAAAAATTCGCCGTTGTTCTTCGTGTTGCGCAGCTTGTCGAGCAGGAAATCAATGGCATCCATTGTTCCCATCGGGTTGAGGATGCGTCGCAACACGTACATCTTCTTGAGAACATCAGGCGGTGTGAGCAGCTCCTCCTTGCGGGTGCCCGACCGGGTGATATCGATTGCCGGAAAGGTCCGCTTATCGGCCACCTTGCGATCGAGAATCAACTCCGAGTTGCCGGTCCCCTTGAATTCTTCGAAGATTACCTCGTCCATGCGGCTGCCGGTTTCGATCAGCGCTGTGGCGATAATCGTCAGTGATCCGCCCTCTTCAATATTGCGCGCTGCACCGAAAAAACGCTTTGGTCGCTGCAATGCATTAGCATCGACACCGCCGGTCAGCACTTTACCGGAGGATGGCACTACTGTGTTGTAGGCGCGTCCGAGACGGGTGATTGAGTCGAGCAGGATCACCACATCGCGACCGTGTTCGACCAGCCGCTTTGCCTTCTCGATCACCATTTCGGCCACCTGAACGTGGCGCTGTGCCGGCTCATCGAAGGTCGACGAAATCACCTCCCCTTTCACCGAGCGCTGCATGTCGGTGACTTCCTCGGGCCGCTCGTCGATCAAAAGGACAATCAGATAGCATTCCGGATGATTCGCCGTGATGGCATGCGCAATGTTCTGGAGTAGAACCGTTTTACCGGTGCGCGGCGGTGACACGATCAGCGCACGCTGCCCCTTCCCAATCGGCGCGACGATGTCGATCACCCGTGGCGAAAGATCCTTCTTGGTCGGATCCTCGTGCTCCATCCGCAACCGCTCGTCGGGATAGAGAGGCGTCAGATTGTCGAAATTGATCTTGTGCCGGGCTTTTTCCGGGTCTTCGAAATTGATGGTATTGACCTTCAGCAGCGCAAAGTAGCGCTCACCCTCCTTCGGGCTGCGAATTTCGCCCTCGATCGTGTCGCCGGTTCGCAATCCGAACCTGCGAATCTGCGAGGGCGAGACATAGATGTCGTCAGGACCAGGCAGATAATTGGCCTCGGGCGCACGCAAAAAGCCGAAGCCGTCTTGCAGTACCTCGACCACACCTTCGCCGATGATGTCAATATCTTTCGTCGCAAGCTGCTTGAGGATCGCGAACATCAACTCTTGCTTGCGCATCGTCGATGCATTTTCGACGCTATGTTCTTCTGCAAAGCCAAGCAATTCCACCGGGGACTTGGATTTGAGGTCTTGGAGTTTCATTTCCCGCATGCGGGTGTTCCTGTGAAGGACCGACTGCAAAATGCCGATCCCAGTAATGACGGGGAGAAATCGCAGGTCCCCTGCCGAAGCGAAGCGCCTCTGGCTTGACACCGCATCTGGGCCCCTTCACGGGCAACCCTCGCCAGCGTCAACCTGCGTTTGGTGAGATATGCGCAAGATAAGAAAAGTTCGAAGGTAACGCAAGGGTTCCAGGCAATTTACAAGTTATTTGTCGATCAAAATGGCTTGATCACCACCAATATGACGATCCCTGCCATCAATACCGCCGGAACTTCGTTCATGAAGCGATAGAACCGCTCTGTGTGTAGATTCCGATCAATGGCAAAATCATTGGTCCAGCGCACCAACATCCCATGAATTCCGGACAATGCGACAACAAGCAGCAGCTTGCACTGCAACCAATGCGCTGAAATCCACGCACCGTCGTAGACCATCCACAAGCCGAGCGCCCAGCTCAGCACCATTGCGGGATTGATAATCCCGCGCAGTAATCGTCGTTCCATTACCTTGAACGTTTCGGACTGGCGCGAACCGATCTCTGCTCCACAATGGTACACAAAGAGGCGCGGGAGGTACAACATTCCGGCCATCCAAGACATCACCGCTATGACATGCAAGGCTTTCACCCACGGATAGAGATTCGAGGGCTGCCACGCGATGAGTCCTGCGACCAGGACCACAACTATTGCGATGCCGACAATCGCGCGAAACCACCTGTTTTTTGCATTCGGTACCATTTCCGCATGTGCTCTCTACAATCGGACGGTCACAAACGTGAGCTTCGAACCCGCGCAACCAGCTGCTCCACATGAGCGATGGGCGTTTCCGGGAGCACGCCATGGCCGAGATTGAAAATGAAGGGTCTAGTGGAAAATGCTTCCAGCACCGCATCTGTCTCGCGATCCAACGCTGCTCCCCCAGCCAACAATGCCATCGGATCCAAATTTCCTTGTACGGGTCGACGGGTTTGAACTTCATCGCGCGCGAACTTGCGATCGATCATCCAGTCCAGCCCTATGGCATCGAACGATACGCTCTCGACGTAACCCACCAAGGATGTACCCGCGCCCCGCGGAAATCCGATAATCCTGGCATCAGGCACCCTTTGCCGCAGTCCCGCTACAATTCTCCCGCTAGGCTTTGTGCACCAGCGCCTGAATTCTTCTGCCCCGAGCACCGCGGCCCAAGTGTCAAACAGTTGCACAGCATCGACACCGGCGTGAAATTGTGCCGCCAGATAGTCAATGGACGCTCGCACGAGGAGATCGATCAGCCTCTCGAACCCACTTGGGTCACGATAAGCGAATAAGCGTGCCGGCGCTTGATCGGGGGTACCGAATCCGGCGACCATATAGGTCGCAACCGTCCATGGTGCGCCACAAAAGCCAAGCAGCGCCACGTCCCGTGGCAGCTGTGCGCGTACTCTCGAAATTGTTTCCAGCACCGGCGCCAGGCAATTGATGTCTATCTCGCCGGCTAATTCATCGAGTGCGGCGGCGGATGCAATTGCGGGCGACAAACGCGGACCTTCGCCAGCTTCGAACCTCACGCTTTGCCCGAGCGCATGGGGCACGACCAAGATATCGGAGAACAGAATTGCGGCGTCAAAGCCAAATCTGCGTACAGGTTGCAGGGTGATTTCCGCAGCAAGTGTCGGATTGAAACACATGTCCAGAAATGATCCAGACTTTATGCGAAGCTCGCGATATTCCGGCAGATATCGACCGGCCTGTCTCATCAACCAAATTGGCGTTCGTGTGGGCACCTTGTTGGCGAGAACTTTCAAGATTTCAGAGTCGTTGCACGGGAAAGCCATCGAGCATTCGCTTTCTTACAAAATCGAGGTCAGGATCTGTTAGATTTTTTTGATTGGCGGTGAATTTGACTCATGAATCGGTATTCGCGCCCTGCACCGAGGTTGTCCACATCGCCTTCGGTTCCCTGCTGTTCGTCCCCCGGCTGTATATTTGTAGACGTTCTCCTGAAATCACAACAGGTTAGCTACGGCTAAACCGATCTCATCCGGATGTTTCTGCGCAAGTTTCAACAGAAAAAGAAGAAGTACTCTCCGCCCATGCGTGGCTGTGGTCATGTGGAAACGAGAGCAGCGATCGATCGCCTGTCCCTTGCTCTCGTCTTCAAGACGTGGCTTTCTCCTGCGTCGTCCACAGGAGTTCAACAAAGCAAGTTGATGTCGCAGCGCGATTCGAGCTTCTTTCATCTTCATCTCGTCTCCGATTCCACCGGCGAAACGTTGATCACGGTCGCTCGCGCTGCGTCGGCCCAGTATAGCAATGCGTCGCCGGTCGAGCACGTTTATCCGGCAGTGCGCACCAACAAGCAACTTGATCGTGTGTTGACGGAGATTGAAGAAGCGCCCGGAGTCGTCCTGTATACCCTGCTGGATCAGACGTTGATCGGTCGCCTCGAGGAGGCGTGTCGCGATCTCGGATTGCCGTGCCTGTCGATTCTTGGACCGGTGTTGCGTCTGTTCCAGGCCTATCTGGGCGCCGAATCGACCCATAAGGTGGGCGCTCAACACATTCTGAATGCCGAATATTTCAAGCGCATCGATGCGCTCAACTACACGATGGTGCACGACGACGGCCAGCACGCCAACGACCTTGAAACCGCCGACGTGGTGCTCCTTGGTGTGTCGCGCACATCTAAGACTCCAACGTCGATCTATCTAGCTAATCGTGGCGTCAAGACCGCCAACATTCCGCTGGTTCTTGGCGTGCCACCCCCGCCCCAGCTTGAGTCAATTCGACATCCCCTTGTCGTGGGTCTCTACGCCAGTCCCGAACGCATCGTGCAAATTCGCGAAAATCGCCTTTTGGGACTGAAGGCACATCGTGATGACGATCAATACATCGATCGGCAGGCGGTCGCTGAAGAGATTGCGTTCTCGCGGCGTCTTTGCGCAAAGCACAGCTGGCCGCTGATCGACGTCACCAGGCGCTCAATCGAGGAAACCGCGGCCGCCATAATGGCCCTGCTGGTCGAGCGGCGCCGGTTGCCGGCGGAGGGATGATGTCGTTGTGGTGCGACGATCAACCGCTTGTACTTGCGTCGGGCAGCGCGCCCCGGCGGACCATGCTGGAAGCTGCGGGCATTCCGGTTGAGGTCTGCGTCCCGGATGTGGACGAACGAATCGTGGAAGCCGGTGCCGGCAGCCATAGCCCCGCGGAAGTGGCCATGCTGCTGGCGCGGCAAAAGGCAACAGCAGTGTCGCAGCTTATACGGCACCGCATCGTCGTGGGCGCCGACCAGACGCTTGCGCTCAAAGAACGTCGTTTCGATAAGCCCCGCGATCGTATTGCCGCTTGCGAGCAGCTCATGATGTTGGCTGGCAAGACCCACCATTTACACTCCGCTGCCGCGTTGGCGCGGGATGGCCAGGTTCTGTTCGACGCAATCGACACTGCGAGTCTCACGCTTCGAAGTCTATCTGAATCGTTTCTTGAGCGCTATCTCGATGCGGCAGGCAACGCGGTGTTGGAGTGCGTCGGGGGCTATCAACTTGAAAAGCTCGGCATTCATCTGTTTGACCGGATTGAGGGGGATCATTTTACCATTCTGGGACTGCCGCTGCTCAAGCTCCTCGGCTTTCTCCGGCGGATCGGGAGCTTGGCTGCCTAAAGCGATTCCCGGTCTCGATTTTAAGTCGGCGCTCGCCTGTCCACCGTACGCTGCAGGCGTCCGGCTCGCCGCGCAGATAACGGCCGAGCGCCCGCAGCATCCGCTCAACGTCGATGCGATCGGTCTTGGCTCGCCGCGCCCGCCGGTTCACCAGCAGGCTGGCCGGATCGAGAACATATAATTACGCACCCCATGAGCTTCGAGCAGGCGGTGCAGCCAGAACCCGTCATAGCCAGCTTCGTAGCACGAGATCACCTCGACCGACCGCCCAGCTCGCGGCTAACCTGCCGACCAATCCGTTCGACCAGCTTAATCAAGCTGTTCCGATCCCCACCCGTCAAGCGGTACTGGCTCGTCTTGTTGCTCAATGGGCTTTGCCACACCCACCCCCCAACTCGCCTTGCTCAATTCAATTGCAATCAGGCAGCGGGCAGGGGCATCATTGCGTGCGGTCGACGTGGTGTTTACCAAGCGGGCTTCCATTGGTCTCTCCTATGCGGCTGGTGGTGGTTTGCAAACTGCACTGGTACCACCACGTTGACCGCGCCTGCATAGGATCTTGACCAGCGAGTCCATCTTTTGATGGATACGCGGGTCAAGCCCGCGGATGACGACCGTGTGAATTAAATCGACCGCGGACCGTCTAAGTAATGTTGAGAAAGACGAACACGTGGTGGTCATCGGTCTAACCGGCTCAATCGGAATGGGCAAATCCACAACGGCGCGGTTTTTTGCAGAGGCCGGTGTGCCGGTTCACGACGCGGATCTGGCCGTCCACCAGCTATACACCGGCCCAGCGACGCCGCTGATCGAAGCGGAATTCCCCGGAGTTAGCGATGCTGATGGCGTCGATCGCGACAAACTCGCAAGACGCGTGCTTGACGATCCGGAGGCATTGCGTCGCCTGGAAGGGATCATTCATCCATTGGTTCAATGCGAAGAACGGCGGTTTCTCGACGACGCCGAACGGGCAGGCGCATCTGTCGCGGTTCTCGATATCCCTCTGCTGTTTGAAACGGGGGCCGACGGCCGTGTCGACGCGGTCGTTGTGGCAACGGCGCCGGCAGAAATGCAACGTGCCCGTGCCTTCGAGCGAGCGGGCATGACCGAGGATAAATTTCGCGCCTTGCTTGCCAAACAGATGCCCGACGAAGAGAAACGTCGGCGGGCGGATTTTGTCGTGGATACATCTCAAGGTTTCGATTCCGCTCGTGCGCAAGTTCGTGCCATCTTGCGGGCCGCATCCGCGCTACCGATTCGGCGCGTTCCGCAGTAACGATTGCGAACGAGACAAGACGTCATGCGAGAAATCGTGTTCGATACCGAGACCACCGGTCTTGACCCCTATCAGGGGCATCGGCTGGTCGAGATCGGCTGCGTTGAGCTTATCAATCGATTTCCCACCGGGCAGACTTTTCACCGCTATATCAATCCCGAGCGGGACGTGCCGGGAGAGGCATTTGCGGTCCACGGCCTGTCGCAGGACTTCCTCAGATCGCAATTGGTATTCGCGGATATAGTTGTCGATCTCTTGGCCTTTGTGGGTGATGCTCCCTTGGTTGCACACAATGCCGCGTTTGATCTGGGGTTTCTCAATGCCGAACTTGAACGGGTGAAACAGGCAACTATTCCGCGCGATCGCCTGATCGATACGCTGCAGTTAGCGCGGCGCAAATATCCGGGCGGCGCAAATCGCTTGGACGATCTATGCGCGCGCTTCGAAATCGACAACAGTCGTCGCACCAAGCATGGTGCACTGCTTGATGCCGAGCTGCTGTCGGAAGTCTATATCGAGCTCATTGGTGCTCGGCAGGCGCAGCTTGGGCTGGTTGCTGCGACGGCGTCTCCGATCATTGTGAGCAATTTAGCCGTTTCGTCGAAAACCCGACCGATTTCACTGCCGTCGCGCGTGACAGATATCGAACGTGCGGCACACCGCGCACTCATTGCGGAACTCGGCACCAAAGCGATCTGGAACGACTACCGCGCCCCGGTCGGGTAGCTTGCGGGTCTTTAGGTCACCTTGATGGGGATCGCGCCGAGGAAATCACGTTTGCCGATATCCACGCCGCAATGACGCAGGATCGCATAGGCGGCCATCACGTGGAAATAAAAGTTCGGCAATACGAAGTAGTTGAGATAGTCGGCGCCTTTCATCTGACCTTTGTTCGTCGGACCGAGTGGAAACGTGATATCATGCTCGCCCGATCCGTCGATCTTTTCCGGATCGAGCGTTTTCAGGTAGGCCAGCGTTCTTGCCAGACGTTCCCTCAGTTGCTCGATCGTCGTTTCGCTGTCCTCATAGCGAGGGGGTTCAACGCCTGCCAGACGCGAAGTACCGTTTTTGGCCTGATCTGATGCAATCTGCACCTGCCGTACCAGTGGGAACATATCGGGAAACAATCGCGACTGGAGCAGTACCGACGGTTCGATCTTCCTCGCAGCTGCATACGCCGCGGCCTTGTCTAGAACCGCCGACAGCGCACCAAGGCCAATCTCAAAAACCGGGATGGAGGCCTTCGACATCGAAAAAGACATGGATTGTTCCCTGGTGAATACCGTGGTGATCGCCCGTTGCCGTCAGCCGGTTTGTGTAGCCGGTTGCTGCGCCGCCTGCATTTCCGCCATTCGTCGCTGGTAGAGGGCGACGAAGTCAATCGGGTGCAGCATCAGCGGGGGAAATCCGCCATTGGAAATGGCGTTTGAAATGATCTCGCGCGCGAATGGGAACAGCAGCCGCGGGCACTCGATCATCAACAAGGGACCGAGACTTTCTTGCGGGATGTTCGCCATCCGAAACACGCCCGCATAGTTGAGATCGAACGCGAACAGAACGGTACCGCTGAGCTCCGCCTTTCCTTCGAGTTTCAGCTCCACCTCGTAATCGGTGGGCGAGATCTGCTTGGGATTGACGTTGATTTGGATGCCGATTTGAGGTTGCTGCTGCTGTTGCATCAGCGACTGCGGGGCATTCGGATTCTCAAATGAAAAATCCTTTGAGTACTGCGCGACCACGCTGAAGCTGGGCGCCGTGCTCTCAGGTGTTGCCGGGGCGGCAGCGTCGCCGCCATTCGTTGTTGTCATGGTATTCCCTCCGCTGAGTGCCGCGACCCTTGGAACGTTCGGGCGTGTGGCTAACACAAGCGGTAAATCTGAACAAGGATGCTGAGGTGCTCAATGCCGCCAAATCAGAACGCGTCCGATTCGGCGCTTCCTTACATGATCCCGGGTCGGTGCTGATTGCTCATTATCGGGGGATGGCCGGTCCAATCCTTGAGCTGATCCCTGCGGAGGCAGCGTCGGATCGGATAGAGGCCGCCATTCGTCCGGCGCGAGATCAATCGTTCCGTGGGCGCTCGGCTGCCGGCCAGGGGTAGACAGGCGCTGCCACCCCGCCGACAACCAGCGGCGCGATGTGGGGAACAATATCAGGGCACCCAGCAGGCCAGTGATAAACCCAGGAATGACAAGAAGAATTGCTCCCACCCCAGTCGCAATGCCGGTCCCGTCCAGGGTTACGGTGGCGACCCCAGCGGAGCCGCCAGCGGTTCGCCACCGCGCAAAACCGCCAAAACGCCGCAGAATCAGCAATCCCGCCAGGGATATAAGAATCACAAGCAAGAGCGCTATCGGCACGCCGACCAGGGTCGCGACGACGATGAATGCCACAATTTCGGCAGCCGGCCACGCCAGCAACCCGATGGCGATCATCTTAACGGGACGCATAGCTCCAGCTTCCTGCAGTCATACCTCGAATGGCCTCACATAGCTGGAGGTTTGGCCTTCGGGCAGTCCGTTGTTGCCCGGCAATGCGGGGACATTGTGTTGGCGTCCACGTGCCGATGGTCTAAGCTGGTACTGCATACAAAAGCCCTGTTGAGCTGACAGAGTGACAAGCCCTGGAATCAATTCGCCGGCTTCCCAATATAGCTGTATCGTTGACAGGGAAGAGCAGTAGGAAAAAACTCCGGTTGATGAGCGCCAGCACCGTGGGGTGCAGCTGCCCGCGAAAGCATGAGACGTGTTTGACACAACCACCATAATCTTACTGGCGGTCGCAGTGCTGATATTTCTGAAGCTGCGCAGCGTGCTTGGCCAACGAACCGGCCGCGAGCGGCCGCCTTACGATCCCTATTCAGCGCCGGATCCAGTGCGTAATTCGCCGGGCGATAAAGTCATACCACTGCCGCAACGTACGAATGAACCTGCCAAGCCGTCGGAAACGAATGAAGCCTCCGACCGCCATTCCGGTTTCGCGACGCGGGGCTCGCCAGTGGCGAAGGGGCTCGATGCCGTCGCTGCGGCGGATAAGAATTTCAACGTCAGCCAATTCATAGCGGGCGCCAGGGCAGCCTACGAGATGATCGTAACGGCCTATGCGATGGGGGATCGGCGGACACTGAAGAACTTGTTGGCACGCGAAGTCTATGACGGGTTCGAATCCGTGATTCGCGAGCGCGAAGCGCGAAGCGAGACGGTCGAGACTCGTTTCGTGTCGATTGATACGACCGAAATCACGAATGCAGAGTTGCGTGGCAAAATGGCGCAGATCACGTTGCGCTTTGTCTCGCAACTGGTATCGGCCACTCGCGACCGTGGCGGCAATGTGATCGACGGTAGTGGAGACACCGTTACCAGCGTCACCGACGTTTGGACCTTTGCCAGAGACGTCACCTCGCGTGACCCGAACTGGAACTTGGTCGCCACTGAAGCCGGTGCTTGATCGGCGGGCGAGCCATGCGCACGCAGCGGCCTCGATTTGTCGTTTTGTTGGCAGTAGCGACGTTGAGTGTGGCCGCGGCAATGAGTACCGCCGAGGGTCGGCGCAGCGAAGGGTTGCGATCTGCTGATACTGCTCCAGCGAAATCAACGAGAAATTCAGAGGGTACTCCGGGAAGTAAGCCTGACGTGCGTCGTGGTTCGGGGGCGCCGATTCGCCCGGGAAGCCGTGCCGTGCGTTCTTCAGCATCTGCATCTGAGCCTCTGAGAATTGCAGACGCTGCGCTGGAGCCAACCGGCTGGAATGAGCTTGACGGATGGCGCAGCGACGATCATGCCAGCGCTTTCACGACGTTCCAGGCAAGCTGTCGTCCCATCTTGCGATCAAAGTCCCCAAACGATGATCGTCCGGTTCGGGCTGCACTGCAGGCCGTGTGTGCCCGCGCTGTCAAATCTGGTCCTCTGACGCGGGAGGCGGCGCGGCAATTTTTCGAAACCAACTTTTTGCCGATTCGCATCCGCAAGCTTGGGGATACCGCCGGTTTCCTCACCGGCTACTACGAGCCGATTGTCGATGGTTCCCGGTTCCCCACGCGGGAATTCACTGTTCCGCTCTATCGTCGTCCGCCTGACCTTCTGGCGGCCGGGACGACTCATCCAGGGGGGCCGTTTCCCAATAACGGGCGCGCATTTCGGCGAAACTCGAAGGGCGAGCTCGTTCCGTACTACGATCGCGGTGAAATCGAAGACGGCGCACTAGACGGTCGGCACCTGGAAATCTGCTGGCTGCGCAGTGCTACGGAGGCGCTCTTCATACAGATTCAGGGCTCGGCGCGGGTCAGGCTTGAAGACGGTACCATGTTGCGCCTCAATTACGATGCCCATAACGGCTATCCGTATGTGCCGGTGGGTCGTGCGCTGATCGATCGCAACATCATTCCGCGCGAAGAGATGTCGATGCAGCGCATCCGGGAATGGATGCAGGCTAATCCGGACGAAGCCAAGAACGTCCGTCGGCAAAACCGCTCTGTGGTGTTTTTTCGTATCGTCGGGCTGAATGAAGACGGCGAAGCACTCGGCGCCCAGGGAATTCCGCTTTCGGCCGGCCGTTCGATCGCTGTCGATAAGGCGTTGCATGTCTATGGCACGCCGTTTTTTATCGAGGCGGACCTGCCGCTGGTTGGCCCACGCCCGAGCACACCATTCCGTCGCACCATGATTGCACAGGACACCGGTTCCGCCATTGTGGGGCCAGCTCGCGCCGACCTCTATTTCGGTGCCGGCGAGCAGGCAGGCCAGATCGCTGGGCGCGTTCGCCAGGCGGGCCGTTTTGCGCTCCTGCTGCCGCGCGATCTCGACCCAGTTGCGGCCGGTGCCCACATGCCACTGCCGCCCCCAAGGCCACCCGTGCCGGCAACCGTCCGCCGGCCGTCCCCGGCGAGGATCGCGAGCCATGAGGGGTCGGAGGCAAAATCCGACTCGAAGGCAACGCCCGCCCGGCTTGAGCATGGGCACGCATCGCACCGGTCGAACCGATGAAGGACGAGAACCTGACCACAAAGCCGATACCGCCGCGCGCTCGCCGCAGGCTGACGATCGAAGAGGAGCACTTGTGGTCGCTTGTTGCTCATACCGTCAGGCCGCTGCCGCAGAGCAAAAAGCCGATGACAACCGCGCGCCACAAACCGGGTATTCGAGACGCGGCGCGGTCTGCCAAGGGAAGGGCGATGGTTGATCCGGGGGTTGCGTTACCGCAACGCGGCGCTCGGGCGCCCGAGCTCAGCCCCATTATGCGGCGGGAAAGGCAGCAACTTGCCCGCGGCCGTGTGGCAATCGACGCGCGCATCGATCTGCATGGCATGACGCAGACCGAGGCACATCGAGCCCTGCGGCGTTTCCTGCATCGTTCCCAGGCGAACGGTGCAAAATTCGTGCTGGTGATTACCGGAAAAGGCGTGCCGAATATACCGCACGGTGAACGGGGCGTTCTGCGTCAGCAGGTACCCTTATGGCTGGAGCTGTCGGACTTCCGCCGCTACGTGCTCGGCTTCGAGGTCGCGCATGCGGGTCATGGCGGCGAGGGGGCGCTCTACGTCCGCCTTCGCAAGGGGAGAGGGTAGAGATCCGCCGGAAAGACCCGATTTCATGAAACCCGATTTCAATTGAAACGAAGCGAGATATAATGAACGCCTTGGCAGGCAAAACAAGGGAGCTCGCCATGGCGAAAGGCCAGATGAGAAGTACCAAGGAGAAGAAAAAGCCGAAGGCCGAGTGGAACAAGAAAAGGAAAGGCGGTCCGGCTCCGCCGCCATCCACAGTCGGCCAAATTCAATCGGCGTCCGGTCCCTTCAACAAAAAAGCATGAAAGTCGACAACGGGCGCAAGGGTGCATGCCGTTTGCGCCCGGCGGCGATGGACTGCAGCGGTAGTCGCCAGCCAAATTTCTGCAAACAAGAGCTAATTTCGAGGCGATGCTCGTTCGTCACGCTCGTTTGACCAGCGCTACCGGTACGCCCGGAATTTTGACATTTCGCGAGCCCAGGAAATTCAATTGGTAAGACAAACGTTTTCCGGTCCGATCCGCGGCAGGCCAAGCTGGTGGTTTGTGGGCGACCGACAATCGACCGGCGGCCGACAGCCGTTTGGACGCCTCACAAGATAAACCGACTCAAGTCCGCATTTTTGGCGAGGTCGGCGACCCGGCTCCTGACGTAATCGCCATCAATTTTCACAACGTCTCCCGACTTGTCGGGGGCGCCGAACGAGACGTCGTCAAGTACCCGCTCCATAACGGTTTGCAGCCGTCGTGCTCCGATGTTCTCGACGGTTGAATTGACCGAGACGGCTATATCCGCAATGGCATCGATGGAGTCGTCAGTGAACTCAAGAGTGACGCCCTCGGTCCCGATCAGCGCCACATATTGCTTGATCAACGAGGCCTCGGGTTCGGTGAGGATGCGCCTCAAATCATCGCGCGTTAAGGGCTTCAGTTCGACGCGGATCGGCAGACGGCCCTGCAGCTCTGGCAACAGATCCGATGGTTTGGAAAGATGGAAGGCACCCGACGCGATGAACAAGATGTGGTCTGTCTTTACGCTGCCATGCTTGGTCGATACGGTGGTGCCTTCAATCAAAGGCAGTAGATCGCGTTGCACGCCCTCACGCGATACGTCGCCGCCAACGCGGCCTTCTCGCGCACAAATCTTGTCTATCTCGTCGAGGAACACGATGCCATTATTTTCCACGGCCTTGATGGCTTCTTGCACCAGCCGGTCCTGATCGAGCAGCTTGTCGGATTCCTCATTGATCAGGATTTCGTGGGATTCCTTCACCGTCACGCGCCTTTTTTTGGTGCGGCCGCCGCCCAGCTTGCCGAAAATATCGCCAATCGAGATGGCGCCCATCTGGGCGCCAGGCATCCCCGGTATCTCGAACAGCGGCAAGCCGGCTCCCCCGGCTTGCGTCTCGATCTCGATCTCCTTCTCGTCGAGTTCGCCGGCGCGCAGCTTTTTGCGGAAGGTCTCCTTGGTTGAGGCAGTTGCGGCGGCGCCGACTAGCGCATCCACTACGCGATCTTCGGCTGCGAGGTGAGCCCGCGCCTGCACGTCTCTGCGCTTTCTCTCGCGGGTGAGGCTGATACCAATCTCAACGAGGTCCCGAACGATCTGCTCGACGTCGCGGCCCACATAGCCGACTTCGGTGAACTTGGTTGCCTCGACCTTGAGGAAAGGTGCGCCGGCGAGTTTGGCCAATCGCCGCGAAATCTCGGTTTTGCCGACACCGGTCGGGCCGATCATGAGGATATTCTTCGGCATCACCTCTTCGCGCAACTTCTCGTCGAGCTGTAGCCGGCGCCAGCGGTTGCGCAACGCAATCGCGACGGCGCGCTTGGCGTCGCCCTGACCGACAATGTAGCGGTCAAGCTCAGAAACGATCTCGCGCGGGGAGAAATCGGTCATGGATAATTTGCCATCATAAGCGGTTATGTTTGGAAAGCTCAAACCGTCTTCAGCACTTCGACGGTGACGCTGCGGTTGGTGTAAACACAGATATCGGCCGCGATCGCCATCGCCTTTCGCACAATCGCCTCGGCGTCCATGTCGGTGTCGATGAGCGCACGGGCCGCTGCCAGAGCGTAATTGCCGCCGGAGCCGATTCCCATAACACCGTTCTCGGGTTCGAGCACGTCGCCTGTCCCAGTCAGCACCAGGGAGACTTGGGAGTCTGCGACCAGCATCATGGCCTCGAGGCGGCGCAGATAGCGGTCTGTGCGCCAATCCTTGGCAAGCTCTACGGCGGCGCGCATCAGTTGACCCGGATACTGCTCCAATTTGCCTTCCAGACGTTCGAACAGCGTGAAGGCGTCGGCGGTCGCGCCCGCGAATCCGCCGATCACATCACCTCTGGTAAGCCGGCGCACCTTCCTGGCGTTGGCCTTGACGATGGTCTGGCCGATGGAGACCTGACCGTCGCCGCCGATTGCCACGGTGCCGGCCTTACGGACCGTAAGGATCGTGGTGCCGTGCCAGGCGTCGGAATGCTCGGGTTGCATAGGCATGACTCGATTGCCGGAGCCCTGATCTATGCACTCATGGGGGCCGAAGCAAATCGGGATTTGGCCTGTATGATGACATTACCTGCATTCGGGGCGGCAAAAAATGGAGCTGCTGAACGGGTTGGGGGACGTCCACGCGCCAGTGGCAGGACTCGCCGAGCCCTGTTACAACGCCCCGGAAATTTGGCCTGGAGACGACATGCGCAAGGCAGCCGTAAAGCGCACCACCACGGAGACCGACGTCGCGGTCGCGATCGATCTCGACGGCGGCGGAATTGCGTCGGTCTCGACGGGGATCGGGTTTCTTGACCATATGCTTGATCTGCTTGCCCGGCACTCCCGGATCGATATCACGGTCAAGGCCGCCGGTGACCTGCACATCGACCATCATCACACCACGGAGGATATAGGGATCGCGCTTGGACAGGCGGTGAAACAGGCTCTTGGCGACATGAAAGGCATCACCCGCTATGCGGATGTGCATGTGCCGATGGATGAGGCCTTGACGCGTGTCGCCATCGACATATCAGGGCGTCCCTTCCTGGCGTTTCGGGTGGCGTTCAGCCGTGACAAGATCGGAATCTTTGATACCCAGCTGGTCAATGAATGGTTTCATGCTTTTGCGATGAATGCCGGAGTTACGCTTCACGTCGAGACGCTTTACGGGGTCAATGATCATCATATATCGGAGTCGTGCTTCAAAGGGCTTGCGCGGGCTTTGCGCAGAGCGGTTGCGATTGACGCGCAAGCCAAGGACGAGGTGCCGTCGACCAAAGGGTCGCTGGGCAGCTGACTGCACGTTAACGTGTGCGATGCCGAGCCGACAAAGGCGAACGGGGCAGCCCGGGTGGGCTGACTCACGCTGAAAGGGTTGGCCGGCGTGAGTGCGGGAGAGAATCATGCCAGCTTTTGCCGTATTGGAACCGCCGGGGCATCATAGCCTGGCCAGCGAACACGGCGACAGGTTCACCTTCCTCCGCGAAAAGTTCAGTCTGGGAGCTTTTCTGTTCGGTCCTCTATGGATGGCCTGGCAACGGCTGTGGATCGCGCTGATCATTTATTTGGTTGCTGTCGGATTCATCGAATATGGCTTGCACGCTTTCGGCATCGGCTGGTTCGTGCTGACCGTCGTTTTTGCGCTTATCCAGTTGTTGATCGGTCTTGAGGCTACAGCCCTGCTGCGTTGGACCCGCGTCAGATCTGGATGGCACGATTGCGGCACTGTGATTGCCGATGACCTTGAGACCGCGGAGCGACGTTTTTTTGATAACCGTGCGGCCATCCGCGCGGCCAGCGGCCCGGTCCCGGTGCCGGCGTCCGCGCAGGGGCCGACTGCTCAGGTCGGACAATCCGGTCCCGAGATCATTGGGCTATTTCCTGCGCCCGGAGGCAGCCGGTGAGCGTTGCCATCATCGACTACGGGTCCGGCAATCTGCATTCTGCCGCCAAGGCGTTTGAACGTGCCGCGCGCGAGAGCGGCATCTCGCAACCCATCACGGTGACCAGCGACCCCGCGGTGGTGCGAAACGCCGACCGGGTGGTGCTGCCCGGAGTCGGTGCTTTTGCGGATTGCCGACGTGGGCTTGATGCTGTGGCTGGCATGATGGAGGCCCTTAACGAGGCGGTCTGCCGGAACGGCAGGCCCTTTCTGGGCATCTGCGTCGGCATGCAGCTGATGGCCGATCGCGGCCGCGAATATACCGTATCCGACGGAATGGGCTGGATCCGTGGGGAAGTCTGCCGCATCACCCCCAATGATCGGACACTCAAAATTCCGCATATGGGTTGGAATACGCTCGCAGCGCATCGGCCGCATCCGCTTCTTGAAGGCATTCCGTTGGGCCCCATGGGCCTGCATGCCTATTTCGTCCACAGTTATCACCTGCGGGTCGCGAACCCCGCCGATCTTGTGGCCGACTCGGACTATGGCGGGCCGATCACGGCGCTGGTGGGACACGACAACTATGCCGGTACTCAGTTTCATCCGGAAAAGAGCCAGAAGCTGGGACTTGCGTTGATCGCAAATTTCCTCAAGTGGAAGCCCTGAACGTCACCAGCGCCTGCAAACGAGTGAATGAAGGGCGAGAGCCTTGATCTTGTTTCCCGCGATCGATCTCAAGGATGGCGTTTGCGTACGCCTGGAGCAGGGCGATATGGCGCGCGCAACCGTGTTCAACCGTGACGCGGCCGCCCAGGCCTTGGGCTTCGAAGCGGAAGGGTTCGAGTATCTGCATGTGGTCGATCTCGACGGCGCATTTGCTGGTCGCCCCGTCAACGCCCGCGCGATCGAGCGGATTCTCGAAAGCGTGCCGCTGCCCGTGCAACTTGGCGGCGGAATTCGCGATATGGCGACGATCGCAGCATGGCTCGAAAAGGGCGTCGATCGTGTCATCATCGGGACGGCGGCGGTGCAAAACCCGGACTTGGTCAAACTGGCCGCGCGCGACTGGCCGAATCGAATCGCTGTGGGGCTTGATGCGCGCGACGGCCGGGTGGCTGTTCAAGGTTGGGCCGAGACTTCCGATCTTTCAGCACTTGAAATTGCGCGACGGTTCGAGGATGCCGGCGTGGCAGCAATCATCCACACGGATATCTCCCGTGACGGCCTTCTTAAAGGGCTCAACCTTGACGCCACCGTTGCGCTGGCCGATGCGGTTGCCATCCCGGTGGTCGCATCGGGCGGCCTTGCATCCATGGATGACATCCGCCGATTGTTGCAGCCACAGGCGAAAAAGCTGGCCGGCGCGATCGCGGGACGGGCACTCTATGATGGACGGCTCAATGCCACCGAGGCGTTGCGACTGATCCGCAGCGCCCGGGAGCAGTGAGGGTCAGGTGCTCAAGGTTCGCCTCATACCCTGCCTCGACGTCAAAGACGGGCGCGTTGTCAAAGGCGTCAATTTCGTCAATTTGCGCGATGCTGGCGATCCGGTCGAAGCCGCCGTCGCGTACGATGCGGCCGGTGCCGACGAACTGTGCTTCCTCGATATCACCGCGAGCCACGAAGACCGCGGCATCATCCTCGATGTAGTGCGGCGAACCGCGGAAGCGTGCTTCATGCCCTTGACGGTGGGCGGAGGCGTCCGCACCGTCGCCGACATTCGCGCGCTGCTGCAGTCGGGTGCCGATAAAGTCTCCATCAATACGGCGGCTGTCAGCCGGCGGGAATTTGTCAAGGAAGCTGCGGAAAAATTCGGCGACCAGTGCATCGTGGTGGCGATTGATGCCAGGAACGTGTCCAACCCCGGCGAGCCGGACCGCTGGGAAATCTTTACCCATGGCGGCCGCAAACCCACGGGACTCGATGCGGTCGATTATGCGCGGGAAGTCGTTGCGTTGGGCGCTGGGGAAATTCTGCTCACCTCGATGGACCGCGACGGCACGCGCCAGGGATTTGACATCGGGTTGACCCGCGCGGTCGCAGATGCCGTTGTCGTGCCGGTGATCGCGTCGGGTGGCGTTGGCGATCTCGAGCACCTGATCGTCGGCGTGCGCGATGGCCATGCGGCGGCGGTTTTGGCGGCGTCGATCTTCCATTTCGGCGAATACACCATTTCGGATGCCAAGCAGCATATGGCAGCGGCCGGATTGCCGATGCGCCTCGTGACATGATTCTCTATTGGCCTCCAGCCGGAGGCGAAATTGGACACGGCTATGGATCAATTCTCCGTCTACGACCTGGAGCGTCGCATCGATGAACGCGCCGCGGCGAGTGCCGAGGTATCCTACACACGCAAATTGCTTGATCGGGGCGTAGCGCAATGCGCCAAGAAACTGGGTGAGGAGGCAGTCGAACTTGCACTTGCATCGGTAGGGGAAAGCCGTGAACGGCTGATCGAGGAGACCGCTGATCTGATCTACCATCTGCTCGTGCTGCTCAAAGCCCGCGGTATCAGGCTGGCCGAAGTCGAGGCGGTACTCGGAGCCCGTGTCAGCCAATCTGGCCTTGCCGAAAAGGCCTCGCGCAGAGGGAGCTGATCCGGCACGGTTCTTGCGGTTACGAAACCGCGATACGGATTGTCATGATGGACCAGCGTACCGAGGACCCGCTTTCGCCGTATCATGTGTTTTCGCGCGCCGAATGGGCGACACTACGCGCAGACACGCCGATGACGCTCACCCCCGATGAAGTGACGCGCATGCGCTCGCTGCATGACCGTCTCGACATGGCGGAGATCGAGGAAATCTATCTGCCGCTGTCGCGCCTCCTGTCTCTTTATGTTGCGGCGACCCAAAGGCTGTTTCTCGCCCAGCAACGGTTTCTCTCCACCGAGGATGCCAAGACGCCATACGTGATCGGCGTCGCCGGCTCGGTCGCGGTGGGCAAGTCGACGACCGCCCGCGTGCTGCAGGCGCTGTTGGCGCGTTGGCCCAATGTGCCCAAGGTGGACCTCGTCACCACGGATGGCTTCCTGCATCCCAATGCGGTGCTGGAGCGCGATCATCTGATGGAGCGCAAGGGGTTTCCGGAAAGCTACGACCTTCCTGCGCTGCTGCGTTTCCTGTCCGATATCAAGGCCGGACGGCGTCCGGTGTGGGCGCCGGTCTATTCGCATCTGGTTTATGACGTGATTCCCAACCATGCGATCGAAATCGACCGGCCGGACATTCTCATCGTTGAAGGCTTGAACGTGCTGCAGACCAGCCGTCTGCCCCGCGACGGCAAGGCAATCCCATTCGTATCGGATTTCTTCGACTTTGCGATCTATCTCGACGCCGACGAGGACGTGCTGATGCAATGGTACGTGGATCGCTTTCTTGCCCTGCGCGAGACCGCGTTCAGGGACCCCAAATCCTATTTCCATCGCTACTCACAGCTCAGCGACGCGGAGGCCAGCGCCACTGCGACTTCGATCTGGACGCGGATCAACCTTGTCAACCTGCATGAAAACATCTTGCCCACGCGCCCGCGCGCCGATCTCATTCTGAAGAAACAGAAGAACCACACGGTTCAGCAGGTCGCGCTGCGCAAGCTGTGAATGAGAGCTTTCCGATTCGACCCCCATTTCAACCGTGTTGAATCAACCTAGATCCGGAAGTTGCCGCCGCTGATTTTCGCGAAGCCCTTCGCCCATAAGCAAGAGATAGAATGCTTGAGGGCACCCAATTGTAACTGCTCCGCAGTAGGCTGATTTTCGAAGTGTTATCGATTTATCAGCGCTTTCTGCGCAAGGTGCGTGCTTCCAACTCACGGATTTAGGATCAATCACGCGCGTCGTCGCCGCGCTTGTCCCGGCGACCTCGAACTCGTTCGCACAGAGCCAAAATAATCGAGGTGGCCGGGACAAGCGGGCCACACGACCCGGGCAAGTGCGGAAAGTGCTTCAAGCCGCATGACGTTCGGCGCCCGGACCGAAGTGTGCCACATAGCGCGATCTGATGGCCGACACCGGCAGAATGATCAGCACGTCGGTGGTGCCGAACTGGCGGTCGATGACCGCGCCGTCACCGACGAAGGCGCCAAGTCGGAGATAGCCCTTGATCAACGGTGGTAGAAGCTGCAGCGCTGCTTTGGGATCGACTGCCGCTTTGGGCATACGATTGAGCCCGAGGTAACGGTGCGGCAGCGCCATCGTGCGCCAGGGTTCGGGGGCGCGCGCGTAGTGATGAAGGAACGACAGCGGCAATGCCAGCCGATCCGGATCGGTGCCGTCAAGGCTCGCGCAGCCGATCATGACGTCGATGCGATGTTGCAGGACGTAAGTCCAGATACCATGCCACAGTAATTCTACGGTGCGCTTGTTGCGATAAGGCGGCTGCACGCAGGAGCGGCCGAGCTCGAGAAAGGTCAAATCGGGGTGTCGTGCCACCAGCGATGGAACGTCGAATTCCCCGGCGCTGTAGAAGCCGCCCGTTCGCTCGGCCACCTCCTGCCGCAGCAACCGGTAGGTGCCCACGATCGGGGCTGCCTTTCGCGACTTCTGTGCGCCGTGATCGATCACCAGAAGATGGTCACACACGGCATCAAAGAGATCGATGTCGCGCCGCGCGAAATATGCGGTCGTGTCCGCCACGGCGGACATTTCCTTGTAGAAGACATCGTATCGCAGCTTCTGGGCGCGCCGGATTTCCGCCGATGTCCGCGCGAGCCGCACTTCGAGCGCACCGAGTCTTCCCAAGGTTGCAGGACGTTTCGTATTGCGAACGACGGCGCGAAACCCGCTATAGGCCTTGAATACTGGAACCAATTTTCCTGCGAGGCGCAGCGGTACCTTGAACCGGCCGCCCGGCCGGTTCGGGACCTTGATGCGGGAAAGCATGGCGACTTGTAGCCCCCGGGTTTGCTCATCTCACCGAGATGCGCGACTCGGTCGTTGCACGTTTATGGCTGATTGCCGACACTGGTTATCAATAAACGGGAGGGATGCACAGATTTATGACAGGGTTCTCGGAGGCCGCGACGCAAGATTAGCGGCGCGGTGTGTGGAGTGCCTTGTGCACCGCTTTCGGATCGCGAGCGATCTCCGTGAGATAGGCGCGCGCGGACGGATCGGGTTGAGCGGCGCCCTGTTCCCCATCGCGCAACGTCCCGAGCGATATATGAAATCGTTCGGCGAACTGTTCTTGGGTCAAGCCCAGCGCCCGGCGAATAATTTTCAGCAAAAGCATTCGGTGCGGATCTCACCCGGCAAGTGAGAGTTTGCTAGGGAGTAATAATAACGTTAAAATGGTAGTCGTATTGTGATTAAATTCCTATCATATTTTTAAAAAGGTAAGACATGAAAAAACTCACCCTTGCTTTGACGCTAGCCTTTCTGCTCGGTCCTGCGTCGACAAACGCGCAAAACGCCTACATTACGAACCAGCGCTCTGGCACCGTCTCGGTGATTGACACTGCGACGGACGCGGTCAGCGCCACGATCCCCGTCGGGCTTACACCGGACGGCGTTGCGGTGAGCTCCAGTGGGAGCAAGGTCTACGTTACCAACGCTTCTTCCAACACCGTTTCGGTGATCGATGCCGCGACGAACACGGTCAGTGCCACGATCCCCGTCGGCGTTCCCCCACTTTGTGGCCCGTCCTGTACTATGGCCGTAGCGGTGAGTCCCGACAACAGCAAGGTCTACGTCACAAACGAGTTCTCCAACGCCGTATCGGTGATCGACGCAGCAACAAATACGGTGAGCGCCATGATCCCCGTCGGCCCCACCCCTGTCGGCGTGGCGGTCAACCCCGGCGGCAGCAAGGTCTATGTCGCCAACGTCGAAGTGGGCACCGTATCGGTGATCGACACGGCGACAAACACGGTCAGCACCGCGATTCCTGTCGGCCACGGCCCCTTCGGCGTGGCGGTGAGCCCGGATGGCAGCAAGGTCTACGTCGCCAACGGCTTCTTCCCCAACACCGTATCGGTGATTGACACGGCGACAAACACCGTCAGCGCCACGATCCCAGTCGACATCAGCCCCACCGGCGTGGCAGTCAGCCCGGACGGCAGCAAGGTCTACGTGACCAACGCCTTCTCCAACACCGTTTCGGTGATCGACGCCGCGACGAACACGGTCAGTGCCACGATTCCGGTCGGCGTCACACCAATCGGGGTGGCAATCACCCCCGACGGTAGAAAGGCCTATGTCGCCAACGTGAGCTCCAGCACCGTTTCGGTGATCGACACAGCGACGAACACCGTGATCACCAAGATTGCCGTGGGCAGCCAACCCATTGCTTTTGGCGTGTTTATACAGCCGCATGCGCCGAGGTTCGCCGGCGTACCAGGGTCTAAAAACTGTCACGGCATGAGTGTCTCCGCCCTGGCGACAAAGTTTGGCGGCCTCAATGCCGCGGCCGCAGCGTTAGGGTTCTCCAACGTGAACGGGCTGCAAGATGCCATCCAGGCATTTTGTGCGGGGTAGCGGGCTTGTGGCTCTGAATGGCGCGTGAAGTTCGCGGCGGCTTTCCTGTTGTCCCATTCAAACCCATTGTTGGCCATTAGTAGTACAGCTTAACGGTAGTCAAATCGGCCGCACAACGCTGATTGGCGCCGCGCTTGCACGAAAAATCCTCCCATTAGAGACAAAAGGCATTTCAATTTTAACGTATGGACTGCTTGCACTACACTTTCACAATTACTTGACAAGACACAGAACCCTCCTCGGGAAGATGATCCCGATATTCTTTTTTTAGACAGGGGGATATTTGACGCGGTCTGTTGGTTGACGCTTTTGGAGACGCTCGAGCGGATAACTCCGGAGGACAGAGCGAAAGCTGACGCCTTCCTCCTGATTGAGGATTGGACGGCTCGTATCTCAGGCGTGATCGCGATGTCTACCACACCGGCGGATGTCCCCTCCAGGGAGCAGGGCCTTCTTCCGGTCGAGGGCGCAGGAGGAAGCATCATGAACCCAACAGTGCTAAAGCAAATGGGGAGCATTATTGGGTCGAGGGCACGCGAGTTGGGATCCCAGTTCCGCAGTATCACTTCACACCGCTATTCCGTTTGGCGCTGTTGCAGCCGTGTGTCTATATATTGTCGTCCAAGTGAATCGTCCGATAGCCGATCGCTTTAAGCACTGCACCAAGAAAACAGCTGTGAAAGTCCCGCGCCCAATCTTGTCGAGATGTTCCGTTCGTTGTCTTTTTACCCCGATTGTTGACCATGGAAGGACTGTTTAGCAGCGGTCAAGTCAATATCTTCCAGCATGTGCGCGGGGATTGGTCCACCCCATTTACGCCGCCCGGCGCAGCTCGTCGGTGAGCGCCCGGTAAGCCAGCGCTTCGGCGAGGTGGACGCGGCGCACCACGTCCTCGCCGTCGAGGTCCGCGAGGGTGCGGGCGACCCGCAGGACCCGGTGATAACCGCGCGCAGACAGCCGCATGGCTTCGGACGCTTCGCGCAACAGTGCGAGCCCTCCGGCATCGGGCTTGACGATCTGCTCCAGCACGGCGCCGGCGGCCAACGCGTTGGTGCGCACCGTGAGGCCGCGCGCCCCATAGCGCTCGGCCTGGATGGCGCGGGCGCGGGCGACGCGGGTCCGCACTTCGGCGCTCCCCTCGGCTGGCGGCGGCAGGATCAGGTCGGCGGCGGTGACGGCCGGCACCTCGATGTGCACGTCGATGCGGTCGAGCAACGGGCCCGACAGCCGCGACTGATAATCGGCGGCGCAACGCTGATTGGCGCCGCGCTTGCACGAAAAATCCGGTTCGCTGGCGCGCCCGCAGCGGCACGGATTCATGGCGGCAACCAGCATGAAGCGGGCCGGGTAGGTGACGCGGTGGTTGGCGCGGGAAATCGCGACCTCGCCGGTTTCCAGCGGCTGGCGAAGCGAATCGAGCACGCGGGCATCGAACTCCGGTAATTCGTCGAGGAACAGCACGCCGTTGTGGGCGAGCGATATTTCCCCCGGCTTTGCCCGCAGCCCGCCGCCGACCAGCGCTGGCATGCTGGCGGAATGATGTGGCGCGCGAAATGGCCGGCGGTTGGTGAGCGCACCGCCGATAATCTCGCCCGCCACCGAGGCGATCATAGATACTTCGAGGAGCTCCGCAGGCGACAGCGGCGGCAGAATCGATGGCAGCCGCGCAGCCAGCATCGATTTGCCTGCACCGGGAGGGCCCACCATCAGAAGATTGTGTCCGCCGGCGGCGGCGATTTCCAAAGCCCGCTTGGCGCTTTCCTGGCCCTTGATGTCGACGAGATCGAGCGTTACGCCGTCGGCCTCGCGGACCTTCGGCTGCGGCCGCGAGAGCACCTGGGTTCCCTTGAAGTGATTGGCAAGCTGGATCAGCGAACCCGCCGCGATGATCTCCATCTCGGGACTGGCCCAGGCTGCCTCCGGTCCGCAGCTCGCGGGGCAGATCAAGCCCTCGCCGCGGCTATTGGCGCCGATGGCGGCCGGCAGCACGCCCGCGATCGGCGCCAGCGAACCGTCGAGGCCGAGCTCGCCCAGGACCGTGTACCCGTTGAGGGCATCATGCGGAATGGCGCCGATCGCGGCCATCAGGCCGATCGCAATCGGCAGGTCGTAATGGCTGCCTTCCTTGGGAAGGTCGGCCGGGGCCAGGTTGACGGTGATGCGCCGGGCCGGCAAGGCAAGGCCCGACGCAATCATGGCGGAGCGCACCCTTTCGCGCGCCTCCGAAACCGCCTTGTCGGGCAGGCCCACCACATTGAACGCCGGCAGGCCTGGCGCCACCTGCACCTGGACGTCGACCGCGCGGGCTTCAATCCCCTCGAACGCCACCGTGGATACGCGCTGGACCATCGGTTCCCCCCATTGTTGAAAACCATAACCTAAACGCTGGATCGGAACAAGAACAATTGCAGAACAAAACGACTCATGTTAGTCTTAATACAACCCGTTCGAGACCGGTCCACCGGCACAAAGGCTTGGAACTGAGAGAAGGGGGCACCATGGTCGACCTTCAGGCTGTCGAAACTGAACTCCAGAATGCCCGCCAGGCTCGCATCAACGCGGAACTGGCGTGTTGTGATATCGAAGAACTGACTGAGGAAATCCGGCAATCCCACCGCGCGTTTATGCGGTTCCTCTCGGAGCGGCGTCGCTTCAGGCTTCATTGAAGCGCCCGTTTCGCGTCAGCGCTTGTCCGCTAGCTTGACCTCGATGCGGTCCCAGATTGTCGCGGCGATGTCGGGGCCGCCGAGGCGCTTGATGGCGCGGATGCCGGTGGGCGAGGTGACGTTGATTTCAGTGAGATAGCCGTCGATCACGTCGATACCCGTGAACATGAGCCCGCGCACCCGCAGCGCCGGCCCGAGCCGTCCGCAGATCATGCGCTCGCGGTCCGTCAGGTCCGTCGCCTTTGCGGCGCCGCCCCGGATCATGTTCGAGCGCAGGTCGTCGGTCTGGGGTACCCGGTTCACGGCGCCGGCGAACACGCCGTCCACCAGGATGATGCGCTTGTCGCCCTGCTTTACGGCTGGCAAATATTTTTGCACCACCCACGGCTCGCGGAACGTGACGGCAAACAAATCGCACAGCGAGCCGAAATTCACGTCGTCCGGCATCACGGCGAACACCGCCGCGCCGCCATGGCCGTAAAGCGGCTTCATCACGATGGCGCCGTGCTGGGCGCGAAACGCCTTGATCTCTCCGACATCGCGCGTGATCAGCGTCGGCGGCATCAGGTCGGGAAACTCGGTGACGAACATCTTCTCGGGGGCGTTGCGCACATGCGCGGGGTTGTTGACCACCAGCGTCCTGGGGTGCACCCGTTCCAGCAGATGGGTGGCCGAAATATAGGCCAGATCGAAGGGTGGGTCCTGCCGCATCAGGATGACGTCGAACGCCGAGAGTGCGCTGCGCTGCTTTTCGCCGAGCGTGAAGTAGTCGCGCGCGTCATCGCGCACCATCAGCGGCCGCACCGCTGCGTACACCTCGCCGTCGACGAGCGCCATCTGGTCGGGCGTGTAATAGAAAATCGCGTGTTGCCGCGCCTGTGCTTCGAGGAGCAGCGCAAAGGTCGAATCGCCCGCGATATTGATCCGTTCGATCGGATCCATCTGAACGGCGACGTCGAGGTGCCTGCGATCGGTCATGTGAATATCGCGGAGTTAGGCGGATGCGTCGAATGCTGCCTGCAGGTGACGCGGCAGGGACCCCGGAACTACCAGAATGACATCGAATCGCATATCACGCATTGCATCTTCCGGATGCCCCGCAAGCCATAACTGAGACGCCGCGATGATACGGCTCTGCTGCCGCTTGCCGATCGCTTCGGCCGCAGCATCGAAACCGTCGCGCGCCTTCACCTCGACGAATACAAGCACGCCGCGCCGCCGTGCAACGATGTCGATTTCGCCCAAAGGTGTGCGGAAACGGCGCGTCAGAATGCGATAGCCTTTGGCGATCAGGAAAGCGGCCGCGCGGCTTTCCGCCGACAGCCCAAAGCGGAAGGCAATGCGTCGCCGTGCCTCGTGCGAATCCTGATCGGATCCCGGTGTCCGGTCACTTGGCCTCATTGCCGCCATGCTTTGATTTGGATAAGGCCAGGGCGCGCTGATAGACAACGCGGCGTTTCTGACCGGTCGCAGCCGCAACCGCTTCGACCGCATCCTTGAGCGATGCAGTCGTGAGCGTGTGGTTGAGCATGCCGTCGATGTCTGCCGCCTCGACAGGTTCGCTTTTGGCAGGCGGACCGATCACGACGACGAACTCTCCCCGCGTCTCGGCGCCGTTGCGATAAGCGTCCGCCAGCGCGGTAACGTCACCGCGGCGAATTTCTTCATGCAGCTTGGTCAATTCGCGGCATACGGCCGCCAGCCGCCGCCCGAGTCCAGCCGCAACGTCATTCAGCATGGCGGCGATCCGCGGGCCTGTTTCAAAGAAAACCAGGGTTGCGGGTATGCTGGCGAGTTCGTCAATGCGGGCGCGCCGCGCGGGTTCTCGAGACGGCAGGAATCCCTCAAAGAAGAACCGGTCAGTCGGCAGGCCCGAGGCGGTCAATGCGGCCAGTACCGCGGAAGCGCCAGGCACGGCGCTGATCGCATGGCCTGCTGCCTGGGCGGCCTGCACCAGCTTGAAGCCCGGATCGGAAATCAGCGGCGTACCGGCATCTGACACGAGCGCGATTGCGGCGCCGGCGTTAAGGCGTGCGAGGATTTTCGGCCGCGCCGTTTCGGCATTGTGATCATGATAGGTCAACAGCGGAGTTGCGATCGCGTAGCGTTCGAGCAGGCGCCGCGTCACCCGGCTGTCCTCGCACGCAATCGCCTCCACTGATGCGAGCGTTTCCAGCGCACGCAGCGTCACATCGCCAAGATTCCCTATGGGGGTTGCCACCAGATAAAGGCCCGATGGCGCATCGCGCACCGGAACGTCTTGTCCGAACACGCGGAAGAATCTCGCTTTTTGGGTTGGAACCGGTGGGGGAGCACGGACTGTCATGTCAACATGTTAAAAGATCGTGACCGTTTTGTAATTGCATCGATCATGATGACGCGCTTTAGTGCGTTCCGCTCGCGACATTCCCGGTGGGAGGTCGGCACGGTCCGGTACCGCCACGGAGATCATTGCATGGCGTTGGAGGGCAGCTTGACGGAGGCGCCCCGCGTTCGCGCGCTTTCGTTGCGGCGACCGATCGCAGCTGTGACGAGGCTCCTCGCAGCGATGTGCCTTGCGGGCTGCAGCGGTACACTCAGTTCAGGCGATCTCTCCGCCAACAATACGGGCTCTCCGGTTGCGATGGCGCCGGCGTCTGCTCCCAATCTGGGCGCCGCTGACGTCAAGGTGGGTCTGGTCCTGCCCCTGTCGGCTAGCGGAAATGCCGGTATCGCGGGTCAGGGCATGCGCAATGCCGCCGAAATGGCGCTCGCGGAATCCAGCGACCCCAATATTCAGCTGCTGATCAAGGATGACAACGGCACCGGGCAAGGAGCCCAAGCTGCCGCCCAGCAGGCCATCGATGAAGGCGCCCAGATCATTTTGGGTCCGCTGTTCGCGCACTCGGTGACGGGCGCCAAGCCGATTGCCCGCAATCGCGGCGTCCCGATGATTGCGTTTTCGACCGATACGAACGTCGCCTCGGCCGGCACTTATCTGTTGAGCTTCCTGCCCGAATCCGATGTAGATCGGGTAGTCGCTTATGCGATCTCCCAGGGCAAGCGCTCATTCGTTGGTCTGGTCCCGAGCAATGCCTATGGCAGCGTCGTCGAGGGCGCGTTCAAGCAGGCGGTGGCGCGCGATGGCGGGCGGGTTGTGGCGCTTGAGCACTATGGCGACGACCGCAGCAAGATCGGGGAAGCGGTTCGGCCCGTGGCTCAGGCCGCGAGCGGTGCCGATGCGCTGTTCATTCCGGATGGCGGTGGCGCCGTCAATGATGTGGTCGCAGCGCTTTCCGCTGCGGGCGTGAACGTGCGTCAATTCGCCTTGCTGGGCACGCAATTGTGGGACGATCCGAAGATACTCGCCAATCCGCTGCTGGAGGGCGCCTGGTATCCGGCGCCCGATCCAGCCGGCTTTCGCGCTTTTGCGGATCGTTATCGAAGCCGACATCGTCAGGATCCGCCCCGTCCTGCGTCGCTCGCTTATGACGCGGTCGCGCTGGTCGCGGCTCTCGTGAAGGCGAACGGATCGCAGCGCATTACCAACGATGTGCTGACAAACCCGTCGGGGTTTGCGGGAATCGACGGCGTGTTTCGATTCCGCAATGACGGCACCAACCAACGCGGGCTCGCGATTTTGCGAGTCACGCCGTCCGGCGGGCAGGTCATTGCGCCAGCGCCGCGCACTTTCAGCGCGTCTGCGACCTGATTTTGCGTCAGCCCCACTCGTCCCAGCCTTCACCGAGGAGCATCAGTTCGAACTCTGATTAACCAACCAGAAACGAATCGTACCAGTGGCGGCCGCTCGGCTCGATTCGTTCTCTGCGAACAGACCAGAACCGCAGCAGAACCACGCGCATCAAGAAAGATTTGTCCCGGATTAGTGACGAACACCCGGCCCAATCTGGTCTGAAAAAATCGGATCCGTCAGGAACCACTGTGCCTTGTCGGTGTTGTGTCGCCGCGTCCGGCTAACACGACCGCTACGCATTGGCCCCGGTCCCTTCACCCCCACAACACCCCCCGCGAGCGACCGGGGCGGCCGAGGGCTCGTCTTCCGTTATCTTCCCCCCAAGTTCGCAAGCTCGAGTCGCAAGACCCAGTGCCAGTGTCCGGTCTGCAACACTTGCCAATAATCGACAGGCGGGCACTTTCCATTCCCCGCAAGGTAGTTTAGTCCCCGATGGTGGGGATGGGGAGGGCACGTGAACCCGGCCTCTGGGGCAAGGGGGTCTGAGGTCGGGTTCACGGTCGCCAGCGGCGTGAGACTACGCTGCGAGATCCGCCACCACGGCATCGAGAACTGGAAATCCCGCCCGCGTGACCCGCAGACGTCCAGCGGATGTCGCTTCGATAAGGCCGTGCCGTGCAAGATAGGAGGTCTGCCCGGATGCGAGCGGACTACCTGCCAGTGTTTCGAAACGATTAAGATCGATTCCCTCAACAAGACGCAGGCCCATCAGGAGATACTCGTCCGCCACTTCGGCACGCGACAGCAACTCGTCTATCACGACGCCATGGCCTTGAGCCTCGACCCTTGCGAGCCAAGCCTCGGGCTGTTTTTCGGTCGCTGTGGCCCGGCGGCTCCCGTAAACATCGAGACGACCGTGGGCTCCGGGTCCAATGCCGGCATATTCGTGACAGCGCCAGTACACGAGATTGTGCCGGCACTCGGCGCCCGGCCGGGCGTGATTGGAAATTTCGTACGCCGGCAGGCCCGCGGCGTCGCAAACCTCGTGGGTGATGTCATAGAGAATCCGGGCGTGATCAGCGTGCGGCACGGCCAACTTGCCGGCAGCCTGGAGTGCCGCGAACGGCGTTTCCGGTTCGATGGTGAGCTGGTAGAGCGACAGATGTTCGCCGGCC
>DATGCX010000117.1:0-2142 GCA_035311445.1 Xanthobacteraceae bacterium | reverse complement strand
GACGCGAGCCCCTATCAGAAGGGAATTCGTGTGGCTTGACTGACGCGCGCGTCGCCGTCCTGACGCAGGAGCGACATCAATGCCGTATGGCACGCCCCCTCTTGCCCGACAGCTCGAGCACGGACGCTTCAACCGTTTCCTTGCGATTTTGCCGCCGCACGATTTTTCGCTGCTGGCGCCGCATCTGCGCACCATCGCCCTCGAACGCGGCGTGATGCTACACGACGTGGGGGAGGAGATCGAGCACGTCTATTTCCCGTATACCGGCATGGTCTCGCTAGTGGCGGTCATGCGGAGCGGGGCAACGGTCGAGACCGCCACCATCGGCCGGTCAGGCGTCATCGGCGCCAGCGCCGGTCTCAGCGCACGCTCGACCTTCGGCCGGGCCGTCGTCCAGTTGCCGGGCACGGCCGCGTGGCTCTCGGCTTCCCAGTTTCATGCCGCGGTCGATCAAAGTCAGGTCATTCGCCATCTCATCGTGCGCTACAACGATCTGTTGCTTGCACAGGTCCAGCAGTCGGTCGCGTGCAATTCGCTGCATGCGCTGGAGGCCAGGCTTTGCCGCTGGCTCTTGCAAACGCACGATTGCATCGACGGCAACGTCATTCCGCTAACGCAAGAGTTTCTCGGGCAGATGCTCGGCGTGCGCCGCACCACGGTGACCATCGCGGCCCGCCTGCTACAGAGCGCGGGCCTGATCCGCTACCGCCGCGGCCACATCCAGGTCCTCGATCGCCCGGCGATCGAGGACATCGCCTGCGAATGCTACGCCATCATCAGGCAGAACGCCGATAAGGTCTTTTCGCCAGGCATCCTCGATAGGAAAGTTCCTCTCCTCCCCGCCACTGCATCGACACAAAAGTAGATGGGTGACGAACCAAAGCAGCCGTCGGATAAAATGCGCGCCGCGGCCTGAGGCGTAAGGCAAGCCTCCAACCAGTATGGCCGATAGGTACCAAGGTGTTGCAAATTCACAGCTGCGGGCGGGAGACAGCCAGCGCAGTTTCATGTCGCGAGATCGCTCCTCGCAAATGGAGTGATCCGGTGTCGGCCAATGGCCGGACGTAATGCCACTCCTCCGCCCGTTGCCGCGCCTCCACCCGATCGAGCAGAATACGCGAGTTCTTGATCGCCTCACATGCTCGACTAATACAGCGTTTGATCGCGTCCGGGTCGTGCCCACGCAGGCGCGCACGCTCACGGATGATCGCGTTAGCCGCTAAGGTCGCCAGCGAACGGACGGCATCCATCTCGGACTCAGTTGGCCGCTGAGGCACCGGAAAGTGCGTCGAGAGGATGCCCAAAAAAGCTCCGCTGGTCGAAATGAGAGGGGTCGATTGTACGGATCGAAACCCTGCGCCCTCTGCAATAGATCGGCACGAAGCAAAATCCATATCCGTCATGACATCTTCGATGACAACGGCACGCTGTCGCCGCAGCGCCCGACCGCATGCCGAGCCGCTATCCGCCTTCACGCGCTGGAAGAAGTCCAGAAATTCTAGATGGAAGCCGCGTTGCGCTTCGATTGTGAGATAGCCCGCTGTCCAGTCCATAAGCTGGATATTTCCGAGAGTGGCTCCGGTCAGCTCCAGACCCGTTTCCAAAACGTAACCGAGTACCGACCCAAGGTCGGTACGGCTGGAAAGTCGCGCTGCAATGTGAGGTGGCATGTACCGGCAATCATACGCGCTTGCGCCGGCCCGTTCTACTGGGTCTCTCTGGCCGACGAGATTATCGAATGAAGGGCCAGCTACTCCCGCAATGGCACGAACCTGCCTATTGAGGCATGTACGCTCTTCGGTCGCTTTCGGCCAAAATCGGCCAGGACAGCCCACGCCCTCAGCGCGCTGCAACGCTCTCGCCGATCCAGCCGATGATCACCCTCACAACAGACAAAGCCGCACGATCTTCTTGCGGCGGAGCAATATCCCGACGCGGAATTATTCGATCACCTCGTCGGCAATAGTAGGCAGAGTTGTTGGAAGCTGCACACGCGAGCACGTCCGGTCGAACAACCAGCCGCTCGCGCCCTCACCCTGCCGGGGATCAGCTACGCCCGGACGCTAGCGCCTGTTCGGCGGCGATCAGCACGTCGAGCGGCTGCCATGGCTTGGGCATGTAATCGACCCCACGCGGTAGGTC
>DATGCX010000116.1:0-8056 GCA_035311445.1 Xanthobacteraceae bacterium | reverse complement strand
CTAAACTGACGTAATCCGTGATCCGGCTTCCCGCCGGCAACCTCGCGGCACTGCGCGCCATAGCCCCCCTCCTTGCACCGAATCAGTGACAAGGAGCGTGAGAAGCCTTGGTTAACGAATTGCTAGCAAACCGCTAACTGAACGGTATTGGGTCTAGGATCGATTTGCGAATGCCGACCGCCGCTCGTGCAACTGCGCCCTATGGCTCGTGGAAATCGCCGATCACGTCCGACCTCATTGTGGCTGAAGCCACCATGCTGTCGGACGTTCGCATTGACGGGGATTATGTCTACTGGTTGGAAGGGCGCCCGCGGGAGCAAGGCCGTAACGTGATCGTGCGTGCCGGCCCCACCGGTGCGGCAACGGACATCACGCCGGCCGGCTTTAATGCGCGCACGCGCGTACATGAATATGGCGGTGCATCGTGGCTCGTGGCGGACGGAACCTGCATCTTTTCCAACTTTGCCGACCAGCGCCTGTATCGGCAACGCGAGGGCCAGTCCGTGCCGGAACCTGTGACGCCGGAGTGTTCGAATCGCGAGCGCCACTGGCGCTATAGCGACGGCGTGCTCGACCAGCCGCGAAGGCGCTGGATCGGTGTGCGTGAAGACCATTCGGCCGAAGGCGAACCCGTCAATGCCATCGTAGCGATGGATCTCGACCGGCTGGCGACATCGCCGGGCCGCGTCCTGGCAGGCGGACACGATTTCTTCTGTTCGGCGCGCTTGTCGCCAGACGCGAATCGGATGGTATGGCTTGCCTGGGACCATCCCAACATGCCGTGGAACGGCACCACGCTGTATCTCGCGGACATCGATTCTGGCGGCACGCCTCAAAGCGTACGAGTCATCGCGGGTGGCGTGGCCGAATCCGTATTTCAGCCAGAATGGTCGCCCGATGGCGACGAGATCGTCTTCGTTTCCGACCGTAGCGGCTGGTGGAATCTGTACGCTTACAATGTCGTTACGGAAGCGACGCGGCCACTTTTCCCAATGATGGCGGAATTCGGCGTGCCGCAATGGAATCTCGGCGTGTCGACTTACGCGTTCGCGGACGCCCGACGCATCGTATGTACCTATACGTCTGCAGGGCTCGGGCAACTCGCGACCCTGGATTTGATAACCGGAACCGTCCAGCCGATCGCGACAGGGTTCACGGAATTTGGATCGATACGCGCCGAACGCGATCGCGTAGTGTTTCGTGGCGGCGCCCCGGATCGGCCGACGTCCGTTGTCACGTTGGACCTGCGATCTGGCCAATTCCAAATCCTCAAACAGGCAACTGACCTGCTTGACCGGGCTGATCTGCGGATCGCCGACTACCTGGCCAGGGTTGAACCCGTCGAATTCCCAACCACCAGCAGGAAGACGGCGCATGGATTGTTCTATCCACCACACAATTCTGACTACAGAGCCAACGCGAACGAACTGCCGCCCCTGCTCGTCAAATGTCATGGCGGCCCGACTTCTGCGGCGTCGAGCACGCTCAATCTAGGTACACAGTTCTGGACCAGCCGGGGCATTGCGGTGCTTGACGTCAACTACGGTGGGAGCACCGGATTTGGTCGAGAATACCGCGAGCGGCTGAAGTTCAATTGGGGCGTCGTCGACGTGGACGACTGCGTGAATGGCGCCAAGTTTCTGGCGGAACGGGGATTGGTGGACGCACGACGCGTCGTCATCAGCGGCGGCAGCGCCGGCGGCTACACCTCGCTTGCGGCGCTCGCCTTTCGCGATTTTTTTCAGGGCGGGGCGAGCTACTACGGCGTCAGCGACGCTGCGGCCCTGGCTCGGGATACCCACAAATTCGAGTCGCGATATCTCGACTGGCTCATCGGGCGGTTTCCGGAAATGGAGACGCGCTATCGCGAGCGGTCGCCGCTTCATCACGCCGATCGGATATCGAAGCCGGTCATCTTTTTTCAGGGCGCCGACGATGCCGTGGTGCCGCCGAACCAGACCGAGGTCATGGTTGAGGCCCTGCGACGCAATGGAAACCCCGTCGGTTATTTCCTCTTCTCGGGCGAGCAGCACGGCTTCCGGCAAGCCGCCAACATCAAGCGCTGCCTCGATGCGGAGATCGCCTTCTATGCGGTGCAAGTGTTCCGGATCGGGCTGACATTCTGACGGCTGCGGCCAGAATTAGCCCACGCCGACGCTACCGGCCAAATTGCCATTGTGAGGCAAGAAATGGCTTTAACAGTGGCGTGATAATCCCTATCTTCGGAACGTCGTTTTGCAGCCAAGCAGACCGCGCCAATCAGGAGCTTGTCGGTGCTCAATCGCTTCGACCCCCATTCGTCGGCTGGCGAAGCGGAGGTAAAGTATCTTGACGGAGATTTCCGGGTCATGCGTCCGGGCGCATTCGTGCGTTGCGCGGTAACCGGAACCCCGATCCCGCTGGAGGAACTGAAGTACTGGAGCGTGGAGCGCCAGGAGGCCTACACCAACCCTAGCGCCGTGCTCCAGCGGCTGTATCCGGAGCGTTGATTAGGATGTGATGGGGCGGTGTTGGCGGCCTATGGCCGCCTGCAACAGAGCCTCCACAGCGACCGTGTCAGTGAATGTCAGTGTCACCGGCAAGACAGTCGTCTGGCGCATCAGATCAAAGGCCGCAGGATCTCCTCGCATTCGCACCATGTCCTTTTCGGTCGTCACCAGCGCGAGGCCGTCCCGCTTGGCGCGGGCCACCAGGGCTGTTGCCTCGTCGGCCCTATAACGGTGATGATCCGGGAAAGGCTTCCTGATCGCGGCCTGGATGCCATATGCCTCCAGTGTGGCGAAGAACTTTTCGGGGTCAGCAATCCCGGCAAATGCCAGAACCGGTTGGCCAGCCAGCGCCCTGACAGCGTCGGCTGCAGGTCGCAACTCCCCATCGAATACCGGCACGCCGCGTTTTTGTGCAGCGTCAACCGCGCGTTCCGCTGAACGACCTGCTGAACCCACCAGTAAGACCGCATCGACGTGGTCGAGTTGGACCTTAAGGGGCGCCCGCAGCGGGCCTGCCGGGAATATACGTCCGTTGCCGACGCCACGACGCCCATCGACGATCGCGATGGCCAGTTCCTTAGCGACTGACGGGTTCTGGAGTCCGTCGTCCATGATGACCGCGTCGGCTCCCCCTTCGACCGCCATCAACACGCCCGCTGGGCGGTGACGCGCCACAACGGTCGGCGCGACCCGGCCAAGCAGCAGCGGCTCATCGCCAATCTCATCGGCGGGCTGATTCGCCACCCTGACCGGACCTGTTACCCGGCCACCATATCCGCGCGACAGAAAGAATGGGCGATGGCCGGCCGCCAGAAGTATGCGCGCGAGCGCGGCGGCAGTTGGGGTCTTGCCAGCACCACCCAATGTAAAATTTCCGACGCAGATAACCGGCACGGGCGCCCGGCGACCCGGCTGCGCCATCCGCCACGCCGCGATTGCTCCGTAGCTCGCGCCCGCTGGAGCGAGCAGCGTTGCGGCGGCGCTGCGCTCGACCCACCAGAAGGCTGGGTCACGCATTGACGGCGCGGTTCTGGATCCGCAACTGCATGAAATAGGGTTCAAGGGCAGACATCGTCAGGTCGAGCGCTCCGCTGAGGTTGTCGACACAATGCCTAGCTCGCTCCGCGACACGCTCGCGCTCGGCGCCGTCCCTGATCCAGGCGCTGATCATCGCCGCCAGCCTATCGGCGTCGACGATGAGTTCCGCCGCGCCGGTTCGATCAAGTTGTTCATACAGGTCGCTGAAATTTGTTACATGGGGGCCGTGCAGGATCGCGGCGCCAAGCTTGATTGCCTCAATGGGATTCTGACCGCCGTGGCGAACCAGCGAGCCCCCCATGAACACAATCGGGGTAAGCTGATAGATCAGTCCCAATTCGCCGAGTGTATCGAACACGTAGATATCGATGTCGTCGGTCGGCGATGCGCCGCGCGAGCGCAGCGCGGATCGCAGATGGGCAGTCGTGGCGATGTCCACAATGGCGGTACCGCGCTGAGGATGGCGGGGCGCAATGATGGTGAGCAGATCAGGAAACGTGATTTTGAGGCGGCGATGAGCGGCGATAACCATATCGTCTTCGCCCGGATGGGTGGAAGCTGCGACCACGACGATCCGTCTCTTGGTCGCGTTGGTCAAATCGGCGAACTTACGAGCGTCGACGGGCAAGGCAGGCACATCGAATTTGAGATTGCCGGTTATGCTGATGCGAGGGGCACCGAGCGCGCCAAAGCGCTCCGCATCGCTGCGGGAACGCACGAGACAGAGATCGAATTGCCGCAGCAGCGTCTCGATCGTCTTGGGAAAATAACGCCAGCGGCTGTAGGAGCGCTCCGACATGCGTCCGTTGACGACAATCATCGGAATACGGCGTTGGGATGCAGTCAGTATGGTGTTGGGCCAGAGGTCGGACTCCACGAACACGGCGAGACCTGGATGCCAATAGTCGAGAAAGCGCGCCACGAACGCCGGTGTGTCGAGCGGAACAAACTGGTGGACCGCGCCGGAGGGAAGCCGTTTTTCCGCCAGAGCCGCTGACGTCACGGTACCGGTCGTCATCAACACAGCGAAGTCACGCGCACGAATGCGCTCGACCAGAGGAAGCACGGCCACGAATTCGCCGACGCTCGCCGCATGCACCCAGACCAGCGGGCCCGGCGGGCGCGGTGCGCTCGGTTGGCCGCGCCGTTCGGCGATGCGATCGGGGTTTTCCTTACCGCGCGCAAGTCGTCGTTCGAGTAGATGCGGTGCCAGTGTAGCGCCCGCCGCAGTGACGATCCGATAGGCGGACAGCGTCACGGGCATTGGTTCAACTACTGGCGGCATGACGATCCTTGCGGTCGACGATTTCGTAAGCGCGATCGGTCACTTGGCTGAGCCCCCGCTCCAGCATCGCTCTGCACTGCTCCATCATGGCGTCATCGGCGTCGGCCGGTACAAGGACCGGATGGCTGGATACGATGGCAACGCGCCCAAACGGCAGGTTGATCGCTGATCGATCCCAGTTGTTCAGCACGATGCGCCTGCTGGTCGCAACGGCAACCGGATAGATCGGCCGCCCCGAAAGTTGTCCCAGCTTGATTATACCAAGCCCGACGACGCGCGCGACCTTCGGAACATCGGCCGTCAATGCCATGTTGTACCCCTCCTCTAGGGCCATCAGCATGGACTTGAAGGCGCCAACGCCACCCTTGAGGTCGAAACGGCGGCCGTGGTCGCCTGATCCTCGCACCGTCTCGACGCCAAGCTGCTGCGCCGCGTAAGCATTGATCTCGCCGTCGCGATGGCGCGAAATCAAGACCTTGACCCGATGCCCGCGGTTGAGAAACGGTACCATGAAATGCTGGCCGTGCCACATGGCGACGATGACCGGCTGGTAGGGCTCGACGGCCTCGTAAAGATCGGCGGGCTCGATCGTGAGACGACTGGTGCGCCACACCAACCGAAGATACTCGGCTGCCAGCCGGCCAATGAATTTCTGCACCAACGGCGACCGCGCGATGCGCCTTGACGAAAGCATGCGGGACGGGTCCGAGGCCTAGTGACTGTCCGGCGGGGTTGTATCCGGATCGAGCAGGCGATGCAGATGCACGATGAAATAGCGCATCTGCGCGTTATCGACGGTCTGCTGCGCCTTAGCCCGCCACGCCGCATAGGCCTTGGTGTAATTCGGATAAAGGCCGACAATGTCGACCTTCTCGAGATCCTTGAATTCGACATCACCGATCCGTGTGAGCTCGCCGCCGAGCACGAGATGCAACAACTGCTTCGATTGTGTTTCGCCGCTCATCTATGGGTCCCCTGATCCGCCGGCGTGCCAGCGGATCACTGTGACAGATCATGCAGATTCCGGAGCAAGACGGTCAGAGTCTGGTGGCGCGCAAGCCCTGCCGCAACGAGAACATCGTGCACTGTTGTGGCGCCATTATAGGCGAGCGTGATTCCCCCGATCGTGGTCAATGTGCCGCCGGCTTCGTGCACCAAAAGATCGGCAGCCGCAAGGTCCCAATCGCGGCTATTGTGACTTGCAAAGGCGGCATCGAGCGTGCCATCGGCGACGCGGGCGAGCCGCAATGCAAGCGATCGGATCCTGGGAACAACCGTGAAGGCCGAGGTTACGGCGGCGAGGCGGTCGAGAAATTTCTTCGGGCCGCTGATCCGGACACCCTCGACCGCGTCGCCCGGAGTCGCGTTGATCGGCGTGCCATTGCGGGTTGCGCCGCCCCCGGCGACTGCAATGAAAAGCTCCTCGCTCAATGGAGCATAGATTGCTGCGACGACCGGACGGCTGCCTTCAACCAGCGCCACCGAAATCGCCCAATCAGGATAGCCGGCGATGAACGCGCGTGTCCCATCGATCGGATCCACGATCCAGACTCGGGAGGCCGCGAGTCGTGTCCGATCATCCTCGGTCTCCTCCGACAGCCAACCCGCATCGGGGGCGATTGCGGTCAACCGTTCCTGAAGCAGTTGATTCACCGCAATGTCGACTTCCGACACCGGCGAATTGTGTTCCTTAACCCAGGTCTTCACGGGACTGCCGAACGCCGCACGCGCGGCGGCCCCCGCTTGACGCATCACGAGTGCTAACTTGCTCGCGAGCGCTGGCAGGTTCCTGTCGTCCTCAACGTTGCGATCAGACCCAAGCAAAGATCACACCCTCCGCGAGACGCGAAACACCTTATCAATCATGATCCGTGATCCACCATCGAAAACCTCCGATTAACCAGCCTTTTTAAGGTGGCCCGGATAACTGTCGAGCAATGTTCGCCGTGATCGGCCGGGACCGCGAGAGTATCGGCGACAGGGATTACTAGGCGTTGAATGAGTGCTGGCGGGACCACACCTGCCGGGTCGAGCCTCCGACTGCGGCTCGACCCTCTTTCTCTTCCAGTGCGCTTCCGCACCGTTGACGCCACCGCCGACGGACGCGTTCGAGTCATCGAGTTGCATCGCGACGTTGTGGTCTTGCGACGCTCAGTACGCGGCGCGCGCATCAAGCTATCACTGCCGATCATGGCTTTCTCCGGCATCGTCATGCGGCTGAAGCCGCCCGACGAAGTTGATGCCCGAGCGATCGCTGTTGATTCGGCGCACCGCGATCCGATGCTGTCGGTGCCCTTGTTTGCGGCGCCCGACGCAAACGACGTGCTTGCCGAATGGCATATGCCGGGCCGCATTTTCGGCCTGCTGCTCCTCGTCGCAGGTGACGACGGTCAACTGCGCGAACCATTCCGGCGCCTCGGGGCCATTCGCGTCTCCGATCCTTGCGAGCGCGTGCGTCGCCGCAATCAGCTGCGAAGGCGTCGGCCGAGTATCTGATGCGCCGCAAGACCGGTCGCCCGCGCACATTGGCGACGGTGTATCGCGAACGCGAGATCATCGCTCGAAGCTAAGTCGCACATTGCGATTTTGTTGAGGTCGTACGATCTTCTGGACATTGCACATCGTTTGTGAGAGCTCGCACATTCCGACGAGCAATGTTTTGCCGGCCGCTGGAAAACAGCTTGGCTGAGGTCGTACTGGACTCGCGGTCGATCTTTTGTCGCACTATATGCGCAACGCCGCCGTCATTTTGGCCGCTTTAGCAAATTGCCAACCACTGACCAACTGATTACTCGGCGGCGCTGTGCTCAAAATCGCAGATGTTGAGCGAAGCGACGTCGAGAGCGCCATCATTACGGCGTATACAAAGTTCATGCTTCCCTTCGCTGACGGTTGCATCCGGCGCTGCAGCTATTGTTGGTTGCGCGATATGCATTTCGTTGTCAAACCGTTCACTCGGCTGGGCCTAGATCGTTGCCCGGCAATACCGCACATCAAGGCCAGCCTTCCTGCTGGGGACGCTCACGTCCCAACCGGTCAATTATGCGGAAACCTTCCTCAAATCGCCTCAATGGGCGGTTTGATCTTGGCAGCGATGCGGCTATCGCGGAGTTGGGAGGATCGATATTGGCACGCCTAGCGGTTATTTCTAATCGCGTCTCGGTTCCCTCAGGTGATGGAGCCAAGCGAGCCGGCGGGCTCGAAGTTGCGTTGCGGCCGGCGCTTCAGCACAACGGCGGCGTCT
>DATGCX010000115.1:0-2138 GCA_035311445.1 Xanthobacteraceae bacterium | reverse complement strand
CATTATTGGGTGATAAGCAATCATTGATCGGAGGCGACAGCTGTAAGAGGGGCAAGACTTAGCGGTATTTCGCTGAGGGCAGCTGACGGGCGATCCCGAGCGGCCGAGGCCGGCTGCATGATCGACTGAGGCTAGAGATTGACCAAACGCGATAAACGACCGACAAAGCGGAGCGCAGCAGGGTCCTTAGACTGGCGATCGAGCGCGAAGAGACGAGGCGAAGCCGAGCAAAAAGGAGCGCCGCCAAGGGCCAAGAAGACCCGCGACTTGATCGAAGACCCTGGGTTCGCAGAGCAGCCCCGCATCGCACGCTCGATCAGTGGCTGTGAGAACGAGGATTTCTCCAGAAATCTCATTCATCAGGTTGTCGCCGCTCAAAGCCCGGACTATTCCGTTTCCGATCAGCAGTTAAACGCGGTGCTCGCCGCGATGACCGCGATGCAGCCGGCAGACGCACTCGAGGGAATGGTCAGCGCGCAGCTGGTCGCGATCCATCATGCCGCGATGGCGTGCTACCGCCGTGCCGCAATTGACGGGCAGAGCTTCGATGGTTGGCGCGAGAGCCTGAACCAGGCGAGTAAACTCTCTCGGACCTTCGCCGCTCTGACCGAGGCGCTCGATCGTCGCCGCGGCAAGCGTCAGCAGCGCATCACAGTCGAGCACGTTCATGTCCACGCCGGTGGACAGGCGATCGTCGGTTCGGTCGCCGCCGGGGTGCCGGGCCATCAAAAATTGGCGGACCAGAGCAATGCAACACGAGAACTTGCCGATGAACCGAGCATCCCGCTGCGGGGCCACGACGCGGTGCGGGAAACCGTGCCGGTCGCCAACGGTTCGCGGAAAGCGCCGGTGTAGAATGCACGGTGGTGCGCCGGGAAGCGGCGCGCCGATCGGCAATACCAATGCACTGCGGCATGGTCATTACACCGCCGCAGCCATCGCGCGCCGGCGTCAGCTATCCGAGCTGATCCGGAGGGCGCGGACGACCCTCGCCAACATCGAAGAGCAGAGCTAGCTGCAGAGGGGGCGTACCGCCGGACTTTGTTTGACCCGGCAGCGCACAGGCGATCAGCACGGCGGGACCAATTTCGCTGGCAACCTTGCAGGATGCGCGCAGGACGCCATGGCGATGACCAGCTGAATTAGTGACACGGAGAAGCCGTTTGAGGATGAGACGGAACCGAACGCCACTCTTGCCAGGACGACCGGCGAGCGAGGGCTTGTTTTGCATGTCGTATAGCATCGGCGCCCTATCCGGTCGACCAGCGGTCATCCCGAAGGGCTTCGGTGGACCGCATTTCCGGAATCCGCGCGCGCCGCAAAAGCCTACCCGCATTTCGCTCGCGGGCACGGCATCCAGCGAGGCCCGAGAATGGATGAAACAAGCGAACCGGCCGGCCGGCGAGCGGCAGCTGCGACGCCGGCCCTCGGCGGATCATCCGGTTTGCCGGTCGGCGACGGGGCCGAGCTCTCATCTGCAGGCTGCTCAATGAGCCGTCGTGCATTCAAACCGACAGCGGAGCAGCGCGGCTGGGTCGAGGCAATGATCGGCTACGGCATCCCGGAAGCGGAAATTCGTCTGCTGATCAAATACCCACAGACCGGCGAGCCGATCAGCTTGCAGACGCTCCGCAAGCATTTCGCAGAGGAGATTGCCACGGGCGCCGTAAAGGTGAAGGCGCTGGTTGGCGATCGCATCATTGGGTGGATCCTCGGACGCGACGGCGGCCTCCAAGACGACCGGGCGCGACTCAGGCTGGCCATATTCTTTGCCCAGGCTCGGATGGGCTGGACCGCGGCGAACCGCCAACAGAGCGTTGATCCCCCGATCGATGTGGAGGATGCGGAGCAGAGACTCGATAAGAAAATCGCCCGGCTCATGCGAGGTCAAGGCTGACGAGACTGGCGGAGCTTCAGCGGGCTGAGCGCGACAAGATCTTAAATTGTGCAACCAGGACCAAAAATGTCTCTCGCTTCCGTGAGCGGGACCGGGAGTTCGAATCCATCTCCCTCCAGCGGCGAGTCAGTAACGAACTTGATGCTTCTCTCCCCGCGCTTGCGGTTTCTTCCTGATTATCGGTCGCCCTCTGCTCGATCGACTTGGCCCGGCGAGCGCGGCGATGCTCGTCCGCTGGGTG
>DATGCX010000114.1:0-42581 GCA_035311445.1 Xanthobacteraceae bacterium | reverse complement strand
GTTCCAGCCGACATCCGCGACTACTTTGCGTACAGGGAGAGACTGCTCGAAAGTGACGCCACTCTGGCAGCCCCAGAGCCGCTTATCATGGGGCAATATCTATCTGGGGACGAGACAACACCGCCCTCGAAGGAATCGCACAAATACCTTTTGGCGCTCAGGCAGAACGAAGCGGATTTCGATCTCTCGTCCCTATTAACCAATCTCCATCAGCAGATCGAGCACCAAGGCAATGCTTACGACTACTACGAAATCTTGCGCCAGTTTGGACGGTTACCCCGTTCAGGTTGGAAGGCAGCCAAGGCCCGCCTCGTGTACTGCATCGAAGCGGTGCAAGCGCAGGTCTTCCGGCCGCCGACACGGTTTGCCTGGAAGGACCTCTCTCTCGGCTTTGTCTTTGTCCCAGTGGACCCGAAGCTGATCGAGGAGGAGAACGCCGCTGAATTGATGGGACGCGGTCTCATCAACTTCACCAGGGCGCACAAGTACGAGCAGCACCTGGATTGCTGCGTTGGCGTTGTCGTCGCGAAGGACGGCACGGACTTCCTGCTTAACTGGTCCATCATCACGCATCCATGGGAGCATGACCCGGAGCTTGATGCCAAATTGAAGGAAAATTCCCCATTCCTGCCGGTCAGCGAGACGGTTATCCCGCGCTTCGAATTCAATTGAAGCCTTCTTCGCGAAAGAAGAGAAGCGCATGATCGCCACCATCGCGGTATGCGAGGGAACCGTGATTGACGGGGAAGCGATATGGGCAAGTCCGCTTTGTTCCCAAGTGTGTCACGCCCCGAGCAGGCCGAGCATCCAGTAGCGAAAGAGCAAGGTGCTGAAGCGAAGCGCCGGTGGTCATCAGGATTGCGCGCGCACACCTTCGCGCTGTCGGTCGCTGTCTACACGGCGGCCTTTGCGGTGCTGGCATGGCCGTGGCTTTCCGGTGTGGTCACGATACCGTGGGATGCCAAGGCGCAGTTCCAACCGGAACTGCAGTTCCTGGCATCTTCCCTGGCCCACGGCGACTCGCCGTTCTGGACTCCCAACGTGTTCGCGGGCTGGCCGCAGATCGCCGATCCGCAGTCGCTGATCTTCTCGCCGTTGCATTTCGCGCTGGCTGCGCTCGATCCGGCGCCGAGCTTTCGCGAGGCCGATTTTATCACCTTCGCGTATCTGTTCGCCGGCGGTCTCGGCCTCATGGTGTTCTTCCGCGACCGCGGCTGGCATCCCGGCGGGGCGGTGATTGCGGCGCTGATCTTTGCGTTCGGCGGCTCGGCAGCCTCGCGCCTCCAGCATACGAGCGAGATCATCAGCCTCTCCTATGTGCCGATCGCCTTGTGGCTGCTGGCGCGCACGCTCGACCGCGCGTCGTGGCGCGTCGGCGTTTTGGCCGGCGTCGTGGTCGCGCTGCTGATGATCGGACGCGACCAGGTCGCACTGCTCGGGCTTTATGTGCTCGCCCTCTACGTCGTCGCCTGGTGGCTCGATAGCGAGGGGCGGCTGGCGCGCATCAGGCGCACCGTGCTGCCGCTTGTGGTTTGCGCCACGACGGCCGTACTCATCGCGGCCGTTCCGTTGACGCTCTCAGCGCTGCTTGCCGCTGACAGCAACCGGCCGATGATAGGCCTGGAGCGCGCCGGGCGCGGTTCGCTTCATCCGGTCCTGCTGCTGATGCTGGCATTTGCCGACCTGTTCGGCGCCGCCGATCCGAACGTCGACTTCTGGGGCCCGCCAAGCATCGCCTGGGACGCCACCATGCCGCCGAGCGGCCTCGCGCTCGCGCAGAACATGGGCGAAATCTATTGCGGCATCCTGTCGGTGATTTTGATTCTCGGCGCCGGGATCCTGCGCGGGCTCGCATGGGCGCGCGACATCCGATTTTTCACGCTGGCGCTGGTGCTCGTCCTGCTCTATGCGCTTGGCTGGTACACGCCGACCTTCCGGCTGGTGTACGAGGTGCTGCCTGGTGTCGACCTGTTTCGCCGGCCGGCCGACGCCACTTTCATCATCGGGCTCCTGATCGCGATCGAGGCCGGATATCTGGTCCATCGCGTCGTCTCCGGCACGGCGCCGCAGCCGCGCTGGTTCTACGCGGTTGATGTCGCCATCGTCGGTTTGCTTGTCGCCATCGCGATCGGCCTGGCACACAAGGCCGGCAAACTCGATGTTTCTGTCTTGCCCGTCGCAACAGGGATCGTGTTCGCGGCCGCTGCGATTGCGCTCCTTGGGCTGACGCGGCGCCTCGCGCCGGCGCGCCCCGTGTTGGCGTGCGCCCTGCTTGTTGGCTTCACCACGTTCGACCTTGCCTGGAACAATGCGCCAAACGAATCGACCGGCCTGCCGCCGGCGCGCTACGACGCGCTGCGCCCGCAAACCCGCAACGAGACTGTCGCGCTCATCAAAGCGAAGCTCGCCGAGACCTCAGGCCCCGACCGCCGCGACCGCGTCGAGCTGATCGGCATCGCCTATCACTGGCCGAACCTGGCGCTCGCCCAGGACTTCGACCACCTGTTCGGGCACAATCCGCTGCGGCTGCGCGATTTCACGCTCGCCACCGGCGTCGGCGACACCGTTGCCGAGGCGCGGCAGCGCCCTTTCGCACCGTTGTTCCCGTCCTATCGCTCCACCATGGCAAACCTGTGCGGCGTGCGCTTTATCGCTACCGGCGTGCCGGTCGAAGAGATCGATACCTCGCTCCATCCCGGCGACCTCAAGCTCATCGCCCACACCGAGGACGCCTATGTCTACGAGAACCCGCAAGCGCTGCCGCGCGTCATGGTCGTGCCGGACTACCAGCTCGCCGATTTCGGCGACTTGATCCGCGACGGCTGGCCCGACGTCGATCCGCGCCGCACCGTGCTGCTGGAGCAGCCGCCCCCGGCGCCGCCGCGCGCAGCGGACTCAGAAGCCGTCCCTGGCAGCGCCCGCATCCTGCGCTATGCGAACACCGAGATCGATATCGAGGTCGAAGCGCCGGACGGCGGCTTCCTCGTCCTCAACGATGCCTGGCACCCCTGGTGGCGCGCCGAAGTCGACGGCCAGCCGGCCGATATCCTCAAGGCCAACGTCATATTCCGCGCGGTGCAGGTCGGAGTCGGGATGCATCGCGTGCATTTCGTATTCGAGCCGTTGCAAGGCGCATGGGACGAGTTGAAAGAGAAAGTCGCCACCGTGGCGGAGGTGAAATGACAAGCAGGGGTGTCACAGGATGGGTAGCCCGGGTTGAGCGCCAGCGAAACCCGGGGGCGGCATTGCCGTATCCGAGCCAGCCCCGGATTTCGCTCCGCTCAATCCGGGCTACGGTTCCTACACGCCGAACAGCTTCTCCACCGCGGCGGCGATGCGGAGCAGCCGGCGATCGTGGCCGTTGCGCGCGGCCAGCATCAGGCCGACCGGGAGCCCGTCGCCGCGCGGCAGTGGGAGTGAGATTGCGCACAGGTCGAAGAAGTTGACGATCGCTGCGTTGCGCAGCACCATCTGGTTGCGGGCGAGCGCGGTCTCGGGTTGCTGACACTCCGCGATCGTCGGGGCCACGATCGTGCAGGTCGGCAGCAGGATAGCGTCGAGATCGGCAAGACGCGCGTCCATGGCGCGTACCATCGCGGCACGATCGTGTATTAAGGCGATGTAATCCGCCGCGGAAACCTCACGCCCGCGCTCCAGCCGCCCACGCACGAACGGATCGAACTCGGCGCCGCGCGTCGCCAACCGTTCGCGGTGGATCGCATAGCCTTCGGCGACCGCAATGCTGCCCCTAGAATTGAGCCGCGCCATGTCGTCGAACTGCGGAAAGAGTTCCGGCGACAACTGCGCGCCGGCCCGGCCGAGCTCATTGATAGCCTCGAACAGGCGCGATGCGACCTCCTGATCCAGACCGCGCAGCGGCAAGCCCTGGGCAATGCCGAACCGCAGGCCTGCGAGCGCCTGCGGTTCAAGTGCTGCCGCCTCCTCGCCCGCCATTGCGGCGTCGGCTGCTGCGCAATCCGCGACGGTGCGGGCGAGAGGACCAATGGAGTCCAGCGTGTAGGAGAGCGGAAACGCGCCCTCGGTCGGTACCCGCCGCTTCGACGGCTTGAAACCCACAACGCCGCACAGTGCGGCCGGCACCCGGACCGAGCCGCCGGTATCGGAGCCGATCGCGATCTCGCACATCCCGTCCGCGACAGCGACCGCGGCGCCCGACGAAGAGCCGCCCGGAATGCGCGCGCGATCGGCCGGATTTCCCGGCGTGCCGTAATGCGGATTGAGGCCGATGCCCGTAAAAGCGAATTCCGCCATGTTGGTCTTGGCGACGATGACGCAGCCGGCGGCGCGAAGCCGATGAACGGCGGGCGCATCCGCCGGAGCGGGCGGCGCATCGGCCAGAATTTTTGAGCCGGCGCGCGTCGGCTCCCCGGCCACATCGAACAAGTCCTTGACGGAAACGATGGTGCCGTCGAGCGGCCCGAGCGGAATGCCTACGCGCAATCTTGCGTCGGCTGCATCCGCCGAAACGCGCGCGGTCTCACGGTAGACCGTGAGGCAGGCGCGAGAGCCCTCCCCGTTCGGATCCGCAATGCGCGCCAGTGCTTCTTCGAGGCGTTCGCGCGAAGGGCGCGATTTGGGCAAAGACGGCGCTGCGGCCGGCATAAGCGTCTGCGCTATCGACAGGGACGCGACCGCCGCCGCGGATAGGCCGGCCAATAGGCGCCGCCGGTTCAAGGACGTGCCGGTAGGCAAGTTCATGGGGTGCTCCGGAGCGCGGGCGTCCCGCCCGCTTTTTTAAGAACATGTCGAGCGCCGGCGTCCCGCCGCACGAACAAAGATGCGGGCGGGACACCCGCGCTCCTTTTTTCTTCGCTTACTCCACCGACAAATTGGCGGCCTTCACCACCTTGGCCCATTTCGCCGTGTCGTCGGCGAGGAACTTGCCGAATTCGGCCGGCGACATGGGCATCGGGATGCCGCCAAGCTCGGCGAGCTTCGCCCGCATCTTTGGGTTGGCGAGCGCGCCCGCGATCGACTTGTTCAAGATTTCAACAATCTCGGGCGGCGTACCCTTCGGGGCGGAAATGCCATACCAGGGAGCCGCCTCGAAGCCCGTAATCGTCTCTGCAATGGCCGGGATGTCCGGCAACCCGGGCCAGCGCTGCGGCACCGTCACCCCGAGCGCCTTCAACTGACCGCTGCGCACGAATTCTATCGAGCCCGGCAGATTGTCGAACAGCACATGGACCTTGCCGGTCATGAGGTCCGGATAGGCAGGCGCGGCGCCGCGATACGGCACGTGAATGATGTCGATGCCCGCCATCATCTTGAACAGTTCGCCCGACATATGCACGGAGGTGCCGTTGCCCGCCGACGCAAAGCTCAGCTCACCGGGCTTCGCCTTGGCGAGCGCGATGAAATCCGCCACGGTTTTGACCGGCAGCGAGGGCGGCACCACCATGATGTTGGTGAGCAGCATGAGGCCGGCGACCGGCGCGGTGTCGCGCAGAAAATCATAGGGCAGCTTCTTGTAGAGCGAGGCGCTGATCGTGTTGTTCGCGGCATCGAACAGGATGGTGTAGCCGTCCGGCGGCGAGTTGATCACGGCCGCCGCCCCGATATTGCCGCCGGAACCGGCGCGGTTTTCGACAATAACCTGCTGGCCGAGATCGTTCGACAGCCAATCCGCCAGGATCCGAGCCGTGATGTCGACGGCGCCGCCGGCCGGAAAAGCGGCGATGAAGTGGATCGGCCGGGTCGGATATTTCTCCGCCGCGGTTCCGGCTTGCGACGTGAACACACTCGCGGCAGCAAGGCTTGCAGCAGCAAAGCCAATCGTCAGGAAAGATCGCGCAGCGCGCATGAGTTCCCCCAAAGGCTACGGACGTTAGTTCATCCAGATTAACAGCTTGCCGGGCGCCACGATACCGCTCGTGGCAAAATGGTTTGCAGGCTTACTATCGTCCGCTACGGCAACGATCGCGGAGTAGACAATGGACTTGCTCGTCAATGTGGATGTCGATGACCTGTCGAAAGCGACTGCATTCTATCAACGGGCAATTGGCTTGCGGATCGGACGACGTTTCGGCTCGTTCGCTGTGGAATTGCTTGGCGCCTCGTCGGCCCTCTATCTGTTGCTAAAGCCTGAGGGAACGAGGTCGTCGGAGCGGACGGACGACGTGCGCCGCTACCACCGACATTGGACACCGGTCCATCTCGACTTTGTGGTTCCTGAAATTGTCGCTGCCGTCAGTCGAGCAATTGATGCCGGCGCGACGATCGAGGGAGAGATCCAAACGCATAATTGGGGCCGCATAGCGCTGATGGCCGACCCCTTCGGTCATGGCATCTGTTTGGTCCAATTTCTTGGCCGCGGGTATGACGAAATCGCTGATAGGCAATAAAGTGTCGCAACTGGGTCCACGCCACACAGGCCAACCTGGCCGCGAACGACGGTGGTGAAGGCGACGAGGCACCGTGACGACCTGGGAAACCGGCTGGTCGCAGCAGGTTCGCATAAACCCAATGTCATCAAAAAGATACTACCTTGACGCAGCAGTGGTTCCGTTCATTCCTCATCGCTTGACAAAAGTTCCTCAGCTCTGTCACCAGGACCGCACTGCCCCTGCCCTGTTATCGCCGCGATCACACGTCAGAAAAGCGCCTCTCGGCCGCGATCCAGCGTCCCCAGATCACGAACAAAGAACGATTGTCGCATGCCGCCTGTCCGCATTGCAGTTTCGCGTCGAATTGCGCTTCGCGGCCTCGCGTCCGCCGCTACCGCGCTGGCGGTCGGCGGCTGCGCCGGCCTGGCGGCGAGCGGGCCCCGGTTTGATGCATCCGACATCGCGGCGCGTCCGACGCTGTTGGTCGCGACCACGCGCAAGTCAGTGGATGGCGCGCGCGCAAAGCCTTGGTTTGGACCGGAGCGCGCCCGCAGGACCACGGTAGCGCGCGCCATCTTGACGCCGCCCGATGACAGTCGGTTCTCGCTGGCGGCGGTCGGTCTTGGCGAGTGGAGCATCGCCTCGATCGAGGCGGTGCCGCAGATCGGCGATTTGCTCACCCAGGCAACCAGCGGACGCAACCTCCTCATCTACGTCCACGGCTTCAACACCACGTTCGAGACCGCCGCGCTCGATGCCGTGCATCTCTCGGACGGCATCAAGTTTGCCGGCGAGACCATGGTGTTCTCCTGGCCATCACGGGCGAAGCTCTTCGACTACGCGTACGATCGCGAGAGTGCGATGTGGTCGCGCGACGCCTTCGACCAGGTACTTAACGACTTGCTGGCAAGCCCGACCATCGGCCGCATCAGTATCGTAGCGCATAGCGTCGGCACCATGCTGGCCATGGAGACGTTGCGGCAGCTCTATGCCAAGTACGGGGACTACGCGGCCGACCACATCGGCGCGGTGGTGTTCGCCTCGCCGGATATCGACATGGATGTGTTCACGGCTTCGGTGCAGCGGATCGGCCCGCTCGCCGGCAAGATCACCATCATCACGGCGACGAACGACCGTGCGCTGGCGGTGTCGCGCTGGGTGAACGGCAGCACCACCCGCGTCGGAGCGGCCGAGAAGGCGCAGCTCGAGAAACTCGGGTTACGCGTGATCGATGCCTCCGCGCAGGGCTGGGGCATCATCAACCACGACCTGTTCCTGTCGAACGCCAGCATCCGGCAGGTGATCCGCGATGCGATCGGGGGTGGCGGCTTCCCGCGGCTTGGCGCACTCGCGCCGGCGGCAATTCAATCGGGCGGCAGCCTGCCGCCGCCGGACGGGGCGCAAGCCGCGCCGCGGATGGATGCGAATTAGAGCTTCCAAAAGCTTCTGTAGCGCGCGAAATCGCTAGCCCGAACGGCCAGACGGACCACCGAATCCGCACTGCCTCGCGCCACTTCGGCCCGTGCCGCTCGCACCAGGGCGCCCAATTGATCCTGGGTCTTGGCGAAGCGCTCGTCCCATCCACGTTCAGCAGCAATTTCATCCGGAATGAGGCTGGCAGTCGCTTCCTGATCGGCTTCCGGCAGCCGTGCTACCTCGATTGGCATCACGGTCAGCCGGCCACGCCCCCTACTCCACATCCTCCACCTGCTTCGGCCCCGTCCCGAACGCCTTCTGGGCGAGCGCTGCCGCCATGAAGGCGTCGAGGTCGCCGTCGAGCACGGCGCCGGTGTTGGACGTGGAAATGCCGGTGCGCAGGTCCTTCACCATCTGGTAGGGCTGCAGCACGTAGGAGCGGATCTGGTGGCCCCAGCCGATATCGGTCTTGGCGGCCTGCTCTGCGATCGCCTGCGCCTCGCGCCGCTTGATCTCGCGCTCATAGAGCTTGGCGCGCAGCATCGCCCACGCCTGGGAGCGATTCTTGTGCTGGGAGCGTTCGGCCTGACACACCACTGCGATTCCGGTCGGGATGTGGGTGAGCCGCACCGCCGATTCGGTCTTGTTGACATGCTGGCCGCCGGCGCCGCCCGACCGCATGGTGTCGGTGCGTACGTCGGATTCCTTGATGTCGATGACGATGCGGTCATCGATCACCGGGTAGACCGATATACTCGCGAACGACGTGTGCCGGCGAGCGTTGGAATCGAACGGCGAGATGCGCACCAGACGATGCACGCCGTCCTCGCTCTTGAGCCACCCATAGGCATTGTGGCCCTTGATCTGGATGGTCGCCGACTTGATGCCGGCTTCTTCGCCGGCGGTCTCCTCCAGATATTCGATCTTATAGCCGTGCTGCTCGGCCCAACGCGCGTACATGCGCAGCAGCATGTCGGCCCAGTCCTGGCTCTCGGTGCCGCCGGCGCCCGCATGGACTTCGAGGAATGTATCGAAGCCGTCGGCCTCCCCCGACAACAGCGCCTCCAGTTCGCGCCGCGCCACCTCGTCCTTGAGCTTTTTCAAGGCCGTTTCAGCTTCGGCGACCACATCGGCGTCATTCTCGGCCTCGCCGAGATCGATCATCCCGACATTGTCATCGATTTCACGCTCAATGCGGCCGAGAGCGGAAAGCTGCTCCTCCAGCGACGTGCGCTCCTGCATCAACCGGCTGGCGCGCTGGGGATCGTTCCACAGATTGGGGTCTTCAGCGAGGTGGTTCAGTTCGGCGAGGCGGGCGCGCGCTTTGTCAATGTCAAAGATGCCTCCTCAGCAGCCCGAGGGACTGCTTGATCTCGTCCACAATGGTCACAATTTCAGCGCGCATGATCTCACCAGCTTAACAGAAGATTCGTATCTGGTGATTTAGCCATCCGGCGGGGACTGTGCAAGCGCACAAAGGATTTCGAATAGGCATCCTCACTCCACTTGCTTCAGCCGCTCCAGCGCCTCCAGAATCTTCGTCCGCCGTGCCATCGCTTCCTCGCGTTTCTCGCGATCAGCTTCGACCACTTCCTCGGGCGCGCGGGCGATGAAATCCGGATTGGCGAGCCTGGCGTCGATGCGGTTGATGTCGACCTCGGCCTTGGCTTTTTCCTTTTCGAGCCGCGCCTTCTCGGCGGCGAGATCGATCACGCCCCTGAGCGGCAACGCTACCGCGTCGCCGCGCACCAGAAGCTGAACCGCGCCGGGCGGGGGCGCATCCGCGATCGAGATATCGGCGATCTTCGCCATGCGTTTGATGACGTCGCTCCAGCGCTGTGCGCGCTCATGGGTTTCGGGCGCAACCGCGGCCAACACCATGGGAATTTGCATGGCGGGCGCGATGTTCATCTCGGTGCGCACCGAGCGGATCGCCGCGATGACATCGACCACCCAGCCGATCTCGGCTTCGGCCGCGTCGTCCTCGAAGCCGCTAAGCGGCGGCCAAGGCGTGAGCGCCAACAGGCCGTCGCGGGCCACGCCGCCCTCGGCCGTGACGCTCCAGAGTTCCTCAGTGACGAACGGCATGAACGGATGCAGCAGCGCCAGAATCTGGTCGCGCACGAACGCCACCATAGCCTGGGTTTCGGTCTTGGCAACGCTGTCGGGGCCGGTGAGCACGGGTTTGGCAAGCTCCAGGTACCAGTCGCAATAGACGTTCCACACGAAGCGGTAGACCGTGTTGGCGGCATCATTGAACCGGTAGGCCTCGATCGCCTCGGTCGTTTCGCGCACCGCCCGCGCAAGCTCGTGGCCGATCCAGCGGTTGAGCGTTTCTTGCACCTCCTGCGGCCCGAAGCCCGGCAACGTGGCGCAGCCGTTCATCTCGGCGAAGCGGCAGGCGTTCCACAACTTGGTCGCAAAATTACGATAGCCCTCGACGCGCGATGTGGCGAGCTTGATGTCGCGGCCCTGCGCCGCCATGGCGGCCAGCGTGAAGCGCAGCGCATCGGCCCCATAGCGATCGATCAGCACCAGCGGATCGATGATGTTGCCCTTGGACTTCGACATCTTGGCGCCCTTCTCGTCGCGGACCAGGGCATGGATGTAGACAGTGCGGAACGGTACCTCCTTCATGAAGTGGAGACCCATCATCATCATGCGGGCGACCCAGAAGAAGATGATGTCGAAGCCGGTGACCAGCGCGTCGGTCGGATAGTAGCGCGCGAGTTCCGGCGTCTTGTCGGGCCAGCCCAACGTCGAGAACGGCCACAGCGCCGAGGAGAACCACGTATCGAGCACATCCTCGTCGCGGGTGAGGAACGGGGCGCGGCTATCCGGATCAAGCGCCATGTCGTGCCCCTGCATAGGCGTGACCGCCTCTGTCTCGGCGTAGTATGCAAGCGCGCGCGACACCGCCTCGTCCTCGGTTTCGGCAACGAACACCTTGCCATCCGGCCCGTACCAGGCTGGGATCTGGTGGCCCCACCACAGTTGCCGCGAGATGCACCAGGGCTGGATGTTTTCCATCCAGTCGAAATAGGTCTTCTCCCAATTCTTTGGCACGAACACAGTGCGGCCCCCCCGGACCGCCGCTATCGCCCGGACGGCAAGTGCCTTGGCGTTGACGTACCACTGGTCGGTAAGGAACGGCTCGATCACGACACCGGAGCGGTCGCCATGCGGCACCATGTGGGCGTGCTGCTCGACCTTGACCAGAAGCCCCCCCGCCTCAAGCCGCTCGACGATCTTCCTGCGCGCGGCAAAACGATCGACCCCATGGAGCTTCAGCGTTTCATCGAGTTCCGGCGGCGCCGGCACGTCTTCCAGGAATGCCGTGTTGCCGTCGAGATCGAGCTTTGCCTCGACGCTGAGCACGTTGATCATCGGCAGATGATGTCGTTTGCCCACCTCGAAATCATTGAAGTCGTGGGCCGGCGTGATCTTTACCGCGCCTGTGCCCTTTTCAGGATCGGCGTAGTCGTCGCCGATGATCGGGATGCGGCGGCCGACCAGCGGCAGGATCGCGGTCCTGCCGATCAGGTGCTTGAGGCGGTCGTTGTGCGGATGCACGGCGACCGCGGTATCGCCCAGCATTGTCTCCGGCCGCGTGGTCGCAACCACGATGGACTCCGTCGATCCCTCGATCGGATAGCGGATGTGCCACTGGCTCCCCTTCACCTCGACCTGCTGCACTTCGAGGTCGGAGATCGCAGTGAGGAATTCGGGGTCCCAATTGACGAGACGCTTGTCCTTATAGATCAAGCCTTCATTGTAGAGTGTGACAAACACCTTCAGGACCGCGCGCGACAAGCTCTCATCCATGGTAAAGCGCTCGCGCGACCAATCGCAGGACGCGCCGAGGCGCTTCAGTTGATTGATGATGGCGCCGCCGGACTCGGCCTTCCAGGCCCATACCCGTTCGAGAAATTTCTCCCGCCCCATGGCGCGGCGCGATGGCTGCTGGCGCTCCATCAGTTGCCGCTCGACCACCATCTGGGTGGCGATGCCGGCATGATCGGTGCCCGGCTGCCATAACACATCGCGCCCCCGCATGCGCCAGAACCGGCACAGCACATCTTGCAGCGTATTGTTGAGCGCATGTCCCATGTGGAGCGAGCCGGTGACGTTCGGCGGCGGGATGACGATGGCGTAGGGCTTGGCGCCGCGGCGCTCCGGACGGCCGGCGCGGAATGCCTGGGCATCCTCCCAGGCCGCAGACATGCGGCGCTCGACGTCGGCGGGGTCGTAGGTTTTTTCGATCATTGCGGGCATCCGGCAAAAGGTGCGCCAAGAAGCCTCGTAGGGGTGGGGCTTGTCAACGGGCAGCTGTTCTCGACCAACCCAGATTGCACTGCGGGCTTTCTCTTCTCTGCTCGCCGATTTAGGCCAATTCTTCGCGATCCAGGCACTCTTCATAATGCGGGTGGTGATCCCCGGCAAAGCTGATCGTGGCCGCTACCGTATGGTGGCGTTCGTTCTGGTGAAATCTGACCAGAACGTCTATATTGTGGTCAGACAGGACAGAATGGTGTTACTGATGGCAACATGGCAGGTCCAGGAGGCGAAGGCGCGATTGGGCGAGGTGATCGAACGTGCCCGCACGGAGGGACCGCAGACGATCACCCGTCACGGCGCCGCACGCGCGGTCCTGCTGTCGATCGAAGACTACATTGCGCTGGCGGCGCATAAGCCGGACTTCAAGGCCCATTTGCTCGGTGGTCCAAAGTTTGACGAATTCTCCGTCGCACGTGACCGAGATACCGGCCGCGATGTCGAGATTTGACGTGGCGACCGGATACCTTCTCGATACCAATGTCGTATCGGAAACGCGAAAGAAAAATCCCGATAGCAGCGTCACCGCCTTTCTCGCCGCAGCGGATTCAGCGGGATTGTTTCTCAGCGTTCTTACTATCGGAGAGCTACGCAAAGGTGTTGAGGCCAGGCGTAAGACCGATCCCCTGGCCGCCGACCGGCTCGGCGCATGGGTGGACACGATCGAGACGCAATTTGCGGACCGCCTGCTCGGCGTGGATGTTGTGACGGTAAGGCTTTGGGGCGAACTGTCAGCCCGCCGCAGCCTTCCCGTGATCGATTCGTTGATTGCGGCCACGGCAATCCAGCATAGCGTTACGTTGGTGACACGTAATACAGCCGACTTCGAGTCTACCGGCGTGCCGCTTGTCGATCCATGGCGGGTTTGATGAGCGTTCGCTGCGTAGCCCCGGACTGAGCAGAGCAAAATCCGGGACTGCCTCTCCGTAAAGCCGCCCCGGGTTTCGCTGCGCTCAACCAGCTGCGCTGCTTTGACTTTCATCAATGAAATGATCCCGAACGCTAATAGGCTTTGTTGCTTTGATCTTACAATCGGGTGCTGTTCAGTCATGGGGCTATGCCGAAGTTCGAAGCATGAATTTAAGCCATTGACGGAGAGCGAATTATGATCAAGTTCTCAAGGAAAACGGTACGTCCTGTCGCAATAGGATTGATTAGCGGCGGCGTGCTCATGATGTCGGCAGCGCTGGCCGCTTACGCGCAACAGAGCACCGGCACGCCAGGGTCACCGAGCGCTACGACAACGATCGACGGGCGTCAACTTCCACCGCCGCCGCAACAGTTTCGTGGCACGATCGAGCGCGAAGCAACACGATCGACGCCTTACTGGCCCGCGCGTGTCGTTCCGCCCCAGGGCGCGCCGAACGTCCTCCTCATCATAACCGACGACTCAGGTTATGGCGTTCCCAGCACATTCGGTGGCGTCATTCCGACGCCGACGCTCGACAGGATCGCGCGGGACGGCCTGCGTTATACGAATTTTCATTCGACGGCCTTGTGCTCGCCGACACGCGCGGCGCTGATCACCGGACGCAACCATCACTCCGTCGGTTATGGCGTTATCGCCGAGCAGGCGACCGGCTATCCGGGCTACGACAGCGTCATCACCAGGGACAAGGCCACTATCGGCCGCATCCTTTCTGACAACGGCTATCACACGGCATGGTTCGGCAAGAACCACAATACCCCGGAATATCAGTCCAGTCAGGCTGGCCCGTTTGATCAATGGCCGACCGGCATGGGCTTCGAATACTTCTACGGCTTCATGGGAGGCGATACCAACCAGTGGGAGCCCGGTAACCTCGTGCGCAACACGACACCAATCTATCCGTATGAGGGTAAACCCGGTTGGAATCTGATGACTGCGATGGCGGATGAAGCGATCGATTACATGAATCGCATGAACGTGTTGTCGCCCGATCAGCCCTTCCTGATCAAGTTTGCGCCCGGCGCCACGCATGCACCGCACCACCCGACGCCGGAATGGATCAAGAAGATCAGCGACATGCACTTGTTCGATCAAGGCTGGAATAAGCTGCGCGAAACGATCTTCGAAAACCAGAAGAAGCTCGGTGTCATCCCGCAGAACGCCAAGCTGACGCCATGGCCGACCGATCTGCTGAAGAATTGGGACCAACTTTCGGATGATGAGAAGAAGCTCTTTATCCGGCACACCGGCAAGCTCAACAAGATCACATTGACGATCGACCGGCCCAAGCTCTCGCCCGGAGACGTGAGGCGGCTCAGGGAAGCAGAAGAGAAAGCAGCCGACCGGCGGTAGTGGTTGATGAAGAGACTGGTCAGCCCTTCACAGGGCTGACCGAGGCACACGCAACCATGTGAGAGGTGAAGCTATGGGTATCCATCACTCAGGCGCGTTGGTCGCTGCAACGCTCGCCCTTTCAATCGTCACCGCTCGCGCCGGGCCATGCTCGGTTGAGATTGACCGTATGCAGGCTCGTGTTGATGCAATGATCGCAGCCACGGCGGCTGCCGGCCCGTCCGCACGAGAGAGCACAGCCGCGACAACGCACCGCCAACCTACGCCATCCTCGGTCGCGGCAGCCGAAGAAAAGCTCCAGGAAGGAGCGCGCGGAGAGCGGGCGCTGGCTGCGCTAGCCCAGGCGCGTGCGGCCGACAGTGCAGGCGACACCAGCGCTTGCGAGCGGGCGCTCGCGGATGTGCAGCGCGCAATCGCTCCATAGTTTGATCGAGTAATGGGGCGCCCGCATGGGCCAACTGAACGAGGGCATCTGCAAAAGTCCACGTAGAAGTCTCATATACCAGGAGGTAAAGACAGTGCGTTTGTTTGCACTAACGGCTCTCGCTGCCACCGCGTTCGCGGGCTTCATCATGGTTAGCTCAACTGACGCGAATGCCGTCGTCTATGCGCGAGGCGTCTATCGAGCTGGTTGTGCCACCGCGCACGGAGCGGCGGTCGTACATGCGCCGGCGGCCGCTTGCCGCTATGTCGTTGTGAACGGCGTGCGCGTGCGGCGCTGCGTCTAGGAGTTGGAGTCGCTCGCTTCAGCCAACCTGAAGGGATCGAGGCATCATGACAGGCGACCTTAAAGATGATGTAGGGCGACCCTTGTGGTCGCCCTGTTGCGGGCGGACGCAATGGATGATCGCAAACGGGGCGACCACGAGGGTCGCCCCCTACAGCAGACAATGTTGGAGGACCTGCAATCCTTTCGGATTGGTTGAAGCGAGTGACTAGGGCATGAGTGCCCTGTCGGTTGGCGGAATCGCGTTTGGATGCACCTTCGGGGGCGCATTGCTCGGAATGCTGCTTGGTGCGGTGCTGCCTAAGCATCACCTGAGCGCGGACTCCAAGGATGTCATCAAGGTGGCGATGGCCATGATCGCCACGCTCGCGGCACTGGTCGTCGGTTTGCTGATCGCATCCGCCAAGAACTCATTCGATGGCAAAGACACCGAAATGCGGCGCATGGCGGCGGACGCTGTCCTGCTTGATCGCACCATGGCCCAGTATGGCCCTGAGACTCGCGAACTTCGCAGCGTGTTTCGCGAGATTTTCGCGATGAGAATCGGCCAGATCTGGCCTGAGGAGAGCAATGGGAAGGTAGCGCCCGCGGCGATCGGACAAGGTTCGGCCATCGAGGAAGTTCAGCGAAAGCTGCTGGAGCTTTCGCCCCAGAACGATGCCCAGCGCTGGCTTAAGTCCACGGCGCTGGAGATCACGGGGGAAATCGCGAAAGGGCGCTGGCTGGTGCTCGAGCAGACCGGAAGCGGAATTCAGTGGCCGTTCCTGACTATTCTGATTTTTTGGCTCGCGATGATTTTCGCCAGCTTTGGCCTGTTTGCACCGCGTAACGGCAGCGTAGTCGCGGCGCTGCTCGTCTGTGCGCTGTCGGCGGCAGGATCGCTCTTTCTGATCGTGCAGATGGAATCAGCCCTATAGCGGGCTCATCAAGATATCCAGCGCTCCCGTACGTGCTGCCTTCGACCGGCTCGGTCGCTAGCGCGGTGGCAACCCATCGGTTCCATAAAATGGACGTGTCGGTAACTTCGCGCCGCAGCTTGCGGACAAAAGACTCCGTTTTGGTAAGTTTCAATGATGCGGGGGTTGCTTTGTCTTCAGCCGCAGCGGCTCGGCCAGATAGTCCCGTCAAGAGCTACGTCATCGCGAATGAGCCCTTCTGCTCCGGCTCGGGCCGCAAAGTCGGCGCCGCACTGGGCGCAGGAATTGAGTGGGCATCACGCCGAATCTCAGCGCAAAGCTGGAATATCTCCACATGACCGTGGCATCGACCGATATTTCTCGGATCGATTCTGTCGGTCTGGGTCTAAATTATCGGTTTGGCGGATTCTGACCTGCCGGTCTGTAGACGCACACGACCAAAGGACCGCTTGCGGCGCTTCACTTAATTCATTGTGGTGCAACCTGTGGTAATTGCTTCAGGCAAAGCGCCCATCGAGGCGACCCAACTGGATGCCTGCTGACGCCTATGAGCATGAAGCGTTGGCACTACCCCCGTCCGCGCGACACCCGCTCGATCTCGGCGCGCACGAGGCGCTCCACCATGTTGGGCAGGTTATCGTCGAGCCACGCCTTGAGCATGGGCTTGAGCATTTCGCGCACCAGGTCTTCCAAGGTGCGCGAGTTCTGCACCAACACGGTGTGGGCCAGAGAACTGAACGCAGTGTCGACGGCGGCGTTCGTGCGCGGCGACAGTAGCGAACGATCCCGCATCGGCACCGCCTGCGGCTCCCGCGCAGCGCGCGGGCGCTCGGGTTTCGGGGTTTCGCCAGACACCGCACCGGACGAACGTTCGACGCCGTTGAACGCTGGCGCCCTGGCCTGCATCGATTCGGTCAGTTCAAGCACATTGGCTGCCGGCTGGGACCCGGCGGGACCTGCCTCATCAGACTGGTCGTCCCCGGCTGCATCGAAACCGCCCAGCATGGCATTGACGTCATCTTGGCTATTCTTTGCACCGTTTGCGGCGGCCGCCGGCGGCGCAGCCGCCGGCCTCGCCGCCTCATCATCCGAAATGATGCGGCGGATGGAGGCCAAAATCTCCTCCATTGACGGCTCTTGAGCCTTTGCGGGTTGAGACATCGCCACTTTCCTACCGCGACCGGCAATCGACCGGCCCTTTCGCTGCGCGCATGGCGCACGGCCGATCGCCTCAGTAAGAGCTCCAATATCGCAATTAAACACTGAAATGCAAGCAATGCGCAAAAGTTACGCCTAATCTGTGGCGAATTTGCGTATTTCAGACAAGCGATGCTGATCAGCGTCCGTCGGGAATGCGCACGCCGACCCAGGCATCGCGCACCTGCTCATAGTGCACCATCGGATCGTAGAGCGGAATCGTTATGCCGAGCTTGGGCAAATTCAATTCGCCGACGGCGCTCAAAAGACTGTACGACGCCACGACACGATCGTGCTGAGCAGTGACCAACGCGGTCCGGGCGTTGACGAGTTCCTGCTGGGAGTTGAGCACGTCGAGGGTCGTGCGCTGGCCCACACGGGCTTCCTCGCGCACGCCGTTGAGTGCGATCTCTGCCGACGCCACCTGAGCCTGGGTCGCCAATATCTGCGCCCTCGCGGCATCGAGCTGCCCCCATGCCGTCACGACGTTGGCCTGAACCTGATCGCGCGCGGTGTCGAGGTCGATGCGTTTCTGGCCGACAACCTCTTTGGCCGCACGGATCGCTGAAAACGTATCCGACGCGCCAGCGGGGCCAGCATTAAAGATTGGGATCGTGACCTGCCCCTGCACGAAGGCGGTGAACTGCTGCAGCTGGTTTTGCAGATTGGTTTCCCAGTTTTGTGCGACGTTGCCGATGAGGCGCGCTTGCGGATAAAGCGAGCCCTCGGTGATCTTGACCTGCAGGACGGCGGCGTCAATGCCGAACATGGCGACGCCGACGGCCGGATGCCGCGCGCGTGCAATCTCGATCGCGTCGATCAGACGCCGCGGCGTCAGGCGGTCGACCGGCGCGCCGGGTTGCAAGGTACCGGCTTCCACACCGACGAACTGCCGATAGTTCGCGCGCGACCTGGAATATTGAGATTCGGCGGACAGCACCGTAGCGCGTCCCTGGGCCAAACGGGATTCCGCCTGAGCGACGTCGGTGCGTGTCACTTCACCAACATTGAAGCGATCACGGGTCTGGCGCAACTGCTCCTGGAGCACTTCCACGTTGCGACGCTGCAATTCGAGCAACGCGGCGTCGCGCAACAGATCCATGTAAGCCGTGGCGGCATTCAGCAAAATAGTCTGCTCGCCAACCCGCAGGGCTTCCCGCGCTGCCGACGTATTCGTTTCGGCCTGGCGGACCCGGTTCGCGGTTTGAAATCCGTTGAAGACGTTCTGGGTGACCGTCAAATTGAGGGCGCTCGGTGAAGAGCCGACGCCTACGCGGGGATAGTCCGGATGGGTCCCGGACCTGGGATTGATCGGATCAATCGGAACCGGCACCTTCGATACCGTGCTGGTGTATTGCTGTGCGGTCGATGCGGTCGCCGTCACGGTCGGCTTGTAGCCGGAGAGCGCCTGCGGCACCTGTTCGTCGGTCTGGCGCACCACTGCGCGCTGGGAATTGAGCTGCGGATTGTTCTGATACGCGTTGATCAGCGCGCCATTGAGCGTGTCCGCCTGCGCCGCCAGCGCCACCAGGCAGGCCAAGAGCCCTGCGCTACCCGACGTCACCGTCCGAAGCAACATCCCGCCCCCCAGACCAAATCGCAGGACAATCGCGCCGTAATGGACCGCGACCCCGAATCCCACCCTACGGTATTGAAAATTAACAATACGCGACTCCTCCTCGCGGCAAAACCCTACTTATACACCTCAATTGGGAAAAATTCCGACAGTGGGGCAAAAGCGCAACACCAAGGTCGCCCAGCAGGCAAACCCGCCGGACGCGAAATCTTAAAAACCGACAGGATCAAAAAACGAAGGCGGGCGCCAAACCAAAGCCGGGCAGCAGCGGAGCGTTCGCATCGAACAGCTCAAGGCCACGGATCCCGTTACCGGACCGGAATAAAGTAGCCTTCCCGACCGGACCGGCCCCTACGATGGCGACCATACGCCCCCGTGACGACAATTGCCCATACAGCTCCTCCGGTACGATTTCGATCCTGCCGTCGATCAAGATCACGTCGTAGGGAGCTGACGCCGGCGCCCCGCCGGCGAGCGCGCCTTGGACAACAACGACGTTGCGGCAACCAAGCGAAGAAAGTACCAGCCCGGCCTGTTGCACAAGAGACACATTCTGCTCGAGTGCGACCACTTCGGCGACCAGTCGGGACATCACTGCCGCCGCGTAGCCGCTGCCCGCGCCCAGCACCAACACGCGGTCTTGCGGATTCGGATCGGCCGCCTGAATCAGCCGCGCCAGCACCATGGGCTTCATGAGACAGCGCGCAGGTTCTGTTGCGGTGGCATCGGCAATCACCACATCGCGGTCCAGGTAGGCGAGAGCCGCCAGGTCTTTTGGAACGAAGGCTTCACGCGGGATTTCCAAGATCGCAGCGATGAGACCGAGGTGGGTGACATCGTTGGTGCGCACTTGGCCGTCCACCATCGCCCGGCGTGCTGCCTGAAAATCCATGATCCGTGCCTCCCGCAAACCGCCCTCTGAAATCCGAGCCGCCGCCGGATTGCGATGCGTTTTGCGGCAAGGTCCCGGAAAACGCAAGGCGCTCACCCCAGTCGTTACCTAGCCATCCGGTCAGTTGTTCGCAGCGCAAACGGCCCCACCTGAGGCGCAACGGAGGTAATCATGACAAACCCTGTTTCGCCCGAATTCCAGCTTCCATCTCCCCTGCAGTTTTCCAATCAACTTGCCGCCACGGTTGCTGCCACGGCGCAGTCAGTTGTCGGCGTGCATGGCGGCGGTCGCCGCCCATCAAGCGGTATCATCTGGCAACCCGGTATCGTTGTGACGGCCGAAGAAACGGTGGTGCAAGACACCGATCTTGCTCTTACGTTACCTGACGGAAACCGCGTACAGGCGACCCTCGCGGGGCGCGATCCATCGACCGATATTGCGGTGCTGCGCTATGAAGCGGCGCCATCTGTCAGAGCTTTCGCATCGAACACGTTCGCACCGGACCCGCAAGCCGGCCATCTTGCGTTCGTGATCGGGCGCGCCGATGGCAATACCGTTGCAACAATGGGGATCGTGTCTTTTGCGGGTGGTCCTTGGCGCAGCCGCCATGGTGGGCAGATTGATGCAAGGCTTGTGATCGATGTACGCCTTCCGGCAATCGCAGAGGGGGGCGCACTGGTCGGTGCCGATGGCGCCTTGATCGGTATCGCGGTGTTCGGCCCACGGCGGCGCGTGCTCGCGATTCCGGCAGCGACTATTGCCCGCGTCGTGCCGACCATCCAAGCCAAAGGCCACATCGCCCGCGGCTATCTCGGTGTTGGACTGCAACGCGTCCCCGTCCCCGCCGAAGGCACCGAAACGCGGCGCGGTGCCATGGTGGTGACGCTTGATCCGGCGGGTCCAGCCAAGGCCGCCGGCATTCTCCAGGGCGACATCATCATCGGGGTCGGCGGTGTCGCCGTGAGCGGACTGCGCAGCCTCTACCAACAGCTCGGGCCCGACGCGGTTGGCAAGAAACTGGCCGTCGACGTCATTCGGGCGGGAGCCCGCATGAGCGTCAATGTTACGATCGCACCGCGTCCTCAGGCGTGACTCGTGACCTTGCGGCCACGGCAGCGAACACGGCAAATCCGCGTCGCCCTTTACATCGCGGATCGTGCCCTTCGCGCTGACATCGCCGACATATGCGACGATGCCGAAATCGATGTGGCTGATCCTGACGAGCCCATCGAAGACGTCGATGTGGTACTGGCCGACCGCCCGGTTGAGACCGCCGCTCCGGTGATCGCCCTGGCGTCGGGCAAAGCCCCCGAAAGCTGGCCAGCGGACGTTCGCGCGGTCGTGCCGACGGAGGTGGATGCCGCAACGCTTGCGGCGGTCATTACCGTCGTCGCCGCCGGCTATGCGGTCGCGCCACACAACGACGTCGCGAGCGAAGAGCCCTGGGCCGATCCCCGCGACGGCGGCGACGAATTGCCGTTCCTCCTGACCCCGCGGGAATGCCAGGTTCTGGCACTGCTCGCCGAAGGAGCGTCCAACAAGGACATCGCTCGCGCCCTCGCGGTATCAGTCCATACGGCCAAGTTTCATGTGGCCTCGCTCACCGAAAAGCTTGGCGCTCGCGGTCGCTTCGAAGCGATCGCGATTGCGATCCGCGCGGGTCTGGTGATGGTCTGACCCAGCGATCGACCTCGGTTTGAAAAAGCGCGCGGCCGCTCCCATATACGGTCTCCGGTGACCCCCATGCTCCACATCGATCGCAGTGTTCCGGATAATCAGGCCGCTGATAACGGCCCGCCGAGCGAGGCAATCGCGCTGCTTGACGCTCTATCGAGCGGTATCGCGGCGGTTGTCGATCGGGTCGGCCCCGCTGTGGTGCGCGTCGAAACAGTCCGCAACGGCCGGCGGTCAGGCGGTATCGGTTCCGGCGTCGTCATTTCTCCGGATGGCCTCGTCCTGACCAACAGCCATGTGATCCAGGGCCATCACGAGGCCCGCCTTACCGACAGCGAGGGTCGCCTCCTCGAGGCGCGGCTGATCGGCGAAGACCGCGATACCGATCTCGCACTGCTGCGGGTGACGGCGGCACGCCGGCTTGCGTCCGCAATGCTGGGCGATTCAAAGCTCTTGCGCCGCGGCCAGCTCGTGGTCGCCATCGGTAATCCGCTGGGGTTCGAATTCACCGTGACGTCAGGCGTCATTTCGGCGCTCGGTCGTTCGCTGCGCGCCTCGAACGGGCGCCTTATCGACGATGTGGTGCAGACCGACGCTGCCCTCAACCCCGGCAATTCCGGCGGTCCGCTGGTCTCGACGCGAGGCGAGGTCGTCGGCATCAACACGGCCGTGATCGCGGGCGCCCAGGGCATTTGCTTCGCAGTCGCCAGCAACACGGCTAAATTCGTGCTCGGCGAACTTATTCGCCACAGTCGCGTGCGGCGCGCATATATCGGCGTCTCCGCCCAGACCGTACCGGTGCCGCGCCGTTATGCCCAGGAATTCGGTCTGGAAAACAAGCTGGGCGCCCTGTTGATCGGCATCGAACCCCATAGCCCCGCTGCGGCGGCTGGCTTCGCCACCCAAGACATCGTGGTCAAGCTCGGCGAAGAGACGGTCACCGGGGTCGACGATCTGGTGCGCCTGCTCGATGGCAGCCGGGTCGATCAGAAAGTTGACGTGACCGTGCTGCGGTTCGGCAGGCTCGTGCAATTAACGGTGCGGCCGATCGAGCGCCGCGCCGCAGCCTGACCGCATCCTCCGCGGAATATTCATCGCCCGCCGTTTGCATCAAATCCGGCCGCGGCAACCGCCACGCGACGGTGAGCGCCCGGTCCTGCGATTATTTTCTCGCCGCCGTTTTCCGGCTTTCCTTGCCGCCCGGGCGACACTACACCCGTCCTGACATGACCTTTTCGACGTCGAAGCGCGTTTGCGCCTTTGCGCTTGGCGCGGTGGTGTGTTTCATGCGTCCAATTCCCAAAAAAGCGCCAGCGACCTGAGGTGAGCGATGAACGAAACCACCACCGACACCGAGGAAGTGGTCGATCCGGCAGCACTGGCGGCCCGCCTCGCCGATGAGATGCCAGCCGACATCGCCGAGGCGCTCAATGGGGAGATCCCGCAGTTTGCTGCCGCTGTTCTACAGAACCTGCCGCTGGACACGGCGATCGCTGCGCTCGATACCCCTGGCCTGCGAGACCCGGGCGAGATCATCGAGGCGATCCCGCGCGATCGCGTCGTGCCGATGTTGTCGGGCATGTCCGCCGACCGGGTGGCCGACGTGTTTCTCGAGCTGGACGAGCCGGTCCGCTCCGACCTGCTGGCGCGTCTCGACACCGAGACCAAGGCGTCGGTTCGGCAGCTTCTGATTTATCCGGAAGAGAGCGTCGGCTCGCTGATGACTACGGAATTCGTCAGCGTGCCGGCGAACTGGACGGTGGCGCAGACTTTGCAGCACGTCAGAATGGTCGAGCGGACCCGCGAAACTGTCTACGCGATCTACATCCTGGATCCGCGCTCCAAGGTGTTGTTGCGGGCGCTGCCGCTGCGGCGATTGATTTCGGCCGATCCGGAGGACTCGGTCCTGACGGCGGCGCCGAAGCGGCGCCCCGTGACCTTGTCGCCGCTTGCCAGCCGCGACGAGGCCGCGCGTGTGATTTCGAAATATGACTTGTTGGCCGTCCCGGTCGTCGATGGAACCGGCCAGCTGGTCGGCATCGTCACGGTTGATGACGTGATCGACGCGATTGTGGAGCGACAGACCGAGGAAGTGCAGCGGTTTGGCGGCGTGGAAGCGCTCGACGAGCCTTACATGGACATCGGCTTTGCGAAGATGATCCGCAAGCGGGCCGGCTGGCTCTGCGCGCTGTTTGTGTCGGAAATGCTCACGACATCCGCCATGCAGGGTTTTCAAGGCGAACTCGAGAAAGCCATCGTCCTCACCCTGTTCATTCCCCTGATCATGAGTTCGGGTGGCAATTCCGGATCCCAGGCGACTTCGCTCCTCATCCGCGCATTGGCCCTTCGCGAGCTGCGGCTCATCGATTGGTGGCGCGTGGCGTTACGCGAATTGCCCACGGGCATCATGCTGGGCAGCATTCTGGGGGTGATCGGTATTGCCCGCATCACGTTCTGGCAGGTATTCGGACTCTACGATTATGGCCCCCACTGGATATTGGTCGCCATAACGGTGGGCGCTGCGCTCGTTGGCATCGTTACGTTCGGCTCCATGGTCGGATCGATGCTCCCGTTCCTGCTGCGCGCGGTCGGCTTCGATCCAGCCGCGGCCTCGGCACCGTTCGTCGCCACCCTGGTCGACGTCACCGGCCTGGTCATTTATTTCGGAGTCGCAGCCCTCATTTTACGAGGCACGCTGTTGTGAGTTGAGGAAACGGGTAAACAGCATCATCGGGGGTCGGTCTTTGACCAGCCCCGACGAGATGCTGCAGTCGAGACCTCCGCGGCTGTCAGCTGTGGCTATCGGAAATCCGCGGCTTGAAATAACTTGCGAATCACCTCAACCTGCAAGGCAGCTCAGAACGGCTCTCACCGTTGCAGGCTTGGACCTCGCCCCGGCTGTGTTCCTCCCGCAACCGGGGCTTTTTATTTTTCGCGAAAATCGTCAATCGGCCGCGGACAGTTCGGACTGTCTTCGAAGCGGTGAACGGGATTTGTCCCGCCCTGGCCTTGTTATGCTTTGACTGTGTAGCGCCTGCCAGCGCTCAACCAACCCTAACCAGAATTGCCTATCGCTGGGATTGCGCGCGGCCGTGGCAAGGCGACGGCATTCATCAGCGCGCCGCTGAAATAACTCTATACTCACTCTACGCCTCCGGACTGATCGCCCACAGCCCTCGCATGAACCCAATGTTAGCTACTTATCATAGCGCAAGAATATCTATGAGCCTTATAGGGAATTGCTTTGGTCCAATAGAATTGGAATAGCGCGTGGCGGCCCCGACCTCTTCGGGGACTTGGAAAGCTCGGACAAAAGGAAGTCGGGGCTATTGCTCGCCCCAGGTAAGGTTCCACCGGGGCTTTTCGATAACGCTACCTCTGCCGCCGCTCCGGTCCGATGTCTACCGCAACCTTTCCTGGCACTGTCGAAACAAAGTACGCGGAAGCGCCGAAGCCGCAAAGCGGGAAGTTGAGCAGGCGCGGCTGGAAGGCGCACCTAACCCGTCCGGACCCGCCGAGATAATTTTCGCATCCGCCGGAATAAATCGCAGCGAGTTGCCGTTAGCTTGTTCGCGTGCGGCCGTTCCCTCTCAACCCCATCACGGTGCGCAACGCATCGAGCAGCCCCGGTCTCTCCCTCGATCCACCCGCGGGGGAACCGGGGCGCCTTTGCCCCGATAAATGGCCCTGCACTGTCGACGGTTGCGGCTTTGAAAGAACTCTCAAATCGCCTCAGCGTCGGGACAGCTCAGATGGTTCCCCGGCTTGGGCTTAGCCCCGGCTGTATTCCGCCCCCAACCGGGGCTTTCTCGAAAAACCGTTAATCGGCCGCGGACAGTCCGGATTGCCGCCGGCGAGATGAGCGCGACTTATCTCGCCCAAGTTCCCGCATGTTTTGGCTCCCCAGCGCCTGCCAGCGCTCAACCAGCCCTAGCCAAAACTTCTTGTCACTAGCGTTGCGCGCAACCGTGGCAAGGCGCCGGCATTCATCGGCGCGTCGCTGAAACAGGTCTGTATTCACCCTACGCCTCCAGACTAAGGACCCACAGCCATGAGCCTGGAGTGTCAACTATCCAACATACCGATAGGTTCCGGCCTCGTCAGGGGCGGTGTGACGTTTAATTAGCCCGATCGCGAGCGGCAATGGAGCGCGGCCCGCTGCTGAGGCGATCAAGCCCGTTCGAGGTCACCGGCCCGCGGCTCGCAACCCATTGGCTCCAGCAAAAATATCGAGTCCATTCGGGAACTACCCACACCCCCACACTGTTGATTGCTGGCGCGCGACTATCGCCCCCACTTTCAGTCGCGACGTAACTGCCCCGGTCGCTGCACGAACAACCCTCCGCGCAGGGACCGGGGCATTCTCTTGCCCGCCAACAGTGCCCGGCCCGCAACGCTGCGCAACATGCGATGGCAGGCCACGGTGCTGCCCTCGCGCAGCCTCGATTTCCGGCAGCTCTACCGTCGCGTTCGGCTCGGCGAACCCCGCCGGTCGCCCAGTTCTGGACGCGGCCCCGCTACTCACGCAGCCGGGGGTCGTGGGGCAGAACGGCTCCGACCTTGGGTGGATGGGATAGGTCGGGGCCGACGCTGTGACGGCTGGGACCAGAGCAAAGAGCCTAACCGTCTGTCGGCATATTTGCGCGTTCGTAGCTATGGCTTTGCGCGTTCGTGGCTATGGCCTGTGTTGCGGTCGTGCCGTCGCTCGACGTGGTCGGCCAAACTTATGTAGTCGCGAGCAATGCCGAGCATTACAACCCGCTCCGCCGGATCGCTCAATCCTTGGGCAGTTTCCACGCAACAACGCGCTTTGTCTCTGTAGCTTTGTCTCTGTATGTGTCTTGAACGGTCATGGCGCCAAATCTTTCCGATGAACGCCATCACCGCGCCAACGTTCCAAACATCTGGTGCGAGAGCGCAATGGAACAGTCTTTGACAATGATTTAAGTGGATTGTTGAAAGTCGTGGCTTGTAAGAGCTCTCGAATCACCTCAGCCTTAATGCTCAGCGCAGAGGCTGGCTGCGCTCTTCGGCCTGGAATAGCCCCGGTTTGCCTCCCTCTCCGGGGCTATTCTTTAGGAAGCTCATCTACTTCAGGAAGCTCGTCGAGCTACTTCGCGGCAGCATTCACCATCCTGATCAACTCCTTGGCGACATCCGGCTGCCCGTAAGCAATGCAGGCATTACCTAGATAGTGATGCTGGAGCTTGCAGGCGTCGTACGTCTTTACCGGCCACCGAGGTCTACCGTCTTCCCGCAACTCCACCACCTGTCGGCAAATCGTACACGTCCAAGAGGGCATTATTGATCTCCTCCCCTTGGTGGCCCCGACCTCTTTGGGGCTGAGGGAGAGGTCTGGAGCCACGCTCACGTTGTGCGAGCAACCGAAAGCTACCGCTCCTTGCAGCTCTGTGGATATCTATGAGCGCTATAGGGATCGCTTTCAGAGCATATTCTCGGGGGCCCGGAGCCGGTGCTCCGATATGGGACAGAGCAAGGAGCAGCTAGCATAGTTGCCACACCGACAACCCGCAACAATTTGACAGGATTTGTGTTTGTGCCTCAGCTGCCGCGAAATGCTAAAAAAATAGGACTGGTGCACCAACGCCCCGATCAGGTCTCCTCCATCTTCCCACCCCTCGATCGGGGCATTCCTTTGCTGCGAAGCGATGCTGCAAGGACGACTCATCAATGAATTGGTGGATCACACCCGACGAGCGTTCCAAGTGTCGAGTGAGGCGCAGGAAGCAATTGCCCAATCGCACGCCCTGATCGCTGAGGTCGATGCAATCCTCCGTAGCGGCCTCAATGGCACGATTCGTTAAGTTTGTACGTTCGTGTCGTCAAGTTCGCAGGTTCGTGATAGCTTGAGCCCATCACTGGCAACTGCCGCCCGGGCGTCGGTGGCTGAGAGACGATTTGCGCTCCCGCCTCAAGAGCAAATGGGAGCACGACGTGCCGCAAGCCGAATTCAACCGAAAAGTAGCCGCAGGTTCACCCGAACACACGCGGCACATATTTCTGCTGCGGCTTGAAATAACGGAACACGTGGCGGCCGCCCGAAAGACGATCGCCGAATCGCGAGCGCTCATGGCCAAGGTCGATACGATGCTTGCCTGCGGCAGGCCCGCGCGCACTGCCTAGGCACTAACTGCCGTAGAGATAGTTCAAAAAGTTCTGTGTGGTCGAATGCGGCCGAGTGCCAGAAAGTGCCCGTTTCATCGGCACTTCTGGCGCTTGACGGTCGATCCCGTTTCACCACGTTGGGGCCGGTGCCTTGGCGTTTGGGGCCAACGCTCAGGTGCTCACCGCGGTCGATGCGCTCACGGACGACGTAACCGTTGCGGTTCCGATGTTGGAGTAGAGCGCCACGGTGTGCTGGCTTTCGATGTGCCAAATGTGGGGATGCGCGTTGAGTACGGTAGCACTCACCGCCCCAGCCGCAATGGCAGCGACAGGCTTTGCGGTCTGGGCGACGATGAAGTTGGTACGATGGTCCATCCTGATCCTCCGCGCCAAAGCGGTCTGGCTTGGTGACGTTGAAGCCACCAGCGAAGCAGAGGCCATCGCCAAAGGGGCAGAAGAGTTCAAGCAGCTGAAGGAGCGGTTGATGGCGGTGAGGCGGGCTAACAGCCCGCCTTCCCTCTCTCACCAAGACGCGGCACAATGACACTTTGTGGGGGCGCCCCGACAGAGGAGCGCTACGGATGCCATTCTCTTCAGACAAAATCATAGACGACACCATTCGGGATTTGCTGACGGAACACAACAGCTCAGGGGAGCGCCCCATACATGAATCCCTGATCGTTGAGGGATTAAACTCTGCTTTTCGACCACCGGGCGAGCCACTGTCCGAATCGATCAAGGAGTTTCTTGGAGCGGTGGTTCTTGACCACAACAACCTTGCGCCCAAGACCCCTGATGATACCGGCAAGGCACGCCCTACATTCGGGTCGCTATTGGCGGCATATCGTGGGGGCAATCCGACGGCTGATGATCGCGCGAAATTGGGCCTCGCACTGTTCGTTAAGGTGATTTTGAGCTTTTCTTGGGCGTCTTTGGAGGATTCGGCGTTTCTGAAGGATTTGGTCGCCGCCCTAAGCCGTCGCGGCCTAGTGCTCAGCGGCTGCGAGGGGTTCGTCAAGGAGCTTGTTACGCATGTGCTAGACGTTCAAAAAAATTTCGGTCTCGACGCACCTGTAAGTATTAGCCGAGCAGACCCTGATTGCCTGGCCCAACCACGTGCGGTGATGGTACAGGGGCGAAGAGAATTAGATAAGGCACCCTCCACCGGGCATACACTCTATCCGAACAAGGCCCCTGATTCGAACAAGGCCCCTGTCGGTAGCTCACCAAGTCCGAAGAAGGATTGGCATCAGCCCTTACCCCAGGCTGCGCAGTCGCCACCAAAGCCGTCAACTTCCGAGGAGAAACCTAGGAACTCAATTCCGCCGCCGAGGCTGTGGTGAATTAGCCTCCGATGGCCGCATCGCACTCGTAGCTCCGCTCAATCATCCTCGCCCCACACCGATAATCGATCCGATCCTGCGGATACATCCGCCGTGCGGTTTCATACGCTGCCCTGCCGACAAGGAGCAGCCGTGTACCTTCGGATGCTTGCGGCCTCGTCCGGGTGTGGCCCATGTGCGCGCCGCAGCCAGATCGAGTGCCACAGAATTCCGTTCCGTTTCAGTTATTTGATGCAACGCAATGAAAGTGCCCGCGCGCGGGAATTGTTCCGGGAACGTCTGCTGCGATCGCCCGTTGCCAGCATGCATCGGTCACATTGACGTTTTTTCATCCATCGGAAACACGTCCGTAACGTCTGGTTTCGGAACATGGGATTGTCTGATCTGGTAAGATGGCGTCCATTTGTGAGAAATTGACGAATTGAGGCCACGCGATTGCCGGCGTGTCTGGCGCATGATGCAGCCGCGCCGGTTTATTCGGTTGAACGGCAGGGCGTTGACGGCAACTCATGGACGACCGCACCACCACGGATTTCGCCAGGACGGAACCGCTCGACAAGCCGGCAATGCGCAAACCCGTGGCGCGGAAGAAAGGCCGACGGCTGGGGCTTTTGATTCTCGTGGTCGCAGCGGCGGCGGTCGGCTGGTGGCTTTATGGCAGACAGCCGGCGCCGCCACCGCAGCGGCAAAATCCATTTGCCGCTGCGATGCCGGTCGTCGCGGCTCCCGCCGTCACCGGCGACATCGACGTCACGCTCAATGGGCTCGGCACGGTGACGTCGCTTGCCACCGTAACCATTCGATCGCAAATCAGCGGCCAGCTCGTCCGCGTTGCCTACCAGGAAGGGCAGATGATCAACAAAGGCGACCTTGTCGCCGAGATTGATTCGCGCCCTTATGAGCTCGCTCTCGCGCAGGCTCAGGGAGCGCTTGAGCGCGACCAGGCGCTGCTGCAGGCCGCTGAACTCGACCTCAAGCGCTATCAGGACCTCGCCAAGACCAATGCCATTCCGCGCCAGCAGCTCGATACGCAAATTTCGCTTGTGGCGCAGGACAAGGGCCTGGTCATCGCAGACCGGGCGCAGATCGATACTCAGAAGCTCAACATTGCATATTGCCACATCATCGCGCCGATCACCGGCCGAGCCGGGCTGCGGCTGGTCGATCCCGGCAACTACGTAACGGCCAACGACGCAAACGGGATTGTGGTTCTGACCCAGCTGCGGCCTATCAGCGTCATTTTCACCGTGGCCGAGGACAACCTCCCGCAGATCGCCAAGCGGCTGCGCGCCGGCGCGATCCTGCCGGTGACCGCCTTTGATCGCAGCGGTGCGGTCAAGCTCGCCACAGGCGTGTTGAAAACGTTCGACAACCAGATCGATACCACCACTGGCACGCTGAAGCTGCGCGCTGAATTCGCCAATGAGGACGACGGCCTATTTCCCAATCAGTTTGTGAATGTTCAGTTGCTGATCGATACCCTTCACGACGCGACCGTGGTACCGACCAGCGCGATCCAACGCGGCGCGCCCGGCACGTTCGTGTATCTCGTCAATGCCGACAACACAGTTGCCGTAAGGCCGATAACGCTCGGCCCTGCCAGTGCCGAACGGGTCGCGATTCAGTCGGGCCTTGCGCCGGGCGACCGCGTCGTTGTCGATGGCGCCGACAAGCTGCGTAATGGCGCCAAGGTTGTGCCGCGCGAGGCCGACAGTCGTGCCGCCGGTCCGGCGGACCGCAATGCGTCTCCGGCGACCGCAACTCCTGGAAATGCGACGCCCGGCAACGCAACAACCGGAAACGCAACGACTGCACCGGCCGATTCGCAAAACGGCAGCCGGCGGTCGCGGCGCGCCCCATGATAACCGATCGCGCCGACGCGTGAGTGGTCACTCACGAGTGCGTCCAAGAGTGCCTCCATGAGCCCGTCGCGCCCCTTCATCATGCGGCCGGTAGCGACCACGCTGCTGATGATAGCGATCATGCTCTCTGGCATGGTCGCCTATCGTTTTTTGGCGCTCGCGGCACTACCCGAAGTCGATTATCCGACCATCCAGGTGCAGACCTTGTATCCGGGTGCCAGCCCGGACGTGATGACCTCCTCGGTGACGGCGCCGCTCGAAGTCCAGCTCGGCCAGATGCCGGCGCTCAACCAGATGAGTTCGGCGACATCGGCCGGCGCGTCGGTTATTACACTTCAGTTCAGTCTCAACCTCAGCCTCGACGTCGCCGAACAGGAGGTACAGGCGGCGATCAATGCGGCCGGGAACCTGTTGCCGTCGGACCTGCCGGCGCCACCGATCTACGCCAAGGTCAACCCGGCCGATGCCCCGATCCTGACGCTCGCGCTGCGTTCGGAAACGCTGCCACTGCCGGAAGTCCAGGAACTCGCCGATACGCGGCTCGCGCAAAAGATTTCGCAGCTTCCCGGCGTCGGCCTCGTCACCATCAGCGGCGGGCAGAAGCCGGCAGTGCGCATCCAGGCCGACATCCGCAAGCTTGCGGCCTACGGGCTCAACATCGACGATCTCCGCACGACGCTCAGCAACGCCAACGTCAACACCCCGAAGGGCAATTTCGACGGGCCAACGCGTGCGTCCACCATCAACGCCAACGATCAGCTGATGAGCGCTGAAGGCTATCGCGATCTCGTGATCGCGTACCGCAACGGCTCCCCGGTGCGGCTGCGCGATGTCGCCAATGCGGTCGACGGCGCGCAAAACACCAAGCTCGCCGCCTGGATGAACGTGACGCCGGCCGTCATTCTCAACGTCCAACGCCAGCCCGCTGCCAACGTCATCGAGGTGGTCGACAATATCAAGGCGCTGCTTCCGCAGTTGCAGGCCGCGCTGCCTGCCGCGATCGACGTTTCGGTGTTGACCGATCGCACCGTGACGATCCGGGCCTCGGTCGCGGACGTGGAATTCGAGCTGCTGCTGGCCGTCGTCCTGGTCGTGCTGGTGATCTTCGTTTTCCTGCGCAGCGCCCGCGCCACCATCATCCCGAGCCTGTCGGTGCCGCTGTCGCTGATCGGGACTTTCGGCGCCATGTACCTGCTCGGCTTCAGTCTCAACAATTTGACGCTGATGGCCCTGACCATCTCATCGGGGTTCGTGGTCGATGACGCGATCGTGGTGATCGAGAACATCTCCCGTTACATCGAGGAGGGCGATTCGCCGCTGCAAGCCGCGCTGAAAGGCTCCGAGCAGATCGGCTTCACCATCATCTCGCTGACGATATCGCTCATCGCTGTGCTTATCCCCCTGCTGTTCATGGGCGACGTGGTGGGCCGGCTGTTCCGCGAGTTCGCCATCACGCTCGCGATCACCATTCTGATCTCGGCGGTGGTGTCGCTGACCCTTGTGCCCATGGCCTGCGCCAAGCTGCTCAAACCCGCAGCCGAGGTGCAGGAGAATGCATTTCAGCGGCTCACCCACGCGTGGTTCGATCGGCTCATCGACGGCTATGCGTATCTGCTTCGCGGTGTGCTCGAACGGCAAACCGCAACCCTCGTGGTAGCGCTCGGGACCCTGGCGCTGACAGCCTGGCTCTACGTCGTCATTCCAAAAGGATTCTTTCCGGTGCAGGACACCGGCCTGATCCAGGGCATTTCCGAGGCACCCCAGTCGATCTCGTTCGGCGCTATGGCCGAGCGCCAGCAGGCGCTCGCCGACGCCATCCTCAAGGATCCCGATGTGGAGAGCCTGTCCTCCTTCATCGGCGTCGATGGCACCAACATCACGCTCAACAGCGGGCGGCTGCTCATCAATCTCAAGCCGCATGAAACCCGCACCGCCGATGTGAGCGAGATCATCAGACGGCTGACACGCACGGCAGCGCAGGTGGGCGGCATATCGCTGTTCATGCAACCCGTTCAGGACCTGACCATCGACGATCAGGTCAGCCGCACCCAGTATCAGTTCATCCTGGAGGACGCCAATTCCAAGGAACTCGCCGAATCGGCGCCGCGCCTTGTGGAAAAGCTCGCCTCCATGCCGAATTTCGCCGACGTGTCGAGCGATATCCAGGCTAACGGGCTGTCAGCCTATATCGAAATCGACCGCGACACCGCCGGTCGGTTCGGCATCACCCCGGCGACCATCGACAACGCGCTCTATGATGCGTTCGGCCAGCGCATCGTCTCCACCATCTTCACCAATTCCAACCAGAAGCGGGTGATCCTCGAGGCCGATCCCAAGCAGCAATCCTCACTGCAGTCGCTGACGTCAATTTATGTCCCGACCTCGACCGGCACCGGCCAGGTGCCGCTCTCGGTCGTCGCCCGCGTGCGTGAGGAGACCGCGCCGCTGCGTATCGACCATCTCGGCCAGTTTCCCTCGACCTCGATCTCTTTCAATCTCGCTCCCGGCGCATCGCTCGGCGAAGCGGTCGACGATATCATGCGCGCCGCCCAGGAGATCGGGCTGCCGCGCAGCGCCGTCATCAAGCTGCAGGGCGCCGCGCTCGCCTTCCAGCGCTCGTTGTCGAACGAGTTGCTGCTGATCCTCGCTGCCATCGTGACGGTCTACATCGTGCTGGGTGTGCTGTACGAGAGCTTCATCCACCCCGTCACCATTCTCTCGACGCTGCCGTCCGCGGGCATCGGAGCGCTGCTGGCGCTGATTGCGGCGGGCGACGACCTCACAGTCATCGCCATCATTGGCATCATTCTGCTGATCGGCATCGTCAAGAAGAATGCGATCATGATGATCGACTTCGCGCTCGACGCCGAGCGCAATGAGAACAAGTCGCCGCGCGAGGCGATTTACCAGGCGTGCCTGCTGCGGTTCCGCCCGATCCTGATGACCACCTTTGCGGCCGTGCTCGGCGCCCTGCCTCTGATGATCGGCACCGGCGTCGGTTCCGAGCTGCGCCACCCGCTCGGCATTTCGATCGTCGGCGGGCTCCTGGTCAGCCAGGTGCTCACGCTGTTCACCACACCGGTGATCTATCTGTGGTTCGATCGCCTGCAGCGTCGCTACTTCCATTTCGAAGACGACGCGCGCGACCTCACCGCCGGAAGGCCCGCGGAATGAGCCCGTCATCGGTGTTCATCAAGCGGCCGGTCGCCACCATCCTCCTCACCTTCGGGGTCGCGGCGGCCGGCGCGGTGGCGTTCTTTCAACTTCCGGTGTCGCCGCTGCCTCAAGTTGATTTTGCGACCATCTCCGTGCGGGCACAGCTTCCCGGCGCCAGCCCCGAGGTGGTTGCCACGACGGTTGCAACGCCGCTGGAACGCCATCTCGGCCAGATCGCCGACGTCACGGAGATGACTTCGCAGAGCACCGTCGGTGCGACGCGCATCACCCTGCAGTTCGGCCTCAATCGCGACATCAACGGCGCCGCGCGCGACGTGCAGGCGGCCATCAACGCGGCGCGGGTCGATCTGCCTGCGAGCCTGCGGACGAATCCGACTTATCGAAAAGTCAATCCCGCGGATGCCCCGATCCTCATCCTGGCGCTGACTTCCGATACCGTGCGACAAGGCGAGCTTTACGATGCAGCCTCGACCGTACTGTCGCAGAAGCTGTCTCAGGTCGAAGGGATTGGCGAGGTCACGGTCGGCGGCAGCTCGCTCCCGGCGGTGCGAGTTGAGCTCAATCCATCGGCGCTGTTCAAATACCGCATCGGGCTCGAGGACGTCCGCGCCGCCCTCGCGTCCGCCAATGCGCATAGCCCGAAGGGCGCGATCGAGACCGGCGACCGGCACTTTCAGATCTACAACAACGACCAGGCGACTGTTGCAGCCGAATACAAGTCGCTGATCATCGCGTATCGTAATGGCGCGCCGGTGCGCCTGACCGACGTTGGCGACGTCCTCGACCAGACGGAAAATATTCGCAACGCGGGCCTCGCCAACGGCAAACCATCGGTGCTCGTCATCCTCTATCGCGCGCCGGGCGCCAATATCATCGACACGGTCGACCGCGTTTATGCCCTGCTGCCGGAGCTGCAGGCTGCGATCTCGCCGGCGATAGACCTGACCGCGGCGGTTGACCGTTCGACCACCATCCGAGCGTCGCTCAAGGACGTCGAGCGCACACTGGCTATCTCGGTGATTCTGGTCATCCTGGTAGTGTTCCTGTTCCTGCGCAGCGGGCGCGCGACGCTGGTGCCGAGTGTCGCGGTGCCGGTGTCGCTGATCGGCACCTTCGGGGCCATGTACCTGCTCGGCTACAGCCTCGACAACCTGTCGCTGATGGCACTCACGGTGGCGACAGGGTTCGTGGTGGACGACGCCATCGTGGTACTGGAAAACATCTCCCGCCACATCGAGGCTGGCGTCCCGCGCATCGAGGCCGCCATCAGGGGCGCCGGCGAAGTGTCGTTCACGGTGATCTCGATGAGCACCTCGCTGATCGCAGTGTTCATTCCGATTCTGCTGATGGGCGGCATAGTGGGCCGCCTGTTTCGCGAATTCGCCATGACTCTATCGGTGGCGATCATGGTGTCGCTCGCCGTCTCGCTGGCGACCACCCCGATGATGTGCGCGCTGCTGCTTAAGCGGACGCGGCCCGGGCAGCAGGGCCTCTTCCCTCGCGTGACCGAGCGATTCTTCGACCTCATGTCGCGCGGCTACCGGCGCACGCTCACCTGGGCACTCGATCACCCGCGCCTTATCGTGGCGATCCTGCTCGCGACCGTGGTGACCAATTTCTATCTGTACACGATCGTTCCGAAGGGGTTCTTCCCGCAACAGGATACGGGTCGGATCACCGGCGCCATCCAGGCCGACCAGAGCATTTCGTTCCAGCTGATGCGGCAGAAGCTGCAGCAATTCATCTCGATCATCCAGAAGGATCCGGCGGTCGATACCGTGGTGGGCTTTACGGGCGGCGGACAGACCAATGGCGGCTTCGTCTTCATGTCGCTCAAGCCGCTGAGCGAGCGCAAGATATCGGCCGACCAGGTGATCCGGCGATTGCGCGGCGAGCTCGCAGTGGTTCCGGGAGCAACGTTGTTCCTGCAGGCAGTTCAGGATATCCGGGTTGGCGGTCGCGCCGCCAATGCCCAATATCAGTTTTCGTTGCAAGCCGACACGGTCGAGGAACTCTACAACTGGGCGCCGAAGATTCTCGCCGAGCTGCAAAGAGTGCCGCAGCTCACCGACGTCAACAGCGATCAGCAGAACCGAGGGCTTGAGACCGACATCACCATCGATCGCGAAACTGCGGCGCGACTTGGGATCACGGTCGCCCAGATCGACAACACGCTCTATGATGCGTTCGGCCAGCGCCAAGTGTCGACCATCTACAACGACCGCAATCAGTATCACGTGGTCATGGAGGTGGCGCCGAAATATTGGCAGAACCCGGACACGCTCAAGGATATCTATGTCAGTAGGTCAGGCGGCGGGGTCGGCGGAACCCAGGCGACCAATGCCGTCGCCGGCACCGTAAGCGGACCGAAGACGACGTCGACCAGTTCAACCATCGCGGCCGATGAAGCTCGCAATCTCGCGCTCAATTCCATCGGCAATACCGGCAAAGGCGCGGCGTCGACCGGCTCCGCCGTCAGCACGGCCGCCGAAACGATGATTCCCCTGAGCACCGTTACCCATTTCGGCCCGGGCAATATCCCGCTTGCGGTCAATCACCAGGGCCTCTTTGTATCGTCCACCATCTCGTTCAACCTGGCACCGGGCGCCTCGCTCAGCGATGCGGTCGCCGCTGTCAATGAAGTCATGACCCGCCTTGGTGTGCCAGCGAGCATTCACGGCACATTCCAGGGCACCGCGCGTGCCTTCGAGCAGTCGCTGCGCAACCAGCCATGGCTCATTCTTGCCGCGCTGGTCGCCATCTATATCGTGCTCGGTGTTCTCTATGAAAGTTACATCCATCCGATCACCATCCTGTCGACCCTGCCGTCCGCCGGCGTTGGCGCGGTGCTGGCGCTGATGCTTTTCAACACCGAGTTCAGCATCATGGGGTTTTTCGGCGTGATCCTGCTGATCGGCCTGGTCAAGAAGAACGCCATCATGATGATCGACTTCGCGCTCTACGCCGAGCGCACCAAGGGCCTCACGTCGCAACAGGCGATCTATGAAGCCTGTCTGTTGCGCTTCCGTCCCATCATGATGACCACGAGCGCAGCGCTGTTCGGCGCCCTGCCGCTCGCGATCGGTCTCGGCGACGGCAGCGAACTGCGCCGGCCGCTAGGTATCGCCATCGTGGGTGGGCTGATCCTGAGCCAGATACTTACGCTCTACACCACGCCGGTCATCTACCTCTACCTCGACCGTTTCAGCCTGTGGGTGCGCGCCCGTCGCGGCCGACACCCCACCGGCGACCTGCCGCACGTGCCGCTGGTCCCGGGAGAGTGATGGTGTGTCCCTCCCCGTCTTCGGTCCGTCTTCGTGGAGGGTGGTGCGAAGCGCCGGGTGGGGTTCACAGGCGCGCTCGTGCCGTGGAAGGAACCCCACCCCTGCCCTCCCCGAAGTCGGGGAGGGAGAAGAAAGGCCCCCTGCCCTTCCCGGAGGCGTGGCGAGGCCCACTCCTCGCATCGCCGACGGCTGTTGAAAACCGAAAGATCAAGGCTTGATACGGTTGGGTTTCCGGCCCGGCTGTGCTGCCATCCGAAAGCGTCTAAGCTACGATTCGGGCGATGAAATCCGGAATTACTGTGGCGAAAAACGGACGTCGCTTCGCGCTGCCGAGTCGACCGTCTGTCAGGTAGGAGACGGGTCGCATGCGTCAGCATCAACGGGCAGCCAGTCGACGGGGCGCGCGAAATGGCGCGATGACTCGCCTTGCCCGAACCGCTGGAGCACTCGGCCTTATGATGGTCGCATCGGGCTGCCTTGAGATCGACAAGCCGGAACTCGCGCTCGACATTCCGGACTCCTACAAGACTGCGCACGGCCCGGCCGAAGCCGCAACGCCCGCGCTCGATTGGTGGCGAAGCTTCCGCTCCCGCGAGCTGACCTCGCTGATGGAACAAGGCATCACGGCCAATTTCGACATCGCGATCGCGATCGCCCAGATCGTTCAGGCGGACGCCCAGGTGCGGATTGCGGGCGCTCCGCTGCTGCCAACCATCGACTACAATGCAAACGACACGGCCTCAAAGGCCTCGGAACAGGTTGGGGGGACTGGTGGGACTGCGAGCAGAGGAGGAGGAGGTTCACCCTTTTCAAGGCTCTACTCAACATCGCTGAGCGCGAGCTACATCATCGATTTCTGGGGCAAGAACCGGGCGGCGTTGAACGCCGCTGCCGAGACGGCGGTCGCAAGCCGCTACAACGGTGAGGTCGTGACGCTCACCGCAATCACCACTGTCGCGGACACCTACTTCCAGATCGTGGCGGCTCAGGATCGCTTGCGCCTTGCCCGTCGCAATCTGGCTGATTCAAGCCGGATCCTGTTTCTGATCAAACAGCAGTTCGAGGCAGGCACTGCCTCGGACCTCAACGTCGCCCAGCAGGAGAGTCTGGTCGAAACGGTACGAGCCACGATCCCGCCGCTTGAGGAAACGCTGCGCCAGAATATCGCGGCGCTCGCAGTCCTCATCGGCAAGCCGCCGGAGCGCTTCAACCCGCGCGGCAGCAGCCTGAAGGCGATTGCCGTGCCGCGCGTTACGCCGGGCCTGCCGTCGGAGCTCCTCAACCGACGACCCGATATACGCCAAGCCGAAGCGCAACTTAAATCCGCCGGTTACAGCGTCGAGTCCGCCCGCGCCGCCTTCTTTCCGACCATTCAATTGACCGGGCAACTGGGTTTTGAAAGCTCCGTGTTGCGCAATCTGTTCGGGCCAGGCGCGTGGTTCTATACGGCGACCGCGAGCCTTACACAGCCGTTATTTGATGGCGGCACTCTCTTGGGCCAATTCGAATTGCAGAAGGGCCTGCAGTCGCAGTTTCTGCATAATTATCGCAAGGCCGTGCTCTCGGGTTTTTCCAATGTGGAACAGGCGCTCATCGCGGTGCAGCAGACCACGGCGCAGGAACGCATTCAGGAAAACGTAGTGAAAGCGTCACGTCGCGCCTTCGACCTGTCGGAACAGCAGATGAATTCCGGCACCGTCAACATGGTGACGTTGCTGCAGGTCGAACAGACGCTGTTTACCGCGGAAGACCAGTTGATCCAGGTGCAGCTCGCCCGCCTGCTGGCGGTCGTTGGCCTGTTCCAGGCACTCGGCGGCGGCTGGCCGCCTACGGTAGCGGCAAATGCGGGGTGATCGCACGCTGATCGGCCGATCCTGAGCGCCAGCCATCCAGGATTTGTCGAATGTGGCGCACGGCCCGAGCGAGTGAGGCGCCGTTCCCGCTAACACCCTCACCCCTTCGCCTTGCGCTTGAGCTCTTCCTCGATCTCTGTCGCCCACGGCGTCACCTCGCCACGCGCTTCGCGCGCCTCGTGAATGAGCCGCAGGTTGCGCGCGGTCGTCTCGGGCTCCCAGGTCTCGCGGATGGCCGCTACCGCCTTGACGAGGGCATCCATCGCGGCGTTCTCGTCCTTCGCGAGCACGGCGAGTTCGAGCATGGTCGCGTGGTCCCAGTAATCCGGCTTGCCTGCAGCGATCTTGCGCTCGACCGCGTAGCGCACGACCGGCAGGATCTGTGCGAGCCGCCCGTCGGGCGGCGTCCGCACGGTCATCAGCGTCGCCGCATTAATTCCAGGGAAAGCGTCCCGCCAATCGGTCTCGAACCCTTTGAGATAGGCCTCGATCGCCTTATCCAGCAGGCCACGCGCGAGTATCTTGTCGCCCTGTTTCACCGCAGCGTCCCAGCGATCCTTGTAGACGCGCCCGAGCAGACCGTAGGTCTCGCTGCTCGGTCCGCGTGTGCGGATCAGGTCGAGCAGCACCTGCTCAGCCTTTTCGCCGTCGCCGGCGCGGTTGAGAGCGAAGCTGAGTTGCTCCTGGACGAGCGTCGAGCGCCGCAGCGGCTCCGGCATGGCGCTCGCGAGACGGATCATCTCCTTCCATTCGCTCGCGGCCCGAAAGGTGACCTTCAGCTTCTCGAGAATGTTTTTGCGCATCTGCACGGCGCGTGCGCGTCGGTTAACCGGATCGTCGCCCGCCGCCGCCAGCAGATCCTCGACGAACGCGGCATTGATGTGCGGATAGGCATCGTCGCCGAACCGGTTATCGGGTGTCCCGTACCATGTCGTTCCTCGCTCATAGAATTTCGCCGCCTTGAGCAGGTCGTCCAACTGGCCGAGATCGTTCCACCGCCGCTTGCAGATGCCGCCCGCGATGCCGAACGTGTCCCCGTCGCCCGTCAGGGTCTCATCGTCGATGAACAGGCACCCCTGGCGCAGCAGCTTGAGGGCATCGTCATGACGCGTCGCCATGTTGAGCTCGGGGTCCTTGCTCATGAGCAGCGCTTCCTCGCCGCAGAGCTTGGTCCTGGTCTTGGCGTCGTTCGGCACGCCACCGATGACGCGGTCGGGCCTCACGCGCATCTGGCGTAGCACAAGCCTTGCGAGAGACAGCTGATCGTCCGTCTTCAATCGCTTCCAGAGCGCGTTCGCGTCGACGAACGACAATGCCTCGCCTGCAATGAACTTGCGCGCGCGGTTGACGTCCGGATCTGTCATGGCCCCCTCCTCCCGTGAGGGTAACTGCTGCTCGCGGCTTACACCATCACCCGGTTATGCACGTAATCCGCGCAGAGGTAAACGTCAGCTGCCTCGACGGTGATCGTGCGGCCATCACGCTGGAGGCTACATGCCATGAGCTAGTTGGCTTCCTGATACCGACCAAGGCCAACCAGCCACCGCCCGATCTGCGGTATTTCAAGGGCAAGTAGCCCCTATTTGATCGCTAGCAGATTGACCGGCTATCGCCACCGCGCCGGTGATCGGAATGGCGGGAGTCGCAGCCCGCGTCATCGGCGGTTATGGCCGATCCGCGGCTGACTCGGCGGCGATGTATTGGACATCGCGCGACCGGCGTCCCGGAAGAATGTGAACCAATACCAGATCAGCAGAATCGGGACTGCGACATCGTACAATGCATCGATGCCGGGGATCGGCTCGATCGGGATGGCGACGGCGCCTGCTGCCACGGTCGCCCCGACCCGATAGGTCAAGGCCGTAAGCAGGCGCTTGAGCGGATTGGTGTCGGGCATCTTCGAGACCACCACGACGAGGATGATAAGCAATGCCGTCATCACGACGACAAAGATGAGAAGGTCGCGGATGATTTCGGCGACTGCCGATACGAGTTCCATGGCTCCGGCCTTCGTCTAACCTTCTTTCCGCTGCGGTACCTTGCATCACCACAGCGGCCCGTCTCACGCAGCACTCAGCCTACTTGTGTAGGCCCTGGAGCTTTGTGAAGGGGACAGTGAGCTTGCTTTTTCGGCCCGCAGGAACCTCCTCCGACAAACTGTTGTTTACGCTACGAAGGGTGCGGTCTGAGGACGACCAGCGAACGACCAGACGACCAGCGAACGACCATTGGTCGCAACCGCTTCAAGGACATGAAGGAAAGTCCATGCGAGAATTCCTTTCAATTGTGCTGGTGCCATGCTCTTTGTGCCTGCGGCGTTAGCGCAGAACACCCAGAGCACCGGTACCAGTAAGCAACCCGTAAACAGCGGCGCCGGAGTGCCGGGGCTACCCGGAAACAAGTCCGGTCCTGCCGTGATGCCGAATGGACAGATCTTGACTGAAAATGGAGTTGTCAGTCCGGATCAGAGTGGCGTTCAGGGAACTGCCGGGGAGCAAGTCGGGTCCGGCAGTGCAACCACCCAAACTTTGAGGCGGCGCAAACGCCCTACTTGATCGCCAGTGGATTGACCGGCGATCCCACCGCGCCGGTGATCGGAATGGCGGGGGCTACGAACATGAATTCGTAGACCCCGTCGGCGCGACAGTCGTCGGCAAGTTCCGCGACCTGGAAGATTTCTCCCATGGTGATGCCCATGATCGGGATGGTGATCCAGTGCCAAGGCTGGTTGATGCCTTCCTCGGATTCATTGGGACGCACCTCGCAGCCCCAGGTGTCGCTCGCAATCGCGGCAATCTCGCTCTTGTGAATCCATTCCAGCGTCTCGAATGAAAAGCCCGGCGCATCGCCGCCCGGATAGCCGTCCCAGCTTCCCAGCCGCTGGCAGCGTTCCATCTGACCTGTGCGCACGATCACGAAGTCGCCGCGCCTGGTCTTGACCCCCTGTGCATCGGCGGTCTTTTCAAGGTCCGCCGACGTGATCGCATAGCCGTCGTCGAGCCCTTCCTTCCCCATGGCGCGAGGCACATCGAGGAACACGCCGCGGCCGACCATCTTGTTCTTGGTTTTCTCGATACCGCATTTCGCCGCGCCGGCGCTCGACACCTCGCGACAGTCATAACCGTTCCACATCCTGTCTTCGTAGAAGATGTGGCCGAGGCCATCCCACTGGGTGCCGGATTGCAGCGGCATCACCACCACGTCGTCGGAGGCGCGGATGCCGCGCTTGTCGAGCACGCCCGAATAAGCATCGGTGCCGGTGCGCAGCATCAGGTGCAGCGGATTGATGCGCCCCATGGGCGGATATTTGGTCTTGCCGCCCTGTGGGCCGAATTGGTCGAAGTTGAGCGCGAGCGAGATCACCTTGCCTTTGCGCACCAGTTGCGCGGCCGCGATGATGTCCTCCGGGGTCGTATAGTTGAGCGTGCCGATTTCATCGTTCGGACCCCATTTGCCCCAGTTCTTGTACTTTTCCGCGGCCTCACGGAGGTCGTGGCGAGTGAATTTGCGTGATGGCATGGGGCGTGCTCTTTTCGAAGGAATGAGAAGGGATCGGACCGCGAATGCGGCCATG